>URUL01000030.1 GCA_900551005.1 uncultured Ruminococcus sp. | reverse complement strand
TCCGACGACACCGACCGCCTCTCCCGGCGCTAGTGGCAGGTTTATATCGGAGAGCACGGTTTTTGTTTTATCAAAAGAGAAGCTTACATGGCGGAATTCGACCTTGCCGTTTATATGGTCGGGAATGTTGCCTTTGCCGTCGTCATGCTCCGGCTCGGCGTCGAGTATATCCATTATTCGTTCGGCGGAGGTGAGAGCGCTCTGATAAGAGTCATTGAGCCCCGCGAAGAAGTTTACGGGTCCGTAGAACATCGATGTATACGAAATAAACGAAACGAGCAGACCGAGTGAGATATCGGGGCTTCCGTTTATGACCTGCAGACCGCCTACATCCCAGATGATCAGTGAGCCGCAGACCACGACGAATGAAATCAAAGCAGAGAATATGCTGGACATCTTGCCTGCGCGTATGCTGACCTTTTGCCATTCTTTATTTTGCTTTTCGAGGCGTTTTGAGGCGCGCCGCTCGCCGGAGAATGCCTTTACGACACGTATGCAGGGGATAGAGTCCGTGAGTACGGACGAGACTGCCGTCCACTTTCTCCAGATGCGGCGGTAGAACGGACGGATCTTCCTGCCGAATTTGCGCGAAGCATATACAACGAAAGGTACGGGAATAAGTGAGAGAAGCGAGAGCTTCCAGTTCATGGTGATCATGATGATAACGATGCCGACGAGCAGGAAGAGTTGGGTGATGACATCCTGTGTGATACGGAGGATAAATGCCTGCAGATTGCTCGTATCGTTGCTGATGCGGTTGATGACGGAGCCGGTGGAGGTCTTGTCATAAAATTTCATCGGCAGATGCTGGGCTTTTTCGAAAACATCGTTTCTCAGATTTGCTACGATGCTGTCTCCCGCGCGGCGGAGCAGAGTCCCGCGGATGGCGCTGAAAAGATACTGAATGATATACGTTCCGAGGAGAAACGCCACGATTATATACAGCGCCTGCTTATTTTTGCTCGGGATAACATCATCTACGAGCATTTTCGTGATATAAGGCGGAACAAGGCTGAGCGCCGTTATGACCACCGACATAATCACGGAAAGAGAGATGATTTTAAATTCGGGCTTGACATATTTTACGAGTTTGGATACGAGCTTGCCTTTTGATGCACAGTTCAGACAGTCTGCGCCGGGACGCACGAGATTTCTTCCGCATTTCGGGCATACCGTACAGAAGCTTTTGTATGCGGTAACAACGCTTTCCATGGCTTCATCGATCGGTATTCCCGAGGATATCTTGTCCATGAAAAGTACGGCGGAATTGAAAAGTGCCGTCACCGCGTATGTAGCGCGCGCTATCTCTGTCTTTTCGCCGTTCTTTTTTACGGCGAGCAGAAAAGCATTGCCGTACATGCGCTTTATCGTGAGACTGTCTATCTCGCTGTACGGCACACAGATCGCGGAGATCTCACCTCCGTCCTCGCGATTAACAGCTATTATGCGGTCGCTCGTAAACTCCGCGAGCGACTGACCGTAGTTTCCGCTCGGCAGAAGGTCGGTGACGATCTTGAAAAACTCACGCTCGTTTTCCGCGAGCATTTCACCTATTTTGATTTCCAAAGAACTGTCTGTTATTTTTTTATTTTCCAACGGTAAAGCAAAATCCATAATCTTTTCCTCTCGTTTTTCGTTCCCGTTTTTAATAAATTTTCTGTATCATACCATGCCGAAGAGCATTTGTCAACATGAAAACAAAATTTTTTAAATGAAAATTTACAGGGGTAAAAAAAGGGAGTGAAAGTGAGATGCTTTACATATTCTTCCGTGATGTCGGCAGGTTGGTTTGTTGTATCAGATGTTGTATATATAACTTGGATTTTTGGCTATTTTGCCAAAAATCATAAAGATAGCTTAAAAATGTTGACTAAAATTAGAATAAGTGTTATTTTTTAATCAATAGAAATCATCTGGATTATTTAAAAACAGAGGAGAAGTACGGCATGATATACGATATACAGAAAGCAAGTATATGGAAAAGATTCGCCGCGGCTCTCCTCGATTTTATTCTCATACTAACGATTGCCGTAGGAATAGCCGCTCTCGTTTCGCTTATTACGGGCTATGACAAGGCAAATGACAGGCTTGAGGAGATATATGCAGAATACGAAGAAGCATATCATATAGACCGCACCAAAAGTCTTGATTCTCTCACAGAAGAAGAGATAAAAAGATACGAAGAGGCTGAGCTTGCCATATCACAGGATGAGGAAGCCATAAAGGTCTATGGGCTTGTCATCAATCTCACGCTCGTCATCACCTCGGTCAGCATTTTGGCTGCTGTTATGATAGGCGAATTTGTGGTCCCGTTATTTCTGAAAAACGGGCAGACTGTCGGGAAAAAGATTTTCGGCATCGGCGTCATGATGACAAACGGCACAAAGCTAAAGACCGTAGCGCTCTTTATCCGTGCGGTGCTCGGAAAATACACGATAGAAACAATGATCCCCGTGCTTATTCTTATAATGATATATTTCGGCAGCATCGGTATTTTGGGTATCGTAATCCTCGCGCTCATCTTGCTGCTTGAGCTTATTCTCATTATCAGCACGGGAAATAATTCTCTCATTCACGATCTGATCTCCGATACGGTCGTCATAGAAGCGGGCAGCCAGAAGCTCTTCGACTCTGAGAACGACCTCATAGAATATCAAAAGAAAATACATGCCGACTCTGTGGCAAAATCGCCATATTAAGCGGCGCACCGTTTTACCGATGGAAGAATACAAATAAGTTTACGACAGGAGAGGGAAAATGGAGCAGGCGGGGAAGCAGGCATAAATGCTTAATGAAAAGGCGCACACCGTGCGTCCTTTCGTCATGTAAAAAGCCGTATTATGTTCCCGATGTGAATACGGTGTTAAAATTTCAGTAAGCGATTAAAAAATGCATAATAAACAAAGGAAAGGATTTTATATGAAAGTAGAACTTCAAAATCTGACAAAAATCTTCCCAAGCCGAAATAAGAAGTCGAAAGATAAAGTCGTCGCCGTGAATGATTTTAATTTTACCATTCCGGACGGCAAGCTCGTCGGTCTTCTCGGACCTTCCGGCTGCGGTAAGAGTACGACACTTTATATGATATGCGGACTTCAGAAGCCGACAAGCGGTAAAATTTTCTTCGGAGATGACGACGTCACAGACCTTTCTCCCGAAAACAGAGGAGTAGGTCTTGTTTTCCAGAACTATGCGCTCTATCCGCATATGACCGTAAAGCAGAACATTCTTTTCCCGCTTCAGAATCTCAAGGGAGCTGACAAGCTGGACAAGGATACCATGCTCGAGCGGGCATACGAAGCCGCAAAGCTTGTTCAGATCGACGATCTGATGGATCGCAAGCCGAGCGAGCTTTCGGGTGGTCAGCAGCAGAGAGTTGCCATCGCCCGCGCACTCGTTAAAATGCCGAGAGTGCTCCTGCTTGATGAGCCGCTCTCCAACCTGGATGCCCGTCTGCGCCTCCAGACAAGAGAAGAAATACGCCGCATTCAGCGCGAGACGAAGATCACCACGGTATTTGTAACGCACGACCAAGAAGAGGCCATGAGTATTTCGGATATGATAGTGGTCATGAAGCTCGGCGTCGTTCAGCAGGTCGGCGCTCCGCAGGAGGTATACGACAATCCCGTCAACCTTTTCGTGGCGAAGTTCCTCGGAACGCCTCCGATCAATGTTCTCGAGGGCAAGGTGTCCGGCGGAAAGCTCTACATAGGCGAGGATGCCGTTATTGACGTACCTGAGCTTGAGGACAGGGAAGTGTATGTTGCCATCCGTCCCGAGGGCTTTATTCCCGCAAGCGACGGCGCGCTTTCCTGCAAGCTTTCCAGCATTGAGGTCATGGGACGCGATGTAAGCATCGTTTCCACCAATGCCGCCTCATGCAACCCCGTCATACGTTCGATAGTCAATTCGGATTGCAAGGTCGATCCTACAGCGGAGACGGTCCGCTACAATCTCAAACCGAAGAAAACATTTATTTTCGATAGGCAAACCGAAGAAAGAATTTATTTTGAGGTAAAATAATCATGGTTGAAAGTAAACAGCAATGGAAGGCTTGGCTGTATCTCTCTCCGGCGATAGTCCTTTTGCTTGTATTTACCGTTTGGCCGATCGTCAATACCGTGCGTATGGCTTTTCTCGAGGGCTACAGCGGACTCAGTGCCGTCGGCGGTGCCACTTTTAAGTTCGGTTTTGGAAATTTCACAAAGGTTATCAAATACAAAGGATTTCTGGACTGCCTGAAAAATACGGTTCTCATATGCATATTGACGGTTCCGATATCGTCTTTTCTGGCTTTGATCATAGCCGTTTGCCTTAATTCCATAAAAGTATTTCAAAAGGCTCTGCAAACAATATTTTTCCTTCCTTATGTGACCAACTCCATAGCTATAGGAATGGTTTTTGCCGCCATGTTCAATATCGTGGGAAATCTCGGAACAAGCGGCAATGATATTATAGTTACGGCGGGCATAATCAATAATATTATAGAATTCTTCGGCGGTACTGCCGTCAACTGGATCAACAGCGGCTCTTCATACTGGGCAAATATAACCGTCATGACGACATATATTGTATGGAATGCGCTACCGTTCAAGATTCTTATTCTTCTCGGCGGACTTCAAAGCGTGAATAAGCAGTATTATGATGCCGCGCGTGTTGACGGTACATCGAGAAGAAGAATCTTCACGAGAATCACCGTACCGCTCCTTTCTCCCATGATAGCCTATGTCGTCATCACGGGATTTATCGGCGGTTTCAAGGAATATACGAGTATAGTCGGTATATTCGGCGAAAATCTCGGTCCCGTACACGATCCCGGCAGACTCAATACCATGGTCGGCTTCATTTATAAGTCGCTTGCCGACAATAAGCAGGGACGTGCCAGCGCAGCCGCACTCATTCTTTTTGCGATCATTCTTGTTGTCACTCTGATCAATCTCGCTGTCAGCAAGAAAAAAGTTCACAATTAAGGAGGCGGCGATATGGACAAAATCAAAAATCCGACAATGCACGAAAAAGATCTGCAGCAGGTTTCAGTACAGCAGCGTATTATGAAATTTCTCGTTATGTTTCTCATATATGCGTTCCTCATCTGTGTCGCTGTGTTTGTTCTTTTCCCTTTCTATTGGATGCTGATCTCATCCGTGAAGAGTCTTGATGAATACCGTCTGAACGTTCCGACGCTCTGGCCGCGCAGCATGCTTTTCTCAAACTATAAGACGGCTTTCGAGACGGCAAATCTCGGCAGGCTCTTCCTGAATACCGCTTATGTAGGTATCGTGTCCACCGTGCTTTCACTCGTGATAACGGTGCTCTCCGCATTTGCCTTTGCAAGGCTTGAGTTCAAGGGTAAAAATGCACTTTTTGCCGCACTTCTGGCAACAATGATGATCCCGGGTGAGCTTTTCACCATCACAAATTACAGCACGGTCGCATCGCTGGGCTGGTTAAAGACTTATAGGGTTCTGATAATTCCTTTCCTTGTGAGTGTATTCTATATTTATCTGCTCCGTCAGAACTTTATGCAGATACCGAATGAGCTGTATCTTGCCGCCAAGGTCGATGGTACGAGCGATATCAAATATCTCTGGAAGGTAATGATACCGCTCTCACTTCCTACGCTTATCTCCATTACCATACTCAAGATGATGGGCGCATGGAACTCATATATTTGGCCGCGTCTCGTTGCAAACGATGAGGCGCATCGCCTGATAACGAACGGCTTGCGAAACGCCTTTACCGATACGACGGGCGATGTAAACTATCCCGTACAGATGGCGGCGGTCGCACTTGTTTCCTTGCCGCTTTTCCTCGTGTTTGTATTTCTGAGAAAGTACATCATGAAGGGCGTAAGCCGAAGCGGAATCAAAGGATGATAAGCTTCAGATGAAGCTATTATCGGATAAATCAAAAAATAAAAACAGGAGGAATTACATTATGATGAAGAAAATCTTATCTGTTCTGCTTTTGGTTGCCATGGTCTTTGTTATGGCTTCCTGCGGAGGCGCAAAGAAGGGGATCCCGAACTTTGACGTTCCCGAGGGCGGATATGACGGCAGTGAGGTCACCATCACGTTTTATCATACGATGGGCTCTAATCTGACAGAGGTTCTTGACCGCTATATCGAGTCTTTCAACAAACTTTATCCGAATATCCACATTAACCATTCCCAGGTGGGCAGCTATGATGATGTGAGAGATCAGATAAGCACGGAGATCACCGTAAGCAATCAGCCGAATATCGCTTATTGCTATCCGGACCATGTTGCTCTCTATAACCTTGCCGGTGCCGTTGCTACGCTGGACAATCTTATCGACAGCAAAATCACCGTTACAAGAGCAGACGGCACAACAGAGACTCTCGGTCTCACAGAAGCTCAAAAGGACGATTTCATCGAGGGCTACTACAATGAAGGCACACAGTTCGGTGACGGACTCATGTACACAATGCCTTTCTCAAAGTCCACGGAAGTTCTTTACTACAACAAGACATTCTTCGAAGCAAATAATATCCAGGTTCCCACAACATGGGACGAGATGGAAGCGACAATGAAGAAAATAAAGGAAATCGACCCCAACTCGATTCCTCTCGGCTATGACAGCGAAGGCAACTGGTTCATCACAATGTGTGAGCAGTATGGCTCTCCTTATACAAGTGCCGAAGACGATCACTATCTCTTCGACAACGAAACAAACAGAAACTTCGTCAAGAAGTTCCGCGAATGGTATCAGAACGGTTATCTGACAACTCAGTCGATCTTCGGTGCATACACATCAGGTCTTTTCACGGCTCAGACGGGTACGAAGAGCTATATGTCCATCGGTTCTTCCGCGGGTGCCACACATCAGCGTCCCGATAAGATAGACGGTGAATATCCTTTTGAGGTCGGTATAGCTACCATTCCTCAGGTATCCGAGTCAAATAAGAAGGTTATTTCTCAGGGCCCGAGCGTTTGCATTTTCAAGAAGGACAATCCTCAGGAAGTTGTCGCTTCTTGGCTCTTTGTAAAATATCTTACGACAAGTGTTGATTTCCAGGCTGAATTTTCCATGGCTTCCGGCTATGTTCCCGTTCTCAAGTCTGTAGCAAGCAATCCCGTTTATGCGGAGTTTATTTCCAAGGCAGACGGCGGAAACTATATTTCCGCACTCAGCGCAAAGATCTGTCTTGAGCAGGAAAGCGCCTACTACACGTCTCCTGCCTTCAACGGTTCTTCTACAGCGCGTGATCAGGTTGGTCAGCTTCTTGCAAAATGTCTGTCGGCTGATGACGGCGGCAATGTTGATGCCATGATAAAGAAAGCATTCGAGGATGCTATAGCAGAGTGTGAGTATTAATGAACTGTAGATCCGAAAAATTCATACGCACGCTTGCGTTGCTGCTTCTGATATGCTTCCTTCTGCCGTTTGTTTTCGGATGCGAAAACGGCGGTCCGAACGAAACGACAACAGTGAGCGGAGAGGAGCCTCCGCTGCTTGAGATAAAGGACTACGTCTCGCTTCTGAAGCTTGATATGTCATCCGATACGCTCAAGCAGGAGGTGACTGTAAGAAGCTTTGTAGATGGCGATACAACGCATTTCCACGTTCCGGAGCATGTGATTTCCACAGGCATATTAAAGGCGAGATATCTCGCCGTCAATACGCCGGAATCCACAGGCAAGATCGAGGAATACGGTAAGGCGGCATCCAATTTCACAAGGTCTAAGCTCGAGAATGCCGAATCCATCATCATAGAATCGGATGACGGAAAATGGAATGTGGATTCCACCGGCGGAAGATATCTTGTATGGGTCTGGTATAAGCCGGCGGGAGAAAGCGAATATCGCAATCTGAATCTGGAGATCCTCCAGAATGGGCTTGCCATAGCTTCATCCACTGCCAACAACCGTTACGGACAGACATGTGTCGCTGCACTGAATCAGGCAAAGGCGCAGAAGCTGAACGTATATTCCGGAGAGCCTGACCCCGACTTTTATTACGGCGATGCCGTAGAGCTTACCCTGAAGGAGCTGAGACTGAATCCCGAGATATACAATGGCAAAAAAGTCGCTTTTGAAGGAATCATTTCGAGCGATAACAATAACAGTGTATATGTCGAGGAATATGATTCCGAGACGGATATGTACTTCGGCATATCTGTTTATTACGGCTTCTCACTGAACGGTGCAGGACTGGAAGTGATTTCCGTCGGCAATCGTTCGAGAATAGTCGGAACGGTCCAGTATTATGAGGCGGGCGGTGTTTATCAGGTATCCGGCTTGTCCTATAATATCATGCGCCCCGATGATCCCGGCAATCTTCGCAAAATAAGCGATGGGCATACTCCTGCATACAGGGAGACGTCTGCTGCCATCTTTGCTTCCGATGTTACGATCGAAACGGAAGACGGTGTAAAAACTGCCAAGTATGCGGAGCTGACTCTCAATACGACGATTTTCATGAAAGATCTGAAGGTTATCCGCATAGAATCCGTAGCGGATGAAGACAGCTCGTCTTACGGTGAAATGACGCTGATCTGCGAAGCCGACGACGGAACGCAGATACAAGTCCGCACGGAGGCGATGAATGATTCGGAAGGAAAACTCGTTACTCCGGAAGATTTACTGGACCAAAATATTGATATCAAAGGCATTGTCGATTACTTCGGCGGCAATTACCAGATAAAAGTATTTTCATATAAACATATTATGTTCAACAATTAAATGAATAAGGAGGCAAACCATGAAAAGATTTTTGACTTTTGTTTTAGCGCTTGTCCTTTGTCTTGCCGTTTTTGCCGGATGCGGAGAGCAGCCGGAAAAGCCGAAGGCAAATCCGCTTGATCTGGCAAAAGAGTATTTATATACCATGTACAAGAATGCCACACTTACGACTGCCGAGGATTATGAGGTAGTAGCCGCGCTTAAAATAGACGGTGTTGAATATCCCATAGCTTGGACAGTAGAGGCTACAAGCGGTTCTGCTGACAATGTAGTTCTCACTCCCGACGGCAAAGGTATGATAGTTGTAGATATCAATGAAGAAGCCGATGCAG
Organism: uncultured Ruminococcus sp.; assembly: GCA_900551005.1. Classification (GTDB taxonomy): domain Bacteria; phylum Bacillota; class Clostridia; order Oscillospirales; family CAG-272; genus Apopatosoma. Next base: position 10,355 of record URUL01000030.1, on the reverse strand, counting down.
AGACACTTTATACTCTCGTTGCCACCATCAAGAATGATGCAGGCGAATCCGTGACGGTTTCTTTCGCACACAGACTTCCCGAAGGCGCACCTTCGGATATGTGTGTAGCAGAAGTTGTAGAGAAGGCTTTTGCTCTTGAAGCAGGCGCTTCCATGAAGGGCACACAGGTTCTCCGTGGCGAGATCACTTCTATCCCCACAGCTTACAGCGCAGATTATAAGAACATCACTGTCAACATCAAGGTCGGCGACAAAGAGATCATGTGCTACCGTCTTGCAGGCGGCGAAGAGCTCAAGGTCGGCGATGTCATTACCGTTACGGGTACGATCAAAAACTACAACGGTACGATCGAATTTGATAAGGGTTGCACATACGTTAAATAATTGAAACGCATAAAAAGAGAGCCGCGGATTTCCGCGGCTCTCTTCATTATACTGTATTTGATGATCGTCTCTGAGCAGCGATCACTCAGCTTTCGTTGTCCTTGTCCTTGCCTTTCGGTTTGATGGCGGCGATAAGATAAACGCATCCGATGATGATAAGACAGACACCGAATATGCCGAGCATGCCTTCCGCCATGATGGGCAGGCTGTCGATAAATCCTTCAACATTAAACATATCAAATCCTCCTTACGATACGAGACTGATGATAAGACCACCTGCAATCACAGATGCGATCTGTCCGGAAACATTTATGCCGACGGTATGCATGAGCAGAAAATTCTGCGGATCTTCCGCCAGTCCCATCTTATGTATGACACGTGCGGACATCGGGAAAGCGGAAATGCCTGCCGCGCCTATCATCGGGTTTATTTTCTTTTTTGAGAAGAGATTGATGAGCTTGGCGAAAAGTACACCGCCGACGGTATCAAAGATGAAGGCGATAAGACCGAGACCTATGATGAGAAGCGTTTCCTTCTGAATGAATTTTTCTGCCTGCATCTGCGTGGCGATAGAGATGCCGAGGAGGAGCGTGATGAGGTTTGCAAGGACTTTTTGTGCCGTTTCGGAAAGCGAATCTAGCACGCCGCATTCGCGGATCAGATTGCCGAACATGAGAAATCCGATAAGCGAAACGCTCTTCGGAGATACTATGCCGACTATGATCGTGAGTATTATCGGGAAAAGTATTCTTGTGAGTTTGGAGACATTCTTTGCCTCATAAGGCATGCGGATCAGTCGCTCCTTTTTCGTTGTCAGCAGCTTTATCACAGGCGGCTGAATGATCGGAACAAGAGCCATATAGGAATATGCCGCTACCATTATTGCACCGATATAATTTGATTTCAGGAGCTTTGCTACGACGATCGAGGTTGGACCGTCTGCCGCTCCGATGATCGCTATGGAGGCGGCATCATTGAGCTCAAAGCCGAAAAGACGCGCCATGCTTAGCGTGAAGAATATGCCGAACTGTGCCGCAGCACCGAAGAGCAGAAGCTTCGGATTTGAAAGCAACGGCCCGAAATCTATCATGGCGCCTATCCCTATGAAGAGCAAAAGAGGGAATAGCTCGCCGCTTTCTTCTCCCAATCCGATATCAAATAGCTTTGACAGCGCGCCTGTCTCGGTTCCCTGTGTCAGCGCACCGGAAAACGGAAGATTTACGAGTATTGCACCGAAGCCCATAGGCAGAAGAAGCGACGGTTCCATCTTTTTCTTGATGGCGAGATAAATGAGGAGAGCGCCTATTGCCCACATGATGATGTGCTTGTAGGATATCGCCTGGAGCTGGACTTGAAGTTGGGGCAGAATTCCTGACATAAATAAAAATACCTTCCTTTCATAAAAAAAGAGACCTTCGAAGCCACTGCAAGCTACAGCAGCCCGAAAGTCTTGCGTTTTAATACATCGTCGGGTAAAAACCGTGATGACGGCGATGCAACGGGAATATCCCCGCACGCTACTCCCTTTTGGGAAATGTTGTTAATATTCTATCATAGAAGCGATTTTTTGTAAAGTGATTTACGGAATTTTTTCAGAGAAAAAATACAGCATACTATTGACATTTGCCGAAAATTGTTTTATACTGACATATCAAAAAAAATAAAGGAGGCTTTCATATGAGCAAGGTTATTGTGCCGAAAGGATATAAAGCAACTCTCGGGCTTTATGATACGCAAACGGCAATTGGCATGTTAAAACGGATTTTTGAGGAGAGGCTTTGTAACGTTCTGAATCTGAAGCGTGTTTCCGCACCGCTTTTTGTAGACCCGGAGACAGGACTCAACGATGACCTGAACGGCATAGAACGCCCTGTTCGTTTTGATATAAAAGATACCGGAAAAGATGCTGTGGTAGTTCATTCTCTCGCAAAATGGAAGCGCATGGCGCTTGATGTTTACGGTTTCCATGAGGGTGAAGGGCTCTACACCGACATGAATGCCATACGTCGAGATGAGGAGCTTGATAATCTTCACTCGATATATACAGACCAGTGGGACTGGGAAAAGATAATCACACCTGAAACGCGTACCGTTACTTATCTTAAGAATACAGTAAAGGGAATCGTCGGAGCGATATGCGATACGCTTGATATGCTCAAGGTCAGATATCCTCAGATAACAGTCGAGCTGGAACGAACGGTAAGCTTCATCACTACTCAGGAGCTGGAGGATATGTATCCCGAAATGACTCCGAAGGAGAGAGAGAACGCTTATCTGAAGGAGCATAAGACCGCTTTCATCATGCAGATAGGTGATAAGCTGAGATCCGGCAAGCCACACGACGGCAGAGCGCCTGACTATGACGACTGGACGATGAACGGAGACATACTCTTCTGGAACGATGTACTCGGATGTGCTTTTGAGATATCTTCGATGGGAATACGTGTAGATCCCGCCGCGATGGACAGACAACTAAAGGCGGCAGGTGCCGACAGCAGAAGAACGCTTCCTTTCCACAGCGCACTCCTCGCAGGCAAGCTTCCGCTCACAATGGGAGGCGGTATCGGTCAGTCACGTCTCTCGATGCTTCTGCTCGGGAAGGCACATATCGGCGAGGTTCAGGTATCACTCTGGGATGATGAAACGAGAAGAATCTGCTCGGAAAACGGAATCGTTCTGCTGTAAGAAGAATTGTTCGCTTTTTTAATTTTTCACCGACAAGTCATTGACTAAATTATCGTCGCATGATACAATAAGATGACGTGAAAACGTTCTTTTCTCCATGATGGGGAAAAGAACGTTTCATGCTTCTGTGATACTGATTTTTTTTCGGGTCATCCATGCTTTTTGCGAAAAGTACGGGCTTTTTCCGATGCGGAGGTTTTCTATGAAAAATACGTTTTCTTTGCGCGGTTTATTCGGAATGAAAAAAAGAGATGACTTTTCACCTGAGCCCTATGCCGTACCCGTTACGCTCGCTTATTCGCACATCGGCGGTATGGCGAAAACGGACAGCTGCTCGTTTTCTCTGCATCGGGAGGGGGATAAGGTCTTTTTCGATGCGCAATGGTATAACTATGATACGGAACGGGAAATTCGTTTTGATGACAGGGAAGTGCCTCTCGAAAATATGGAGCGCTTGACCAAACTGATCACACAGTACGAGCTGGTCAGCTTCATTGGCAAATATAAATCGCCTAAACCGAAATATGAGGTTTTGGACGGAGATTCCGAGTATCTGTATATAAAAATGAGTGATGGCTCTGCGCGGGGAATAGCCTCTGCCGGAAAGGCACGGCATGACCTGTACGGCTTTTTTACCGCGCTTGCCGCGGAGACGGCAACTCCCAATGATATACAGTGATATATTTGTAAATTACGGCGATAACAGCCGATGGTGCGCCTTCAGAGCTTGCTTAAAAATCTGATGGCGCTTTTTTTCGCTTTTTCGATTGTCTTGCGATCTTCCCGGTCGACTGCCACCTGACTTAGTCTGAATTTTTTATTCCATATAACGCCGAGACTTTCAATCGCCACTCCGAGGGCGAAAACGTTCGCTTCCGTTTCCAGAATCCTACGGAATGTCGGCAGTGATATCTCTCGGATCACCTCGGGCGGTGCATCTCAAAAATAAAGCTGCATCATGGCAGAGGCTGACCAAGCCCGACACAGTGAATCCTCATCACTTTCCAAATGCCTGCAAAGACATTCTATCTCTTCCCGCAGCCGGTTTTCGGCATATACCCATCCCAATGCGATGATAACAAGCCTTCTCAATCCGGCAGAGTCAACTTCGGCGTACCGCAATAAGTACGGGACCAGCCTTTCCCGCGCTTCCATGGGAGATATGTAATAAAAACTGCGAGCGATCATGTGTGCGATATGTACGGCTTCAAATTCGTCCTTTTCGTCTAAAAGGGGAAAGAGAAAATTCTGTGCTGCACGATGGCGGGAAATAAAGTTGTGCTCCATATCAAGCTGATCTCTGCGGTCGCGTTTCGGTCCTCGAGCACCAGCTCATAGTGATATTCGAGCTGATTGCTTCCGGTCAGATCTGCTTGAAATTCAAGTACGTCGCCGATATCAAAACCGCCTTGCTTGACTGCTTCATATTCTCTTTCCAGATCTGCACGCGTCAGCGCCGCACGCCGTGCGTTTTCTTGTCTTATTTCTTCCAGTATCGCGAGGGTGGATTTTTTAGGCATATTTGCCTCCTTAATAAAATACGCGGTATCCGATGTCCGGATACCGCGATTTTGTTTACATTTTCTTCATCCGGATCATGTCGGCAACTGTGATCTCTCCGTTATCATCAACCAAAATCTCAGACCACGGAGATACTTCCTCGCCGAAAATCTCGCCCTCAATTTCGGTATTGTAAAGAAACCTGCCGTCTTCTTCTTTCCACTGATGTGTTGCCATAACAAGATAATCGTCGACGCGCTCCATGTCTTCCTCGGAGATCAGCTTGTCAATTTCTTCCTGAGACATTCCTTCCGGAATCTTCATCATGTCCCGAACAACGCCGTCAGGTAAAAATTCCGTTACAACATCAAACATTTTTATATCGAAATCTTCGATATCCTCTGCCTTTGCACGGTTGACGAATTTGATTTCACCGTCAACAAATGACATGATTGCAGATACTTCCCATTTCCCGATAATATTCATATTCACTATCTCCTTTATTTATTAAAATATTATTTATGCCCAAGGGTCTGCGGATTTCGGCTGGCGAATATCGGTCAGCAGGTACTGCTCCCACAGGCACCACTGTCCGTCGCCTTTTTTTCGGAGCTTGACAGGACGCGGAGAATCCGCGCCGCCGCAAGCGATGTAAAGTCTTGCATAGCCGTCCTCATCATAAGAATGAGGATCGGAGCTTATCGTCAGGGTATACGGTTCCGAGGGGGTGTAGTTATTAGCGGGTGTCGCTCCCTTGAAGTAAGAGAACGGCAGATAAGTACGGTCACCGCGGAAGCGGTCTTTGATGAACGAAATGTCCTGACCGTTCATCGGACGCGGACCGCGGAGGAAATTGAGCATCTGCGTACCGATGTCGGGTGATGCCGCAAACGCACAGAGCGCGCACACGGTCAGAGCCGCGGTCTTGAATGGGGTATCCATCGATGCTTCGGGAAGTTCTTTCATCTGTTCTACGCTTTCCGGCAGTGCGGCAAAAGTAAAGGTCTCGCTCTTGCTGCCGATCTTGTTTACCGCCGCGCCTGCGGCAATTTTTGCTTTGCTTTTAAGTTGGTCAAAAATGCTCATAATTTCTCCTCGCTATATTATCTATTAAGATTTATGTTCTTTTTTTAAGAGTCAATACAACAGCTGCCGCTACTGCACCTACGCCTCCTACGGCAATGGGAATGATCCACCACATAAAGCCGCCTTTTTTTTCACTGGGATCTACGCCGGGATCCTTTGTTGAAGTTCCGCCGGTTGCCGTTGTGCCCGCAGTCGAGGATGTGCCTGTTGCGCTTCCCGTTGCGGGAACGATCGCACTGTCGGTATATCCGCAGACAGAGCATACACGCTCTTTTGTTCCGCTTTCGGAAGCGGTTGCTTCTTTTACGATTTTCCATTCGCTGAAAGTGTGAGCGGAAAGCTCTATTTTTTCGCCGCAGGTGCAGACATGCCAATGCTGTGTGCTGTCGCTTATCCATTCGCTTCCGGCTTTATGTGTATGTGTCATGGCAGGGAAGGTATAGCTGATCTTCAGCGTCTTTGTTCCGGCACCGGAGAGAACGGTTGCGGTTTCATTATTGATCAATGCCGATACGATAGAGCTTGCAAATGTGTTTTCTCCGTCTGCTTCAAGTGTGATGATTACCGTATATGTCTTGTTTTCGGCAAAGATGATGTCGGCAGTATCCCAAACTACGGATGTGACGGAATAATTGCCGCTTTCAACAGTGGCTGTCGATGCGGGAGCTGATCCGATGGCAGGATTTTCAACTCTCAGAGAAACAGAATCAACAGGAGCGGCAGAAACTTTGAAGAGATACACTATCTCCTTGCGCGGAGTAGCGGAGGTTATATCATATACCTCTGCACTTTTTCCGTTAATGGTGGCTGACATCAAAGAAGAATCGGGGAACTCATAACCGTCAGCCGCCTCAACAACAACGTGATAAGAGTATTCTTTGGCTTCGAATACGCTGCTTTTATTAAGAATTGCACCGTCGGCATACCAAAATGAAGACAAAACCTTTGCCCCCTCACTTACAATAATCGGGAGCTCCATGTCCGGATTTTTGCCGATGACAGGAAGTGTCAGACCGCTCAGCACGATTCTCGTTACATTATTGGCGGTGAGTGCGGGCATCGTGTATTTTACGGTGATCTGATTAGTGCCTGCACCGGAGAGAACGGTTGCTTGGGTTCTGGTGCCTCCCACGTTGACATATACTTTTACATTATTGTCGAAAACGCCGTCAAATTCATCAATGTTTACATTAAACGTTGCGGAGTAGGAAACGCCTGCCTTATAGGTGGTGTCGCTCGGTGACCATGTGGTTATTCCGACGCTGTAGTCATAGGTAGACGTGCCGAACCAGCGCATTTCACCTCCGACAGTCGGAGTCCCCACCATAGTGACATCCACTTCCGTCATGCTGGAGCCGAGCTTGGGGAAGGTGTAGGTGAGTGTTACGGCATTAGCAACGTAACCGCCCGGATATCCGTTCGGGGTGCCCTCCTTGACTTCCGGCATTATAAATCTGCCGGCGCTTTCTGATATGTAAATACGGGGATCCAGATTGTCGTAGTCGAATTCGTAGCCATCGTCGGGATAAATCACTACTCTCAATGTATACTGCTGACCCGGCTGGGCGGCACCGGTCGCTTTCTTATTTGAAGAATCCAACCATGTGATGGAATCTTGCGCGGGGAATTTGACATTTTTTAATACAATAAGGCTCAGGCTCGTGTCCAGGTTTTCATGCACAGCGGGCGTTGTAAGGCCGGAAATGTTGAACCTTCCGGTTATCTTTCCTTTTTGTGGAGAGAATGTCGCTTGGACACAGTAAGTGCCGGGGTTGTTTTCATCTTCTTCCACGGTCGCAGTCACGCCGTTGATAGTTGCCCGGAAGGATCCCGCAGGAACGAACCTCGTGAAATCGCTGTTCTTTACGTTGATATAAATCTTTGCCGTATAAGTTTTCGGGGGAATGCTGTAGGTGACCGTACTGGAAGTGCTGTAGACGACCGTTCCGGAACCGGTAGTGTTGCCAAACCATTCTGTTTTTTGGATGGTGACATCCGATGATGTGGTTGTAGGGCTGAAGTCGAACCTGCTTCCAATCGTAGGTACACCGATCGTAAAATCAGCACTGCTTATGACTCTCGGGCAGCTGAAGACGTATTGCAGAATTCTGCTGTCCGGGTCTTGCGCCGGTCTTTGAACAGTACACCTCAAGCCGTTTATAGAACCACTAAACGAATCACTGAATTTATAATTGACTGTATGACCGCTGAGGGGAGATATGTATACACTCACGAGATATTGATATCCGGTCTCAAAAGTATCGGTGCTTGCCATTACTTGAATGTTACTTTCACTAAAGTAACGATACCACACTACGTTGCGTACGCTGATGCCGCCCTCACAACGAGTAACTGCGGAAGGTTTGGCACCGGGATACGGCGTGATTACTTCGACGTCGGTATTGCTTATTTCTACCGTGGCTGCGTTTACCGTGATGCCGAATGCTGCGATAATTCCGAATATAAGGACGAGGGTTATCATCAGCTTGGTCAAAAGTTTCATATTCATGTCTGTTCCTCCTGAATTGGTTTAAAAATTTGTGCTTGGTTGTTTTTAAGATAAAAGAGATAGAAAAATTTTTTATACATTTGATTAACGTATTTGCTGAGATTCCGTGCCATTGTGATTTCTTTAACTCGATCTGCCTGCCGCAGAAAAACAGAAAATTGCACTTCGGTGATCGTGTCCGAATGACAGTCTGCGCCCGGCATCACCGCTGTGGGCTCTGTCGCACATACTGTGATCGGTTTTGTATTTTCCATCCTCCTTTTTCTCTCTGAAATTTTCGCCGAAAAGCAATTGACTAAATCTATGCGGCATGATATTAAATAACACGCAAATCTCTCCTTTTCCCCTCACGGGGGAAAAAGACCGTTTTCCATGATTTCATTATACTGATTTTTTCAAATTTGTCCCCATACTTTTCAGTCAAAAGTCGAGGTTTTAAAAAATATTTTTATTTTTCTTTTGTAAATTCCGTATTTCGTTACGAAAAGTGCGGAATTTTGCGATGTGGAGGTATTTCTATGCAAAAAACGCTTGCTTTGCTTCTTATTCTTACCTTTGCACTTTTTTGCTTTGCGGGATGCGGCGAAAAGTCGTTTCTTGATCCCGATTCTCCTGTTACGCTGACGCTGTGGCGCACCTATGGTGAGCAAGCGGACTCTCCGATGAACAGCCTGATTTCGGAATTTAATAAGACTGTCGGAAAAGAAAAGGGAATTGTCATCAGTGTCAAGCTTGTTTCAAGTGCGGCGAAGATCGGCGAACGGCTGACGGAAGCGCAAAGCGGTGTACCGGGTGCGCTGGATATGCCCGACCTTTTTTTCTGCCATAATAACGACGCCGCGAAGCTCGGCGCAGAGAATTTGCTGAACTGGAACGAATATTTCACCGAGGAGGAGCGCGCGGATTTTGTTTCCGACTTTCTTGCCGACGGTATGGTCGATGACAGACTGGTTATCTTCCCGGTTTCCAAATCCACGCACGTTCTCTATGTCAGCGACCGTGAATTTTCCCGCTTTTCTGTGGCGACCGGCGTGACCTATGATGATCTTGCCACGTGGGACGGATTTTTTAGCGTGGCTGAAAAATATTATGAGTATTCAGGCGGGAAGCCCTTCTGTGCCTTTGACTATCTCCTCCGTGCCGTCGAGCTGAACGCCATTGAAAAAGGGGCAGATCCCGAAGCGCTTTATAAAGATGAATATTACGACTTTGAAAATGCCGCGCTGAAAGCTTCCTATTTACAATTTGCACGAGCCATTGCCAAGGGACATATCATGGTGTCCGAGCTTTATTCCAATACCCATGTCATGACGGGCGATGTGCCCTGCGGCTCAGGTTCATCGGCGGCGGTGATGTACTATAACGATACCGTCACTTATCCGGACAATACCTCCGAGCCGATGGAGCTACGCGTCCTGTCGTTGCCGCAAAACGAAAATTGCCCCAAATACGCAACGCAGGCGGGCGTAGGACTTTGTGCCTACAAGACCACGGAACAAAAAGCGGAAGCGGCATCGGTTTTCGCCCATTGGATGACCGAGGGCTCGCGCAATCTCGCATTTGTAGCGGAAACGGGATATATGCCTGTGCGCAACGACGCATATGAGTCTCTGAAATCCTATCCCTTTGAAACAGAATCCTATCAGGCACTTTACACGGCCCTCACCGAGATACGTAGCACGCAGACATTCCTGCGCGAGCCTGCCTTTGTGGGTTATTACGATCATGTTAACGCGCTTTACGGCAAGATCCGCAAGGCGCAGGTTACCATGCCTGCGCGCTACAGCGGCGGCGAGAGCGCGGATATGCTTGCAGAAGAACTTTGGGAGATGTTTTGCAACATCGGATAACGGGAGATTTTATGAAAAAAAGAAAACTGCGTCTGAGATTACCGAAACAGTCCATGCGGCGTAAACTGTTTCTCTATATGCTCGGCATGGCGGCGATCCTGCTTGTGCTTCTCGCAACGTTCCTGATCCTTCTTGGGCGTTTCCGCACGCCAAAAATGAGCTCTTTGAAAAAAGCGATATGCAGGCGCAGGTTTTCGAAAAGGAGATATTGACGCATCGGAGCACCATGGCTATGATGGGAGTTCATCTTTCGGAGGATTCCTCGGTGCTGATCGAAGAATATCTTACGGAGAAAGGCATGGCCTTTGACGCTCTGTACGGAAATGGGGAGGCGCTTGCGGA
>URUL01000029.1 GCA_900551005.1 uncultured Ruminococcus sp. | reverse complement strand
ATCGGTCAGCAATGCCAGACCTGCTATAGTAAAAGATATAGCTAACATGTGAAGCTGCCGATAGATAGAATAACGCCCGTAATGGGTCAACTCTATCTGTCGGCGGCTTTATGTTTTCGGCTGATAAAGACCAGATCAAGTGCTTCCGACAGAGGAATCTGAGAGGAAGCACTTTTGATTTATATACATACCTGGCAAGAGTCCATAGCTGAATACCCCTAATCCCTTGAATTTTGATTTTCAACAGAACAGTACAAAAACCAAAATTCAAAATTCAAGGAGATTAAAAATGAGTTGGAATAACGCATATGAAAGAAGAAAATTTGAAGCAAGACAAAAGAAGCAGGAAGAGGAATACAGAGCACTCGGTATGACAGAAGAACAGATCAAGGAAATGTATGAGTTCGATTTAGAGCAATACAAGAGTGACCGGCGTTATCACACGCACACACAGCCATTTACATCGAGCGACTTCGATGATGGCGAGGATGATGATTCGGAAAGCACGTTGCTCAACAAGTTTTTCGATGAATTGACCATCACCATTGATAGCAGTAGTAAGCTATCAAGGTATTGGTGGATTGAAGAAATTGATGATCCAAAACTTGCTGAAACAATCAAAGCATTATCGCTGGAGCAGATTGAATTACTGACACTTGTTGTTATTGATGGGTATGGGCAAACGGAAATCGCTGAGATTATGGGGGTATCTCAGTCGGCGATTTCACAAAGATTTTCAACAATCAAAAAAATTTTGAAAACAACCTTATAAAAAAAGCCTTTTCGCTGGCTACCAATTGAGGGGGGAAAATAACACTCCTCCTCAATGAACCTTGAAAACTGAATAGCCATTCATCAAGCACATTACTTGTAAGATGTCCGTGAGTAGCGGAGTTAGCCGAGATCGTAGGTGCGCCATGACCTCCCGAAAGAGAGCGAGCGATAAAACTTATACGAAGTAAAACCTCAAAATGCCGTAGGTTAGGGCGATGACATTTACAAGGGATAATGATACTTCAGTAGCCGAAAGGCGCTGCCTGCGGAGTACCCGGGGGAGGTGAGATTCCTATGGAGTTGTGGCATTGGTATTTTACTAATGAGGGCACCACGACCGCTTGATGACTTCCCATATCGGTTTATGCCGATCACACTCGGGGTGTCGAGGACAAATAGAGTGTGTTACGGAGTTCGGGATAAAAAGCAGACAGCATTGGACATAGCGGTCGCTTCCCGAATTTCCAGATACATATTCTATTTGCCACATTCCGAAGGGAAGTCCGAAAGGAGTGGCTATTCAACTTTTCAAAATACTTAGCAACAAAGGAGTTATATGAAAAGAACAGTAAGAGAAATCCTTGCCGAATGTAAGGGTGGTAGAGAGGTAATGTCCCTCAGAGATTTTACACTCTGCATCAAAACCATTCGTGCTCATCTCAAGCACGCTTGCTTCTTTCCCGATGGGAGCAGAGAATCCAAGCGGCATTTGAAGATGGCAGACGACATCTGCCTTGCAGTTGAAGATTGCTTTGCAGACAAAAACAGCAACCTTGTAAATTGGTTCCGTCGAGAGCCTTGCGAGTTCCACCATCCCTTAACGGGAAATGATGTGAAAGTCGAGGTGAGAGACGACATCGAAGCAATTTACTATTTCCTTCATTATTGTATGATGCTGAATCGGCACCAACCCATTGATGAAGATACCTTGGGCTACCTCGCATATATCTTGTGCGAGCCTGTTGAGGATTGACACCTCCTTGGGGACTGTTGTCGGAGGTCCCCGTACATAGCCGAGATGATCGGCAGAACATAGGAGGTCTATTCAAAATGAAAGACGAAAAGATTTATCGCGGAGATATCTACCTTGCAAACCTCAATCCGTATAAGGGTTCGGAGCAAGGCGGAAAACGCCCTGTGATTATCATTCAAAATGATGTTGGAAACCATTACAGTCCAACAGTTATCGTGACAGCGGTTACAAGTCGATTCTTTAAGAAACGAGCCTTGCCTACCCATGTTCCGCTTGACAACGCGGAGCTTGAGAAAAACTCACTCGCCTTGCTCGAACAGATACGGACGATAGATAAGTCGAGACTTATCAGGAAGATCGGCAGAGTGCCCGAAGAAAAAATGAAGGAGATAGGTGCGGCTATTCATGTGAGCCTTGACCTGAATCACGAAGATGAACAACATACTGATGCTTCGGGTTGATGAGGAATTTGAAAGAGTAATTCCACCGCTTGACGAGGATGAGTTCAAAAATCTCAGGCTCAACATTTTACGAGATGGCGAGATATATCATCCTATCATTACATGGAACGGCGTGATTGTTGACGGTCATCACCGTTACAAGATACTGAAAGAAAATCCAACGCTCAAGTATCGGGTGGAGGAAAAGTCATTTGAGAATCGTTACGAAGCTATATCTTGGATATGCCTTAATCAGCTTGGAAGAAGAAACTTGTCGGCAGCACAAAAGACCATTCTTATGGGACGTAGATACCAGGCAGAGAAAGATGCGTATGGTGCAGGTGAAGGATTTCGCGGTAATCAGTACAGAGATTTGGTAAGTCCGCAAAATGCGGACTTACCAAAAAACAATGAAAAAACAGCACACAGAATTGCCAAAGAAATGGGTGTTAATCATGCCACCGTAGAACGTGCCGAAAAATATGTTAATGCTCTTGATGTAGCTGAAGAAGAATTCCCGGGCATCACAAAAGATATTCAATCCGGCAAGATTAGAGCAACTCATGATGAAATGCTGACGATTGGCAAAGTTTCACCTGAGAAGAGAAAAGAACTTGTGGATTGCCTATATGTTCCTACTTCTAATATGAGTCGGGAGGAACGTGAACAGGAAAGACAAAGACGAAAAGAGTTGTTTCGCTCTATTGATAACCTTTACGCAGAACACTTGAATACTGAACGCCCACCGGTAAAGGGAACAGATATGCTTAAAGCATTTGAAACTGATGTCGATATTGCCATTGATACTATTGGCGGATATTTTACCGAATACCCTGACTTACTTACCGATAAGAAAAATCGTAAGTTTGTGGATAGGGTGCTAAACAAAATTCATGAATTTCTAAATAAAATTGAGGAGAAATAAAATGGCTATTAAAAGACCTTATCAAATGAAAACTATATCCAGTAACCTGTTTGTAATTGATAGAAAATCCTATCAGAGAAAAAAAGACATGGACAAAATCGCACATATTGTGAGCAAGTGGGATGAGCGAATTGCCAATGAACCCAAGATTAGTGCTCGTGACGGAAAATTTTATGTTTTCGACGGACAGCACACAATTCTTGCCCGAGAGTCCATGAACGGGGAAAAGCCTACCGAAATACTCTGCAAAGTGTATAAGGGAATGGATGCAAAAGAGGAAGCAAGGCTGTTCGCTATGCAAACCGGTTTCTCATCGAAACTGCGTTCCGGAGAAGCACTCCGTGCAAATCTGTTTGGAGAAGAAGCCGAAGCAGTTGCTTTTAATGCGGCAACCGAAAAGGTTGGTATTCAAGTTGAGTTGAAGGGAACACGTTTTGAGAGACATCTTGCTTGCGTGAGCACAGCACTCAATGCTTATCGTAATTTAGGTGAGGATCTTTATATCGAAGCAATGGGCATCTTGTTTGAGGTATGGGGTGGCAAATCGGATTCACTTCGTTTTGAGGTTGTGAGGGCGATTACGGAGTTCGTCGGTACTTATGCCAATGTCTACGACAGAGACATTCTCGTAGACGCACTTAAAGGGATCAAGGAGCCTATCGAAATCCGTGATAATATCGTTACCGATATTGAGCATCCGAGAAACAAAAAGTATATCTATCAGATTTGGCAAATCTACAATGATTTCGACCCGGAAAAGAAGCTTGCAAAATTGTTTTGAGAACAGAACGAGGGGGCGTAATGGGTGAAGCTTGAATATGATGCAAAAGGAGTACCGATGATGGTTATAGAGAAGCCTGATGCGAGAATCACAATTACTTTTAATGAAACGCCGACAAATCCTAATCTCAAGGACACAATTCTTGAATTGCTGTCAAACTCATACGAAAAAAGAGTTCTTAAAGGAACGGCGTAATTTGCACATTTGAAGAAAAGGGCATGTTGGTGTATACTAAAGGGGCAATAGAAATCTTACCTTTAGAGAGTATTTACCCCAATGTGCCCTTGTTTACATAATGAAACACACTGTGAAAGGGAACAAAGACGGTATATTAAATGTAAAGGAAGAAAACTGTTGCGTGTTCCTTGACAAATAAATAGCAGTTAGTGTTTCTCGTAATTCAAATACGAGAAAGGGTATAAAAAATGAAAAGAGTAAATACATTGTATCGAGTTTCTACCAAAGGACAGGTCGACCAGACGAAAGATGATATCCCAATGCAAAGAATTGCATGTCATAAGTATGTTGAGGAACATCCTGATTGGGTGCTTAACAATGAATATGAAGAAAAAGGTATATCCGGCTTTAAGGTGTCTGCTGAAAAGCGTGATGCAATTCAGCACCTAAAAGATGCGGCACTGAATAAAGAGTTCGATGTACTTCTCGTGTTTATGTTCGACCGTCTCGGAAGAATCGAAAGTGAAACACCCTTTGTGTTGGAGTGGTTTATCAGCCACGGCATAGAGGTGTGGTCGGTCAATGAAGGTCAGCAGAAAATCGAACAACACGTTGACAAGCTTATGAACTATATTCGATTTTGGCAAGCTGCGGGCGAGTCTCAAAAAACATCCATCCGTGTAAAAACACGCTTACAACAGATGATAAGCGAAGGGATTTATACGGGAGGCATCCTGATTTTCGGATATCAGTATGTTCACAATGGACGGCTCAATAAAAAAGGGCAGGAAATGCGTGATCTCGCCATCAATCCTGCTGAAGCGGAGGTTATTTATCTTGGTGCCGAAAAGATTATCACCGAGGGATATGGAAGCTATCAGGTAGCCGAGTTGTTTAATCAAAAGGGATTCAGAACACATAAGGGGTCTGAGTTCCAATCCTCAAATATACTGCGGCTTTATAAGAATCCTATTTTGCGTGGTTTTTTGGAGCGCGGTGATGCTAAGTCCGAAAGGCTTGAAAGTTTGCAGATACTTCCTGATTCCATGTTTTTCAGGATTCAAGAAATTTTTGCAGAACGAGCTGATAAGGACAAGGATAAGCGAAGGGTTGCAATATCTAATAAGAGCAAAGCTCTGTTAAGTGGTAATGCGTTTTGTGCTCATTGCGGGAGTAGACTCTGTACGACTTCATCTATCGAAAAATACACTCGCAAGGATGGGAGCGTATACGAAAGGCGCACTGTGCGATATCTCTGCTATCATCGTAGTCGCAAACTGAATGAGTGCACGGGTGCGACAACCTATAAGGCTCAAGTTGTTGATGACTACATTATCGAAGCTATGAGAAATATCTTTGCTAACATCACCGGATGTCCGCATGAAGAGAAAATTCAAACGGCTTATCGAAAGATGATTGAAAGCAACAAGCTCATGCAAAAGCAATTATCCGAGCAAATCAATAAGGATACAAAGCAGCTTGATAAACTTCGTTTGGAAATCGCCAATGCACTTGCCGGCGTAAGCGTCTATACTTCCGAGGATCTGGCGGTTGCGATTCAAACAATAAAAGCAAGGATAGAGCAATCCACAGAACAACTTGAAGAACTGAAAAGGGAAGAAGCGGACAAAAAGGCAACGAGCGAAAGCATCATTCCTGCATATAATCAGTTTAAGACTTGGGCAGAAACATTTGATCAGACCACCTTTGAACAAAAGAAGCTGATTGCATCAACTTTGTTCTCAAGAGTTGAAATCGGCAAGGACTATCAAATCCACCTTGAACTTGATACAACCTATCAAGCCTTCTGTGATGAATGGCTTGCAACAACACTTACAACTGCCACCGCATAACCTGTGGTGGTCTTTACATACCGACTGACTGCTATGGATGAATATGCGTATAGGACTACCTTAATTCCTATTAACAGTCAATCGGTTATTATTCCCTTGTACAATGCTTCGCTTGCGAGAGCATCTGACTGTTAATCAGGGGGTCGTAGGTTCAAGTCCTACAAAGGGCGCCAGAAAAAAGCCTAACGCAATCGCGTTAGGCTTTTTTCAATGAAGCGCACCTTGCGGTGCATGAAAAATGAAGCAGAGCTTCGCTCTATGAAGCGTGGCTTTGCCACATAGAAAAGTTAGTATGCGCTTCGCTTCATGTTTGCGAAGCAAACGCATTATGCGAGCGTAGCGAGTGCTTCATATCGCCGTTAGGCGATGCTTCATAAAATACTTAAAACTCTTGACTTCAGGGGGATTTTCGTGTTTTTAGGGGGAAAAACTCCCTTTTTTACTGTTGTACCTTTTTAACCGGTTCAGTGATCATTGCTAAAGTCAGCTTTACAAGTTGTAGATCTCTTTTTTATACTGAGAAGGAGATTTTCCTGTTTCATCTCTGAATATTTTGTTGAAATATTTTTGGTCTGTGAATCCGCACATTTCTGATATTTGCGCCATTGTATAATTGTTTGCCCCGAGTTTTATTAACGCTGAATTGATTTTCATCTTGTTTAAATAATTGATCGGAGAAACTCCCAATTCGTCCTGAAAGAGCTTTCTGTATTGACTTTCGCACAATCCGCACATTTTTGCAAGATCTTTTACATAAATCTTTTTGTCAAGATTGGTCTCAATATACTGTATTGATCTTGCTATTTTTAAATAATTTTGTGTGGGACTGTTTGGCACGATAATGCTGCTGAGAAAATCGTACAAAATAGAGGTGCATTTATATTTATATCCCTTTTCTCTGCTTTCCCAAATTTCATATATTTCTTTGAACACTTCATCGCATTTGCAAGTGTCAATCTTTATACAAATTGGTGAAAATATATTTTTATTCAGAATGTTAAAATGAATTGCGATGATTTCTTCACCGCCGTAGCTCTGTCTGAGATATTCCTTATTGGCAGGAATATACATCAACTCTTCAGAGGTTATTTTGCAAGTGGTATTTTTGAATATCATTTTCGCGTGTCCACTCAATCGCTTCGATAATATATGGAATGGCCTATTTGGCGTATGGTATTCGCTTTTTTTCATATACAAATGCAAAACGTCAATAATTTCTATAACAAGATTATCATTATCAAACACAAGATCAACTCCTTTTTCGTTATTATATCACATTTTAATCTCCTTGTAAACATCGAAAAATGGAAAAAACAGATCGAATTTTCGGTTGGAACGGTAGGCATAGTGCTGTATAATATAAAAAGAGTGCTGTATAATATAAAAGGGAGGCTTTTTATGAAACGAACAGCTATTTGTTCTCCGGATTGGTTTAATAAAAGTGCTATATATCAGATCAATCCCAGAACATTTTCAAAAGAAGGTACTATTCAAGCTATTACCGATGAGATTCCTTTTCTCAAGGACTTGGGATTTCGCATTCTTTATCTTTGCCCTATTTTTGAAGCGGATGAAAGCTTGGATAATCGAAGTCCAAGACAATTAGCATCCAAAACTGATAACCCCAAAAATCCGTACCGCATGAACGATTATTTTTCTATTGATAATGAATACGGAACGATGGATGATTTAAGAGTGCTCGTAAAGAAAGCCCATGAAGCAGGCATGTATGTCTTGCTTGATTTGGTTTATGCTCATATTGGCAATAGTGCGGATATAATTAAGCGTCATCCGGAATTTGTTATGCAAAATCAAGATGGTAGTTTTGTGTGCACAGAATGGAATTTCCCAAAATTTGATTTCAACAACGAGGGATTGCGGGAATATTTGTACTGTAATATGGTTTATTATATCAGCGTTATCGATGTGGACGGATTTCGGTGTGATGTGGGGGACGGTATTCCAATTGATTTCTGGAACGAGGCAAAAAAGAGAATTACACGTGTGAAGTCGGATGCCGTACTCATTAATGAGGGACGGAAATATTATTATATGGAAACCGCGTTTGATGCTTGCTATTGCTTCGCTTGGCACGAATGCGTACGAAAGGTCTTTTGCGGTACCGACTCTGCATCGAAAATCAAGGAGTTGTACGAAAATCTTGATCTGCCAAAGGGAGGTAAGCTTTTAAGGGATATAGATAATCACGATACTGTTACCGATTGGTTAGGCAGAACAGAAACAGTATGCGGTCATAACGGCATGGAGCAGATTGAGGTTATCAACTATCTGATTGATGGAATACCGATGGTCTATGCAGGGAACGAGCTTGCGTGCGAAGCAGAACTCAGTATGTTCGCCAATCGTTTCTTTCCCGGAAGGTATGAGGTTACTAAAAGAAATGATAAGTATAGCGACGCATCAAAGAGGCGGCAAGAGGTCATCAGGATTCTTAACAAGCTAAAGGCGGAACAGGATATATTGTATTTGGGAAAAACCGTTTGGACGGAGACCTCAATGCCTAATGAGGTAATTTGCTTCAAACGGGTTTTAGACGGTGAAGAAATCATGTTTATCGGCAATGCGAAGAGCTTCGCAGTTGATATTGATATAACGATTCCCGAAGAACGAAAATGTGTGCTGACCAATAGAAAAAATCTGCAGAGTAGCGGAAAACTATGTTTAGGCCCTTATGAATATGCAGTATTTATGTAGGTGTGTCGGTTGCATTTTTATGCTACGAGCACAGAAAAAAGCACTTGCGGTCGCAAGTGCTTTTTTCAGTTCTATTCGCCTCCCGGCGAGTGATATTGCTACGCAGTGGTATTCGGCTTGCGCCGAGTGATATTCGCTGCGCGAGTTTGGGCGGCGAATAGAATATAACTGCAACCGCAGGGAGCAATATCACTTTTGCGCAAGCAAAAATATCACGCTGACGAAGTCAGCATATCACTAAAATGCTTTTGTACGAGTTGCAATTCCGTCCTACGAGCACAAAAAATTCCGTACACGCGAGTGTGCGGAATTTTTACTTATTACCTCTTCACTCTTCACTTTTCACTAAATTCGGCGTGTACGGAATTTTAGGTAGTAAGTAATAGTGAATAGTGAAGAAGTAAAGATTGATTTGCTTCGCAAATCTTCATTTTTTAGATAAAAAGACAGAGTCCTTGATTTTCAAGGACTTTTCGTGTTTTTAGGGGTAAACCCCCTTTTTTTCACCATTGTACTTTTTTGTGAATCGGTTAGTCTCGAACCTGCGACATTTCCGCATCTTTGCTTGACAAGCAGAGATCGATATGCTATAATAAATAACATTAATTGGCATGGTAGGAGATTAATATGAAGAAACCTTGGGAATATGAATTTCATAGACTTTTTTCCGTAAATTTCTGCAAGTCCTTGCGCTTGAGTTTGGCACGGATGTCTTTTGACAAGGATTTTGTTTCAGGTGTGGGCGGCGATCCATATCCGCTTTTGAAGGCGGGAGAAGAGCACATATCCGGAGGACGCTATTTCGCGTTGGGTACGGAGCGCTATTTCTGTGCGTTTTTCCCATATGCAAGTTACGAGATCACGCTTGCTTCGCTTGAAGGCGCCTGCGGCTTTGGTTTTCGTACTCCTTTGGGGAATGTTTCCATTCTTCTGAAAAACGAAAACGGAGGTCTTTCGGTTTGTTTCGGAGATACCGAACAGATTGTTCCGGCTGAATTTATACCCGGTATGAAGTTGCTTATCACCGCAAGACGCAATTTCTTTGAAGTATATACGACTGCAAAAGAAAAGCCGGAATTCATTTGCGAATTTTGCGCGGAAGCTCTTTCTGACATTTATTTTGAAGATAACTTCAGAAAATCAGAAGTATCGCTGATCTGCGATGGTTCTGCCGAAGTCGTTTCGGTCGATTCTTTTATGGACAGCGGTATGTCTCAGGCAGATATCCGACCGGTTTGTTACGAAAACGGAGATGTTATTTTTGAAGATGGCAAAATATTTTTCACCTTAAGCTTTAGAATGCAAAAAGGAAGCTATCAAGGGGTAATCTCGTGGGTTCCCGGTACCTGTGAATTTTCTCTTGTAGGGGCCATTTTCTTTAACTGCGGAGATGGAGCCGTTACGAACGATATAGCGACCTGCCTTAAATACGAACGCAAAAAAGAGCGGTGGTTGCTTTGGGTCTGTTCTTTTTCTCACGGTCATGTGCTCGGGCATTGCCAATGCAAAGGAGATCTGCGGTTTGGAGTTAACATAGCCGATATCACATTGATGCCTGAAGCAAAAGAAAATGATGACCGCTGCGCCTTCGTCGGCTTTGCGGGTGACGAGGATCCGGATATAATATATGACGAGGCAAGAAATCTTTGGGTGATGTCGATTTGTAGGCTTGATTCGAGTAAACACTATGCCTACCACATATTTGAAGGAAATGATCCATTCTCCTGCGACAGATTCGTCGCGAGAGCAGAGGACGGCGATGAGACCGGCGGATCACTTATCCATAGCCGGGACGGTCTGTATTTTGTATGTGGCAACAGTTTTAAGCGGCGTGCCGACTATCGTGTGTATGAGCTTCCCGACATGAGTCGTCATTACGCGCTGACCTTTGACCGTGACGACGGTGGCTTCCGCGGATGGGGCAGCCTGGTATTTTTGTCTATGGGAACACGCACGCGCGTTTTTCACTTGACGTTTGACCGTCATAGAGCAACGGAATATAATTGGAGTTACGGCAATCTGTATTGCTTTGAGGCTTTTTGACTCAAGGGCGGTTTTGCGCGAACATTTCCCCTTCCATAACAACGCAAAACACGAAAACCCTCGAAAACATTACGTTTTCGAGGGCATTTCTCTATCTGAAAACAAGAAAAAATAAATGGAAAACAGCATTTTTCCTTGCACTGCTTTGCTCCGCTTTTCTGACGATAATTGGACAACGAATCATTTTACCGGTCGGACTTTTTCGCCAAAATCCTCAAAGATCTGAAACCGGAATATTATAAATTCTTCTGAAAGAAAAAGCGGCAAATAAATTCATAATTTTCTTAATTCAAACAGATCTTAGCTTTGTATGCTGCTTGACGAAAGCGCCTTTCCATGATATTATATAAATATACTGGTAATAAGTGTGAATTTCAGCATTATTTTTCGTATCATAAAGTTCTGTACTTCACTACACACTTGCTCTTTATTTTTGGTCGGAGGCAGGCTGTGAAAGACGGTTCGCGCATCTGCGAACATACAGACGGACGCCGGCAGGCAAGATATCGGAAAGGCAGAAATTCGGACGGCTCGATCATTTACGGCTCCGTGTACGGCAGGACGTATGAAGAAGCCGAAAAGGGCGGACAGGTCAGCATGAATATTTCAAAACCCGGCATCATCAACCTGTCCGACATCGAGGATTTAGTCGCAGTCATGTAGGCAAACGAGCAATTTGACCCGAAGCGTCCCGATACATTCGGCGACAATATGTGATTTGTCGCAAATTATGATGGGTTGGTGGTAATATGGAAAGAATATCAGAAATGATGATGAATCTGATCTCAAACGAGGTTTGCGGCAAGGTTATTGATTCAGAGAATCTGCGGCTAACTGATGATGATTTGAAACAGCTTTACATACTATCCAAAAAGCATGACCTTGCCCATCTTGTCGGGGACGCGCTGATCCGTCACAAGCTACTGTCTGACGGTGAGATCAAGTCAAAGTTTGAAAAACAGATGATGACGGCGGTTTATCGCTACGAGCGCATCAACTATGAGTTGAACAGTCTGTCGGAAACATTGAACCAAGCGCAGATCCCGTTCATACCGCTCAAGGGGTCAGTCCTGCGGCAATACTATCCGAAGCCATGGATGCGGACCGGTTGTGATATCGATATCTTAGTACATGATGCAGATCTCGACCGTGCGGTGAAGCTGCTGACGGAACATTTGGAATATCGGGTCGAATCAGAGCAATCGCATGACATCGGGATGTATTCTCCGAGCGGAGTCCACCTGGAGCTTCACTATACTTTGATTGAAAGCAATATTGTCGGAAAAGCTGACGAGGTGCTGAAAGAGGTATGGGAGCAGAGCGCGCCCGGACAGGACTGCGTGTATCGTTATGTCATGTCAGAGGAGATGTTTTACTACTATCATATCGCACACATGGCAAAGCATTTTCAAAACGGCGGATGCGGTGCTCGCCCGCTTTTGGATTTGTGGATCTTGAATCACAAGATTGTATATGATGCGGAAAAACGGAACGCACTTCTTGAAGAAGGCGGACTTATGAAATTTGCCGGTACCGCAAGACAACTTTCCGAAGTCTGGTTCGGTAATCTTGAACATAATGCAATCACCAAAAAGGTGGAGCGATACATACTCTGCGGCGGTGTGTACGGAACAATGGATAACCGCGTAGCAGTTCAGCAGATACGGAGAGGCGGAAAATTGCGTTATGCCATTTCCCGAATATGGCTTCCCTATGATACACTGAAATGTCACTATCCCTCACTGGAAGGGAAGCGTGTCTTACTTCCGTTTTATGAAGCTCGCCGCTGGGGAAAGCTTGTGTTCTGCGGCGGTGCGAAGCGTGGGGTTCGGGAATTAAAGCTCAACTCTGCCATGACAAAAGCTGAACAATTGAGAACAAATGAAATGCTATCTCATCTCGGATTGGAGAACTGATAGGGATTTTTTATTTTCGGATTCAGAATGGTACCAAAAGAATCGTTTGATTATTTCTTTACGGGGAGCATCAGCTGAGCGGCGAAAAGGTTGTCATTTACCGATATAGGATGCAGTCGGTTTTTATTACGCTTGTTACCTTTTCCTTCTTTACCGGATCCGCATTCGCACGGGTAAGCGGGCGCTGAAAATTTTGAAAATCACTTGTAATTCTCATTTGGTTTATGGTATAATCTTTTCATAAGCTTATAAACCGATGGAGATCGATTATGAAATTTGATATTAAAAATCCACTGAGTAAGGGCTGGTATGCTGACCCGGAAGCTCGCTTCTATGAGGGAAAATACTATATTTACGTCACCCACTCGCTTCCTTTTGAGGAACAGCAAAACCAGAGCTGCTTTGTTTCGTCAGACCTAACAAACTGGACGATCGCAGAAAATATAATCGATATGTCGGGGTTCCCTTGGGTCAAGGGCGCGGTCTGGGCGCCGACGATCATCGATAAAGACGGCAAATATTATTATATCTTCGCTTCCAACGATATTCCGCATATCTCTGAGAAGGGCGGACTTGAGATCGCCGTATCGGACAGTCCCGAAGGACCTTTTAAAGCGTATTTGGGCAGGCCCTTGATAGGGGAATTTTATAATGGTGCTCAGCCGATAGATGCGCATTTATTCAAGGATGATGACGGGACGGTTTACCTTTTATACGGTGGCTGGAGACACTGCAATATCGCGATAATGAATGACGATATGACAGGCTTTGTGCCTTTTGAAGACGGCACGGTATTTAAAGAGATAACTCCGGAGGACTATGTGGAAGGTCCCTGCATGTTCAAGCGCAACGGCAAATATTATTTTATGTGGTCTGCGGGGCAGTGGACAAAGGGGGATTACCGAGTGAACACCGCGGCAGCGGATCATCCGTACGGACCTTTTACAGACTGCCGCACCATCCTTTCCACGGGAGATTGCGGGTTTGCAAACGGACCCGGCCATAACGGATATTTATATCTGCCGGAGCAGGATCAGTACCTCATGGTCTATCACAGGCACCAAAACGGAGTGCCCGGCTCTCACGCCCGCTTCCTTTGTATCGACAAAATGGATCTTGACGGCGATGGCAATATTCTGCCTGTCACCATGACCGAGGAATGGTCGTTTGATCAATAACTGATAACCGAAACGAGCGGCATCCGTCAGGATGTCGCTTTTGTCCCGTATGCTCTATATGGCAAAGATTTCGGATTGGGGCGGGGCTATGAAAAAAGCAGTCACTTGCCGCGCGAAGAGGGAAAAGGCAAAATGCTATGGCAAAAAGTATCTGAATAGGAAGAAAGCAGGAGACAAGCCCGTTTATGGAGCGGCTTTTACGACAAGCCGTCAAAATGTCGAGCTTATATCCTGCGATAGTTATTTTTCATGAGACGCATAAGATATGAAAAAGTCATTTCTTTTGGTTTTCCGCGTATTTTTTCGGACTAAGTCCTGTTTCTTTCTTGAAAAGATAGCTGAAATGCGATAGGTTATGAAATCCGGTCAGGCGGCAGGTGTCATCAACGGAAAATCCGTTGCAGAGATATTCCTTTGCCTTCGTAATGCGGCATTGGCGCACGTATTTCATCGGCGGGCAACCGATGAAATTATCCGAAATTCTATTGACGATATTCCGAAATCGCGGTATAATGGCAGTAACAAGAAAAACAGTTTGCAAAAATTAAGTCACCGGAAAAGGAGGATTCTCATTATGTGGTTATTGATTGTGCCGATTTGTCTGATAATATTTTATCCGTTTATAAGATTTTTCATTAAAAGAATAAGTCTTATTGCCGATATAAGGCATATCTGCCGTTTGAAAAAATTCAGATACAAAGCCAACCGCTTCGGAGCCGTCTTCGGCAATTTCAAAGGTAAAAACTGCGATTTTTATATAGAAACCGCTGATAAGCTATATTCCGTAAAACTCTGCGGGACATTTTTCAGAAAGGATCTCTGCGATTTTATGGACGAAGAGCACTATGCCGTCAGAGAGCTTGCTTTTCAGATTGCCGCAACAAGACATGCCGTCCGATACAAGGTAAAGACAAAGCGGGCATATGATTTCAAATATAAGTCTGAGAAGGCTTATTCCGAAAAGGACTTGATTCCGATCATATTGATGAATCCGGTACCTGCCGATGTAACATATCATATGAAAGGAATCGGAAATGGCGATTATATCGGAGAGGGAATCTTCTATACCGGCAAAGGCTTCTGCGATAAGCTGAGGTCGGAATGATCGCACCGTGTCTTTTTAAATGAATACGGCGACTGACAGACAAATTATTTTGGGAGATACCGTTCAGATGAACCAGATCGAGAAAAATACCGTAAAGGCGGAAAACCAACTTGCAAAGGATCAGTTTGTTACTTTTATCCATCCGGAGGGCAAAGGAAAACGAGTATTGTTTGTGGGCAATTCCATCACAAGACACGGCATAAAGCACGATATTGGCTGGCATAACGATGGGGGCATGGCAGCCTCTTCCCCGGAAAACGATTATGTTCATATCGTCGCGAGGAATATCCTGCAAAAGGACAGCGAAGCGGCTTTTTGCATCTGTCAGGTCGCCGAATGGGAGCGAAACTGCTATGACGGCGAAAAGACCTTTGCACTTTTTGAAGCCGCGCGAGATTTCCACGCGGATATTATCATCATGCGGCTTGTCGAAAACTGTCCGAGAGACCACTATAACGCCGACCTTTTTCAGAAGGAATACGGCAAGCTTCTTTCCTATCTGGACGGCACGGGACATGCCCGCATCGTCATAACGACCGGCTTCTGGAAGCATATCGCGGACGGTGCCATTCGCGAGTACGCACAAAAAAACGGATATCCTCTGGCAGAGCTCAATGATCTGGGAGAGGACGAATCCATGAAGGCGCTCGGTCTTTTCAAGCACAGCGGTGTGGCAAATCATCCGGGTGATAAGGGAATGAAAGCCATAGCCGACAGAATATTAAATGCCGTATGGGAGATAAAATAAATGTATTCTTATTCGAAATTTGAGCATAATCATACAAAGTCCTTTTTTAAGTACGTCGAGCCCATATCCGAAGATTACAGGGTATTTTTAAATGGTGAGGAAATTCCCGTTTATACCTGTCGGATATCGAAATATCCCTTCAATACCATATGGCCGGGGCATCAAAGACCCTTTGATCAGTCTGAAGCAGCCTCTTTTGTCAATATAGTCAGCGATGAAGAGATCAAGCTTGAGGTTATATCCAATATCGAGCATAAAAGGGTATTGATAAAACCGTATTCAAAGAATATCGGGCACAGCGAGACAGACGGCCAGATTGCCTTTACTCTCAAGGAAAACGGGCAGTACGTGCTCGAATGTGACAGTTATCACCATTGTCTCTATATTTTCAATTCCAAGCCTATTGCAGCACCGAAGAAAGATGATGTGACGTATTATTTCGGAGCGGGTATCCATTTTCCGGGGAAGATCATTTTAAAGAGCAATGAAAGCGTTTATGTTGACAAGGACGCGCTTGTATACGGTTGCCTCTATGCCGAGAATGCGGAGAATATCCGCATTTTCGGAAACGGCATCTTCGATGACAGCGGGGAGGAAAGAGTCGGCAATTATTGCTATGAAGCCTATGTCAACGGCAATATGAAGTTTTATGATTGCAAAAATCTCCGCATCGAAGGCGTCGGAATGAAAAATTCCGCCATATGGTGTCTGAGCCTTTTCGGTTGCTTTGACGTGGCGCTCGACGGTATCAAGATATTCGGTCAGTGGCGGTACAATACGGATGGGATCGATATCGTCAACTGCCGGAATATATTTGTCAACAATTCATTCGTTCATTCGTTTGATGATTCGATTACGATAAAAGGAATCGATCGATACTACTATATTGACAATAAAAATATACATATCGATAACTGTGTTCTGTGGTGTGACTGGGGCAAATGCTGTGAAGTGGGCGTGGAGACGACCTGTCGCGAATATGAGAATATCAGTTTTAAAAACTGCGATATTCTGCGGTGCGGCAAGGCGGCACTTGATATAAACAACGGAGATTGCGCCGAGATCCATGACGTTACGTTTGAAAATATCAATGCGGAGTTCAATGCTTTTGATACGATGGAAGTTTATCAGTCAAAGGATGAAGATATCTATACGGCGCAGGATACGGTCGCTGAGCCTTTTCTTATATGGTTTGGAAACAGACCGTGGAGAACGCCTTCGTGCATGAAGGCGTGGGGACTTCCGCCTCTGACCGATGAGCTCGACCTGACGGGTATCAAACAGAGAAATATTCATGATGTCAAAATTAAAAACATACATGTATATTATGATGAAAAACTGCTTTTAAACGGTGCGGAGCCTGACATAAAGTGTTCTGTATATGCCTCTCCCGGCACGGACGCTTTTTACAATATCAGTATTTCGGACATCTCGGTAAACGGCAAGAAGATCCTTCTTTCCTGAAGAAAAATCGGGGCATTCGGAAGCGAGCGCTTTTCGAATGAAAAACATTTTTTAAAAGCAGAAACAGGGGGCGGCTACCTGAGACTTTATCGGCGGCGCGGAGGACGGCTTATGTGGGAACAGGCAAAATGGATATGGATTGACAGTGAGCAGGGCATGGATGAATATGCCGAATTTTATGCGGAATTTACCGATAAGACCGGCAGAGCCGTTTGTCGTCTGTCCTGCGACGGCGACTATACTCTCTTTATAAACGGAGAGTACGTCGCAAGCAATCAATACGGCGATTTCGAGCATTATAAGATCTATGATGAGATAGACCTCTCTTCTCATCTGAAAAAAGGGACAAACGAGCTGAAAATACTGGTTTGGCATTACGGTGAGGAAAGCCAGCGGTATCTTCCGGCAAAGGCGGGCTTGCTCTTTGAGATCGAGGATGGGGAAGGTGTTGTTTTCCGGAGTGATGAAGGCACACTTTGCCGCAGAAATTCGGCTTACCGAAACGGCTACTGCAAAATAATCAGCCCACAGCTCGGTTTTTCGTTTTTGTATGACGCAACTGCGGAGGAGGCAGAGCCGCTTTCGCCGGCGGTCTCCGTAAAGAAGCTCTGCACACTGTACCCGCGCCCCGTAAAGAAGCTGACGGTCGGCGGCAGGGCGGATATCACGGTTTTGAAGTCCGAGGATAGGTATTTTCTCATCGATTTGGGGCGTGAATCCGTCGGCTTGCCGGTGTTGGAGCTTTTTTCCGAGAAAGAGCAGAAAATTACCGTATTTTGGGGAGAAGATCTGCAAAACGGTCATGTGCGCGGTATTATCGGAAACCGCAGCTTCAGTTATGAATACATCGCAAAAAAAGGGCACAACGAATACACGAATTATATGTTGCGCGTGGGCTGCCGTTATCTGGAGGTGTATTCCGAGGACCCGATAGAACTGAAATATGCGGGCATATTGCCGCAGTATTATGCAGTCGAAAGGGAAGAGACAGCCCTTGCTGATCCGACTGATCGAAAAATATACGATATGTGTGTAAAAACGCTTGAGCTTTGCATGATGGAGCACTATGTCGATACGCCGTGGAGAGAGCAATGCTTATATGTATTCGATGCGCGCAACCAGATGCTTTGCGGCTATTATGCATTTCGTGATGGAAATAAAGCTTTCGCGCGGGCAAATCTGAAGCTGATAAGCGAGGACAGGCGTGAGGACGGGCTGCTTTCCATCTGCTATCCGTGCGGCAAGGACCTGACCATTCCTTCTTTTTCACTCTACTATTTTCTCGCTGTCGGAGAATATACGGAGCATACGGGCGACGAAACGCTTGCGCGGGAAGTATATCCGAAGCTGCTTTCCGTGGCGGAGACGTTTGTCGGTGCGCGAAAGGACGGTCTTGTATACCGATTCGCAGGGAAGAGTCATTGGAATTTCTATGACTGGTCGCCGCACATGGACGGAACATTGGGAAAAAGCGAGGAGAGCATCCCCGATTTGATGCTCAACTGCCTTTTGATACTCGCTCTGGAAAGCTTAAGGGAGATCTGCAAAAAAATAAACGAGGCTTTTCCTTACGGCGAGATCATAGAGGAGGAAAAGAGAGAGACACGCAGAAGATTTTATTCTCCCGAAAACCGGTTGTTTTCGATGACAGAGAGCGTACGGAAATATACCGCCCTCGGCAATGCCATGGCGATCCTTGCCGGCTTGACAAGTCGGGAGGAAGCCGAATTTATCTGCGAGAAGACGATTTACGGCGAGCTGATGCCTTGTTCGCTTTCCATGAAAACATTTGTCTATGACGCATTATTACAGACAGACAGGGAAAAATACGAAAAATTCATACTTGCAGAGATCAGACGCGATTACCAAAAGATGGCAGAGCAAGGCTCGACCTGCGTCTGGGAAACGACAGAAGGCGCTGCGGCATTCGGTAATGCGGGCAGTCTGTGCCATGGCTGGAGCGCCATTCCGATCTATTATTATAAAACCGTATTTGCGGCACAGGAAAGCTGACGGTACCGCGAGTGCGCCATGCGGAAGAAGGGAGGAAGTGACCGCCATGAAAAAGATCATGCTGGTCTTCGGTACAAGACCGGAGGCAATCAAAATGTGTCCGCTCGTCAATGAGCTGAAGGGGAGAAAGAATATCTGCACGGTTGTCTGCGTGACGGGACAGCACCGCAGTATGCTTGATCAGGTGCTGGATGTTTTTCACGTCGTGCCGGATTACGATCTGTCGATCATGAAGGAAGGACAGACGCTTTTTGATATTACGACGAATATCCTGAACCGCATCAGGACGGTGCTGGAAGATGCAAAGCCCGATGCAGTGCTCGTACATGGCGATACCTCTACCACCTTCGCCACAGCCCTTGCCTGCTTTTATCTGCAGATTCCCGTGGGGCACGTGGAGGCGGGGCTTCGCACCTATGATATTTACTCTCCTTATCCTGAGGAATTCAACAGGCAGGCGGTCAGCATCATTTCCCGATATAATTTCGCTCCCACCGAGCGCTCACGGCAGAATCTGCTGAGAGAGGGAAGAAAGTCTGAGACGGTTTATGTCACCGGCAATACC
>URUL01000028.1 GCA_900551005.1 uncultured Ruminococcus sp. | reverse complement strand
AATAGCGATGTCCAGTATGCCCGCACTGCGTTTGACGATAGTTGCCAGCTCATCGTTTGTATAAAGCACGAGACGCATGAGCACGCCGAAACGGTCGCGCAGAGGCGAGGTAAGCTGTCCCGCACGGGTAGTCGCGCCGATGAGCGTAAAATGCGGCAGAGGCAGTCTCAGACTTCGTGCCGCAGGACCTTTTCCTATGACGATATCGAGCGCGAAATCCTCCATTGCGGAATAGAGCTTTTCCTCGCTGCTGCGTGAAAGGCGGTGTATCTCGTCAATGAAGAGAACATCGTTCTCTCCGAGATTGGTAAGCAGTGCGGCAAGATCGCCCGGCTTCTCTATAGCGGGGCCCGAGGTTATTTTTATATTCACTCCGAGCTCTGCCGCAATAATGGCGGAGAGCGTCGTCTTTCCGAGACCGGGAGGTCCGTAAAGGAGGACATGGTCGAGTGAATCGCCGCGCTTTTTGCATGCCTCTATATATATGCGAAGACTCTCCTTCGCCTTTTCCTGTCCTATATATTCGTCGAGAGTTTTCGGGCGCAGACCGCCCTCAATATCCGCATCCTCCTCGCTGTTATAAGAAGCGCTCGCCATTCTCTCGGGGATGATGGAATCTTCTTTGTCTATATCGAATTTGTTGATCATACCGCATCCTCCTCAAGCTTATAAATCGGCGCCGATCCTGCGGAGAGCAGCCGTCAGTATGCTCTCAAGCGGTGCCGAGGCATCCAGCCCGCGCACTGCTTCCTCCGCCTCGCGCATCGAATATCCCAGCCCCATCAGCGCACGCACAGCCTCTGCGCGATTGCCGACTGTCTCCTCCTCGGAGAGATATTCTCCCGCACCGTTTTCTTCCGAAGGTGTACCGAGCTTGACCGCTATTTTATCTTTTAATTCCAAAACGATCCGTGCCGCGGTCTTGGCACCGATGCCCGAAGCCTTTGATATTCTCTTTGTGTCTCCCGAGCTGACAGCCGAGATAAGCTGATTTACATCCAGCAGAGAGAGCACCGCGATAGCCGCCTTCGGACCGACTCCCGAAACCGTAATCAGCATTTTAAATGCTTCCAGCTCCTCCATCGTATAAAATCCGATCAGCTCCAGCGCGTCCTCACGTATGCAAAGATATGTATAGAGGCAGACCTCACTGCCCGCTGAAGCGAGCTTGGCGACGGTGTTTGACGAAACAGTGAATTTATAGCCTATGCCGCCGCATTCTATGACGGCGCCGTTCGGCTCCGTTCCGATAAGCTCACCCTTTATATACTGAAACATCTCTTGGTCCTCTCAAATTTATTTTAGACAAGCCTTGTCTTTTTCCCGTTATAGAAATCCTGTATGCGCGATGTGCCGCAGTGCGCATGGCAAACGGCAAGTGCCAAAGCATCGGCAGTATCGTCGAGCTTTATCTTTCCGAGACCGAGAATGCTTGCCGTCATCGCCATGACCTGCTGCTTCTCCGCTCTGCCGTAGCCGACGACCGACTGCTTCACCTGAAGCGGTGTATATTCGCTTATCGAAACACCGCGCTTTCTCGCCGCAAGAAGAATCACTCCGCGCGCCTCGGCAACGGCTATCGCCGTTTTCTGGTTTGTATTGAAAAACAGTTCTTCTATCGCCATTTCATCGGGCTTATATGTATCTATGATCTCGAGCATGTCATTGTATACGGTCTCTATACGGGCTTCCACCTCCTGACCTGCAGGCGTTCGGATCGCCCCCATCGCCATGGTACGGAACTTCCCGCGGTTATATTCGAAAACACCGTATCCGACAATGGCAATGCCCGGATCTATTCCGAGTATGATCATATCAGCTTTTTGCCCCCTCGATCTGGGTATACAGAGCGATGGGCAGAACCTGCGGGTATTCCATCTGCAGACAAAAGATAAAGCCTGCCGCATTCTCGCAGTCAAGCGAGAAGCATACGGCAAAGGAGGGCTCCGTGCCGCCGCGCCCGTCCATTACGCTGTCTATGCTGTCCGTCTCCACTCCGAAAAAGCGCGCCATCTCGGTAATGCCGCCGATATCGGCTGGGTCCTCAAAGGAGATTCGACATTCCAGCTTCAGAGAGCCGCGTGCGCTCATGACGCCGTTTCTCGCATATACGAGCGCATATCTCGTCGTATCGCCGTTCTGATTTTCTATATCACAGCAAAGCAGAACTCCGAGCTCATGCTTATCCAGCATCTTATAGAAGGCAGAGAGCCTGCCGTCCACGGAATTTCTCAGCGGGAGAATGCCGTATGCACAGTCACCATCCGCCACGGATTCGCATGCGAGAGCAAAACTGTCGCGATATGCCGTCATAGCCCCGAAAACATATTTTGCAAAGCATTCGAAAGCCTTGCCCGACTGTATATTCCGCACGAAAGCGATCTTTCTGTCCTTCGGGGCAAGGTCGGGATTGTCTCCGAAGAGCACCTGTGCGAAGTTCTTCTGTGTATATTGCACTCCCGTCATCTCCACCATCTTTTTGCAGAGAAAGTACCTGTCAGAGCGCAGAAGCAAGTCGGAGCGAAAAGCCGCATCATGCTTATTTACCTCGTCTGCGTCGGTTTCATCTGAGAGCGGCATACTCAGCGCATTCATATATGCGCGGCGAACGGCATCCTCGGTACAGGAAAGAAATACATCCCCCTCAGCCACATCGCAAAGCTGCGGATACAAAACATTTGCAAGGTCTGAAAGATAGGCGAGCCGCTTTTCGGTCTCATGCGAAATCCCAAGCAGATTGGTTTTCAGATTTTCGTTTACAATTTCGTTTGCTCCCGTGTTCGGAGCAACGTTCTCAAGTCTTGAATTTTCCAAAATAAACCGCCTTCCCGCTTTTGCCTGATAATACCTCAGTATAATTCTATAATATAATATCATATACAAAGCCGATTTGCAAGTCAGGCTTTGAAATTTTTTGTGAATATTCTTTACTTTTGCGCGTTTTTGTTGTAATATACTGAAGGATACACGGAAAATGCGACAAAAGGAGGTTGCGTACGGTGCCGGAAAGCGCAAAAAACATATTCAGCGGTAAGGTCATGCTCGCACCCATGGCAGGTGTCGGCGATCATGCCTTCCGAAGCATCTGCAAAAAGCACGGGGCGGACTATATGACGTCGGAGATGATCTCTGCCAAAGCCATCTGTTACGGCGACAAAAAAACGCCTCTTCTCGCAAAAATGACGGCGGATGAGCTTCCCATGGCACTCCAGCTTTTCGGAAGCGAGCCGTATTTTTTGGCAAAAGCCGCCTACCTTCTGCTTGAAAAAGCTACGTCCGACGGCATCATGCCGGCAGCCATCGATATCAATATGGGCTGTCCCGTGAATAAGATCGTCTCAAACGGTGAAGGAAGTGCCTTGATGAAAAATCCGGCACTCATAGGCGAGATCGTTAGGGAAACGGTGAAAAGCTCCTGCGTTCCGGTAACCGTGAAAATTCGCCTCGGTTGGGACAAAAGCAGCATCAACGCCGTGGAAACGGCAAAAATTGCCGAGCAGAACGGCGCTTCCGCCATATGCGTCCATGCGAGAACGCGCAGTATGATGTATACACCCGGCATCATGCCCGAATATATAGCCGAGGTCAAGCGCGCCGTAAGCATTCCCGTCATAGGAAACGGAGATATCTTCTCGGCGGAAGATGCCGAGCGAATGCTTGCAAAAACGTGTTGCGACAGCATCGCAGTCGCCCGTGGAGCGCTCGGAAATCCTTTTATTTTTGAGGAAATAAAGGCACATGCGGCAGGAAAAATATATATTCCTCCGTCACCGAAAATGAAAATTGAGGCGGCGCTCGAGCAACTAACTTGTGCTTGCGCCGATAAAGGCGAAAAGATCGGCGTTGCCGAAAGCAGAAAGCATATCTCGTACTATACAAAGGGTATGCGCGGCTCTTCCGAAATACGAGGACGTCTGAACAGCATCGAGACGCTTTCGGAGCTTTGCGAGACTCTGTTGTCTTTTGCGGACAGCAGTGATAGATTCGAAAATTCATAAAGGAAATAAGGTAATGGAAAAGAAAAGGATCGTCTTTTTGGGGGACAGTATAACGGAGGGCTGTTTTGCTTTTTACCCCACATCTTTCGGACTCGATACATTCAGACAGCCCGAGGATTGCTATGTCACAAAGGTTGCGAAGGCTCTCGCGGAAAAATACGGCGAAAGTGCTCCCGAGGTCATAAATGCCGGCATCAGCGGAAACAAAGCGAGCAATGGGCTCGATCGTCTGCAAAAAGATGTGCTCGACAAAAAGCCCGATATCGTCTTCGTCTGCTTCGGTCTGAACGATTCGAATTGGAGCCTGATAAATTACAGAGCTGCAATGTCAGAGATATTCGACAAGCTCATCGAAAACGGCATAAAGCCGATACTTCTCACGCCGAATATGAAATGCACATATGTAAGCGACAAAGCGATAGAGTGTTCCCTCGTTGCCGCAAAAAAGAGCGCCGAAACACAGAACAGCGGGAGAATGGATGAGACTGTCGAAATTTCCAGAGAAGTGGCGAGAGAGCGCGAAATAGAAATATGCGATGTATATACGGAATGGAAGAAAATGTATGCAAGCGGCACAGATATCACTCTCCTGCTTTCAAATTATATCAACCATCCGACACCCGAGATGCATGATTTTATCGCCGATATGGTCATGAAAACGCTGGAAAAATATTTATGATCAAAAAATCGATTCGCTGATTTTTCTGTTATATTTCATTTTGATACTGTTTTTGGATAAAATAAAACCGGACTACCAAGTCCGGTTTTTTGTTATGCACATTTTATGAATTTTTTACCTGCCGTTTTTTTCCTTTTCCGCACGTTTTTCCGCCGCATCGCAAAGGAATGCTCCGAGAAGTGAGATCAAAAGACAGAGCGCGACATTTTCGAGGGAGAACGATATATCATCCCATCTGCAAAGGCGCTCATACTCTCCGAGCGAAAAGAAAAGGCAAAGCGAATAAACAAGCTGAAGAATCACAAGCGGTGCCGTAGAAATCAGCAAAAACGAGCCTTTATCGCCAAGCCGTCTTCGGCTTGCTTTTTTTATTGCGTAGATTATGTTTTTCAACAAGATCGCCCCCTCCGTAAAACAGCTTTTTTTATAATTATACATGAGAAAAGCCTGTTTGTCACCATTAAATTTATGGGTTTTCCGGAAGGAATTTCCTTCCTATCTCCGCATCTGTCGATTTCAATAAATATACATATATTCCCTTTTTTTGAATAATTATTATATTTTCGTCAAAATTCGGGAAAATCATGTAGTCATCACTCCATTACTGTTATTTTTCTTAAATTTATGTCGTTTTTTGTCAAAAACTGTAGGAAGCTTACTCTTTACAAATCAAAATAATCAAATACAATTATTATGTACGACAAATCTCAGGGTATGGAAGGGAGCTTTTTTGTGAAAAACAGACAAACGGCGCCGATGATTATTTTCAGAAGCGTTTACAGAATAAATAACGTGAGAAACGAGGTTGCCGTTTTATGGTGCGGTAGGTTTGCTTCACTTTATATGAATACGCGCTCACGCGCGAGCATCGAGTCAATGTGCGTATGGAACCTGACAACAAAACGCAAATTCGCGCTGTATATCGCGCGCAAAATATGCAGACTGAAAGTAAGCTCTCAGCATTTTTACGATGTGATAAGCGATAATCTCGACGAATTTGCAAGCAGCTATGAAACGCTCTCCCGTACATGCTCCGACACGTAATTTTTTGGTTTTATTTCTGTTATTATTTTCTAAATGTATTTACTTTTTTGAGATAATGTGATAATATATATTATAAGAGATAAATATATTCTTAAACGATCCGCAAAATCATCTCCGCGCTATTTTGCGCCTCTTGCTTATCACAAGTTCAAGAAAGGAAAGTCTGCCATGAAATGTCCGGTCTGCTCATATACGGAAAGCAAGGTCATAGATTCGCGTCCCGCTGAGGATAACAGAAGTATCCGCCGCCGCCGCGAATGTCTCGCCTGCCAGAATAGGTTCACAACATACGAAACAGTGGAAACGCCGCCGCTTCTTGTTGTCAAAAAGGATTCGACTCGCGAATATTTCGACAGGTCGAAGCTTCTTTCCGGTATTATCAAATCATGTCAGAAGCGCCCCATAACTCTCACGCAGATGGAGCAGATAGTAAATGAAATAGAAGCCGAGCTGCGCAATTCCCTTTCAAATGAAATTTCATCGCAGCATATCGGTGTCCTTGTCATGGACAAGCTGAAAGCCCTTGACGATGTTGCTTATGTACGCTTCGCATCCGTATACAGGGATTTCAAGGACCTCGATACCTTCATGCACGAGCTGGAGGAGCTGCGCAAGCAGAAGACCATGACACCAGCTGATGACGAGGATAAAATCTGAGCATGAAATAATTTATCTGAAAGGATATTTATCATATGATAACAATAAAAGAAGTAACCTACAAGAATTACGGGAAATGTCTCTCTCTTTCAAACGACTCAATGGAGCTTTATGTAACCGTAAATGTCGGACCGAGAATAGTAAAATGTAATCTCCACGGCAAGGATAATCTTATGTTTGAAGATATCGACCGTGTCACTCATACTGATGTTTCATCCGTATACGGCGAAGGAAAGAGCTGGTATATATACGGCGGTCACAGATTGTGGCTCAGCCCCGAAAGTCTGCCGGAAACCTACTATCCCGACAATGACCGCGTTGTCTACTCCACATGCTCAACAGGCGCTGAATTTATGCCACCCGTTCAGGATATAAGAAACCTCCAGTTCTCTTTATCGATAGAGCTCCACGAAACAGAACCTCGTGTGATTATCCGCCACAAGATAAAGAACATGGGAAGCAAGCCCGTCACCGGCGCGGCATGGGCGCTCTCCGTAATGGATAAAAACGGCATGATCGTTATTCCTCAGCCTCAGGAGGATACAGGGCTTCTCGGAAACAGAGTTCTCGCCCTTTGGCCGTATACTGATATGACAGACAGCCGCATTTTCTGGGGCGACAAATACATCGCACTCCATCAGGACCCGAATATAGATAAAAAAATCAAGCTCGGCATAAACAATACCGCGGGGAAAATAGCTTATGTAAACCACGGTCAGGCAATAGTCAAGAGCTTTGAGCCGGATTTTGAAAACAGCGTTTATCCCGATTTCGGCGTTTCCTGCGAAGCATTTGCAAATAAGCATTTCATCGAATCCGAGACGCTTTCACCGCTTAAAACCATAGCGCACGGTGAGAGCATAGAGCACACGGAGGTATGGACGCTCTTTGCAGATGTGGAGATCCCCGAATCCGCAAACGAATCTCTCGAGTCGCTCGGAAACATAATTTTCTGACAGGAAAGAAGGATGAGAGGCAGGAATGAATGACTAACAGAAAAGCAAGATTTGTACTTATTCTGCTCGGCAGAACGCTTATCTCGATACTGCTGGTAATACTTCAGATAGTTTTTTTCATCGCAGTCGGAAATTACATAACCTCATCGACATCAAGCTTTCAACCCTATGCCCTTTTGGCAATATATGTAATTGAGATCATAGCCGTCATCAATATAATCAACCGCGACTGGACTCCGGAATTCAAGCTCGCCTGGGTCATTCCCATATGCTCGATACCGGTTTTCGGAATACTTTTCTACATATTTCTGCGCTATGATGCGACATCTGTCAGCATGAGGCGAAAACTGAAAAGATCTCTTTCAAAGGAATATTATGACAAAGAAAAATACGCCCGTGGTAAAAAAGGGCTGATCTATTATCTGTACAAATGCGGCTTCCCCGCCTATACAGATGCCGCCGTCACATATTTTCCGAGCGGTGAAGCAAAATTTGCCGACCTTCTCGCCGAACTGAAAAAAGCGGAGAAATTCATTTTCGTTGAATATTTCATCATCTCGCCCGGTCTTATGCTGTCCTCCGTGCTTGATATACTTTTCGCGAAAGCAAAGGAGGGCGTCGAGGTCCGCGTGATATATGACGGAACGACCGATGCCGCCCGTCTCCCGGTTGACTTCAAGGAATATCTCGAGAGCAACGGCATAAAATGCTCTGTATTCTCACCGATAAAGCCCTTCATTTCATCAAATCTCAATAACCGCGACCACAGAAAGATCGTCGTCATAGACGGTAAGACTGCCTTTACAGGCGGTGTAAATATCGCCGATGAATATATAAACGAAACGCATCCCTACGGTCACTGGAAGGATGCCGCCGTAAAAGTAAGCGGCAATTCGGTAAAAAGCTTTACGGAGATGTTTCTCAAAATCTGGAATGTTTCATGCAAGCATAAGGAAGCCGATACAGATACGGAAAAATATTTTCCCGAGCTTCCGTATGAGGCAGGCGGAGATTCATATTGCGTACCCTTCTCCGACGACCCCATCAATAAAGAGGACATTGCAGAAAGCGTATTTCTCGATATTCTGAATCGCTCACATGATTATGTCTATATCATGACACCGTATTTCATCGTCAATTCCACCGTTATCGATGCCATCAAATATGCGGCGAAACGCGGGGTGGATATCCGCATAATACTGCCGCACATACCGGATAAAAAATATGCGCTGAACATTGCAAGAACTTATTACAAGACCTTGATACCGATAGGTGTGAAAATATATGAATACACCCCGGGCTTTATCCATTCAAAAGTGCTTGTAGCCGATGGTGTAAAAGCCGTTGTCGGCACGATCAATATGGATTTCCGCAGCATGTATCTCAATTACGAATGTGCGCTCTATATCAAGAATAATCCCGTAATAGAAGATATAAAAGCGGATTTCGACAATACTTTCGAAAAGTGCGAGCTTATCGACAAGGATAAGAAATATAAGCTCTTTTCGAGAATACAAGGCGTGCTTCTCAAGCTTTTTGCACCGCTCATGTGACGCAAATCAACAAAAAACGGGCTTATATACGGCAGTATATAAGCCTTTTTTTTAATAGATATTGACTTTTCGATAGGAATCATGTAAAATTGTCTCATAATGATTTCTCATTGGATTTTTTTGGAGACTATATGAAAAACAATAACATTAAAAATCTGACATTTTCCGGTATTTCTCTTGCAATGTGTATACTGCTCCCGTTTCTCACGGGAAACGATATGGCGCTCGGAAATGCGCTCTGCCTCATGCACATACCCGTACTGCTCTGCGGCTTCGCCTGCGGCGGTCTATGGGGTGGGGCTGTCGGCTTCTGCGCTCCCCTGATCCGTTCTCTCATCGTGTCGCGTCCGCCTCTCTTCCCTACGGCTTTTGCCATGGCTTTTGAACTTTGCGTCTATGGGCTCATCGTGGGCCTGCTATATAAAAAGTTTCCGAAAAAGACGCCGTACATATATCTCTCGCTCATATGTGCCATGCTTTCCGGAAGAATCGTCTGGGGCGCCGTGAAATATATCATCATGGGCTTCGGCGGCGATGCTTTTTCGCTCACGATATTTGCAAACTCCGTATTTGTGAAATCCGTGCTGGGCATCATTTTGCAGATCGTACTTATCCCGCCGATCGTGCTCGCGCTTCGCCGCGCAAAGATCATCACAGCTTGACTTAGAGAAAGCAGATAGCTTGCTACTCACCAAGAGAATAAGAGGTGCGGAAAATCCGCACCTCTTTTCATATTGATAAAGTCTATCTTTCCACCTTGTAAACGATCTCACTCATATCGGGATAGAGCGCGGAAAAGGCGGCAAAAACCGCATCGATCTCCGCATCGCTTCCGATGATACATACAATATAATCTCCGAAATAAGCCCCGCCCGCCTGTGCGGCACCGACGCATATCCATTTTCTGAGATTGACACCGCTCACCATCTCGCGCACGAGTGCATCCTTATCGACGCCGTCCTTCACCTTGATCATATTGAGTTCATAGGTGCTCGGCTGAATATCGGAACAGGAATAAAAGGCGTTTTCTATCTTTTCTGCGACCGCGTCAAGAGACAGACCGAGATGATATTTCACATCGCGCTCATCCGAATACGAGAGCTCTTTTGCTGCCGGCAGGCTCTTTATCCACTTTTCGCTTTCCAGCTGACTGTAAGCGGCTTTTATCATTCCCGGTATGTCCTTCGGCTCCTCATTCCCGCAGGAAACGGAAAGGATCAACACCGTCAATACCAGAACAAAAGAAACAAATTTTTTCACAGGCAACTCCGTTCCTTAATCAAAATTCAAGATCTCACTCAAAATATAATTGGAAACAAGCATCCCTTCGCGCGAAAAACGAAAGCTTCCGTCTCTCTGTAGGATGAAGCCCCTGTCTATAAAAGGCTTCATTTTGTTGTAATATTTCAGCGCGAAATTGCTTTGGAAGCGTTTGTTGAATTCATCCGTATCCACGCCGTATGATGTGCGCAAGGCAAGCATGACAAACTGTGTCTCCAGCTCACTGCATGTAGGGACGCGGTTTTCCTCGAGCATGGCGGAATCATCCGTACAGGAAAGAAAGAGCTTGAGGTCCTTCTTATACGAAAACATCCTACCGTCCGCAAAAGAATGAGCGCCGGGACCGAAGCCGAGAAAGTCCATGCTCTTCCAGTATTTCAGATTATGCCTGCTCTCGTACCCGGTCTTGGCAAAGTTGCTGATCTCATATTGCTTGTAGCCGCGCTTCTCGAGTGCTTCCGCCGTCTTGGTATACATATTTACCTGAGTATCCTCATCAGGGAGCTGAGACGCTATCTCGGGATTATTGCCGAAAGGGGTGCCGAGCTCTAATTTCAGTCCGTAAAACGATATATGCTCCGGTGCAAGCTCGAGGGCGTAGCTCACGGTGTCGGAAAGCCGTTTTTCGCTCTGCTTCGGAAGCCCGTACATGATGTCAAAGCTGATATTGTCAAAGCCCTCCATACGGGCAAGCAGATACGTGTTTTCGAAATCCTCGCGTGTGTGTATACGCGAGAGCCTTTTCAGCTCCGTGTCCGATGCGCTCTGCATGCCTATGCTGAGCCTGTTCACGCCCGCAGAGTGAAAAGCCGAGAGAACAGCGCTGTCCATCGTGCCCGGATTTGCCTCGAGTGTTATCTCTGCATCGCGCGATATATCGAAAGTATCATGCAATGCCGAGGAGATAAGCGCCATATCCTTCTCGGAAAGAAGCGAAGGCGTTCCGCCGCCGAAATATACCGTATCAACCTTTCTTGCGTGTGCATAAGACTTATTTCGCCTTATCTGCGCCGAGAGTGCCCTTGCATATGCCGTCATCGAATCGGGATTATACGGAACCGAATAAAAATCACAGTAGGCACATTTTTTTATGCAGAAAGGAACGTGGATATATATGCCCAAAAGTTTATCAGCCATTTTCTAAAGACGCGCTTATTCCTCGTCCAGCTTCAGTACCGCCATGAATGTCTCCGGCGGAACTTCCACAGAGCCGAGCTTTCTCATGCGCTTTTTTCCTTCCTTCTGTTTTTCGAGCAGTTTTTTCTTTCGCGTTATATCACCGCCGTAGCATTTTGCCAGCACATCCTTGCGCATGGCCTTTACCGTTTCGCGGGCGATGACTCTGCCGCCGATAGCCGCCTGCACAGGCACCTCAAAGAGCTGGCGCGGTATATTTTCCTTCAGCGCCTCAACGATCTTTCTGCCGCGTGCATACGCCTTATCGGCATGCACGATAAATGAAAGCGCATCCACCACCTCGAGATTCAGGAGAATATCAAGCTTTACAAGCTTGCTCTCTTCATATCCCGCAAGCTCATAATCAAGCGAAGCGTAGCCTTTGCTGCGGCTCTTGAGCGCATCGAAGAAGTCATATATGATCTCATTGAGCGGGAGCGTATAATGCAGCTCTACGCGGTTTGTATCTATATATTTCATATCGACGAAAATGCCGCGCCTGTCCTTGCAGAGGTCCATGATCCCCCCGACGTAATCTGTCGGGGTAATGATGCTCGCCTTCACGACAGGCTCATATGCCGTAGCGATCTCATCGGGAGAGGGATAGACCGCAGGGTTATCGATATATTTCTCATCTCCGTTTTTATACTGCACCTTGTAAATAACGCTCGGTGCCGTCGTCACGAGGTCGAGGTTAAATTCGCGCTCCAATCTCTCCGCTATGATCTCCATATGAAGAAGTCCGAGGAAGCCGCAACGGAAGCCAAAGCCGAGTGCTATACTCGTTTCCGGCTCAAAGGTAAGTGCCGCATCATTGAGACGCAGCTTTTCGAGCGCATCGCGAAGGTCAGGATATTTCGCACCGTCCGCGGGATAAATTCCGGCAAAAACCATCGGAAGCGCCTGCTTGAAGCCCTCAAAGGGCTCGGCGGTGGGATTCTCCGCATCGGTCACCGTATCGCCCACGCGCGTATCGGCTACGTTTTTGATGCTCGCCGTTATATAGCCGACCTCGCCTGCGCGTATGCTCTCGGCAGGGACAAGCCCGAAAGCGGACATATAACCGACATCCACCACCTCAAATTCCGCACCCGTATTCATCATGCGTATCTTCATTCCCGCATGCACAGCGCCGTCCTTCACGCGCACATAGACGACAACACCGCGGTAGGAATCGTAATACGAGTCGAAAATGAGGCATTTCAGCGGTGCATTCTCGTCGCCCCTCGGCGCGGGAATATCGGTGACGATATGCTCCAGCACATCGCCTATATTGAGTCCCGTCTTGGCTGAGACGGCAGGGCAATCCGATGCAGGTATGCCGATGATATCTTCTATCTCGTTGCGCACGCCGTCTATATCGGCGCTCGGCAGATCGATTTTATTGATAACGGGAATGATCTCGAGATCATTTTCAAGGGCAAGATACGTATTTGCCAGCGTCTGCGCTTCTATTCCCTGCGTCGCATCAACAACGAGCAGGGCGCCCTCACAAGCCTTCAGAGAACGTGAAACCTCATAGTTGAAGTCGACATGTCCCGGCGTATCTATGAGATTGAACTCATACGTTTCGCCGTCCTTTGCCGTATAATTGACCTTGACGGCACGTGCTTTTATCGTTATGCCGCGCTCGCGCTCTATATCCATATTGTCGAGGAGCTGATCCTCCATATCGCGCTTTGCCACACTCTGCGTAGACTCCAGAAGTCTGTCCGCAAGAGTGCTCTTTCCGTGATCAATATGCGCTATTATAGAAAAATTGCGTATTTTTTCCTGTCTCGTCATATTGTATTCCTCTGTTTATATAGGTTATTTTTATCATATCACAAATTTATCTTAAAGTCTATACCGTGACGCTATTTTATTTCAAAAGCATATCCTCAAGAAAATGCCGAGCTTTTGCCGATCGAACGCTTCAGCTTGAAAAGTCAAATTTTATATTTCCCTCTGCATCCATCGAGAGAACGCCATCAAATGGCTTGCCGCCTTTTGAAATAAAGCCTTTTATTTTCGAGCTGCGCCCGCTCTCAAGAAGCATCCTTGCATTGGTCTTGGAAATCACCCTTTTGCAGATAACACCGCTTATCTTGAATTTGCAGCCGTCCTTATAGCCCGAGCAGCCGTAGCCATACCGCCCGCGAAGCACCGGCTTACCGCAAAGCGGACATTTGCCCACCTCATCGCCGTAAAAGCCCGTGTCGATCTCAAGCTCGGGAGCGTCTTTGCGCTCGGCAAAAACATCGGCTATATTCTTTTCTGCCAAGGCTACACTGTCATTGACCGTGATATTTCCGCGGAACACCTTTTTGAGTGCCTGACCCATTTCGCTCGTCTTGTATTTATCCATGGATATCTGCATATTTGCAAGAGCTTCTATGAGAAATTCTCCCGCGGGCAGAATGGTATATACGTCCTTTTTGAGCGCTATGTAGCCGCTTTTTATCGCATTGTCGATGATGCCTGTCCGCGTCGCCTCCGTGCCGAGCTCCAGCCCTTCAAAGATCGCCTTATAATCCTCCGTATCATCTGCATCCGCATCCTCCGCAGAAGTCGCTTCCGCCGCAGCCGCCTTATCCTCCTTGAAGGGATTCTTCAGATAATTATTCAGCGTTTCTATGGTATAGTGCTTCGGCGGATTTGTCTCTTTTTCCATCGGCTTGAAATTTATATTGACCTCGTCGCCTTTTTCCAGCTTCGGCAGTATCTTGTCCTTCTGCGAAAAATCGTCGTATTTCGTCCATCCCTTTTCGGTTATTACTGTTCCCTTGAGCGAAAATTCCTCTCTGTCACCGACTTTTATTACGATCTCGGTCTTTTCACATCGACATTCCTCCGAGCAGAATACCGCGACAAAACGGCGGAAGACCGTGGAATAGACCTTTGACTCATTTTGCGAGAGCGAATTTTTATCCGGAATCTTGTATGTCGGCGTAAGCGCCGAGTGAGACTCTATCTTGGAATCATCAAAGATAGTTTTTTTATCTTTGAATGATACGGGATATCCCATTTTGGATATATTTTCCAGTATCTTTTTTATCTTATCTTTTTCAGCTGTTGCCAAATATTCCGAATTTGTTCTCGGATAGGTGAGATACCCCTGCTCATAGAGCTTCTGAACGATGGCAAGACTCTCCTCCATCGGCATCTTGTATTTTTTGCCGAGGACATTTTGCAGTTTTGAGAGCGAATAGAGCTTTCCGGGATTGATCGTGTCCTTTTTGCTTTTCTTATCCGTGACGACAGCCTTCTCGGCATTGTATTCGGCACAGAGCTTATCGGCTTTCGCTTTATCCTTCTTATCAAACTTGTTTTTGCTTGTCAGCTCTATCTCTTCGCCTTTTGTCTCTTCCTTGCTTGAGATTGCGTAGTAGATATCGGGGACAAATCCCGAGATAGCCTTATCGCGGTCATAGATTGCCTTGACTATCGGAACGATAACCCTGCCTACGCGAAGCAGAGTTCCCGTTTTCAGCGTGGCAAAGCGTGTCAGATTGACGCCGTAGAGCCAGTCGATATACGTTCTTGCAAAACCTTCATTTGCGAGATTGTCGTATTCCTTCTCGCTTTTCATATCGCGAAGCGCCGATGCTACCGTCTGCGGAGTCTGGTCGGGA
Source organism: uncultured Ruminococcus sp. (assembly GCA_900551005.1). Classification (GTDB taxonomy): domain Bacteria; phylum Bacillota; class Clostridia; order Oscillospirales; family CAG-272; genus Apopatosoma. The sequence continues at coordinate 5,245 of URUL01000028.1, read as the reverse complement.
AGCCAGAGGCGAACAAGTTTTTTGCCCTCGGAACCCGCGTTTTCTATACAGAGACGGACGATGATCTCCCCTTCTCTGTCTGCATCTCCCGCATTCGCGATAATATCAACGTCACTTCTTTGGCAGAGCTCTTTTATAATTTCGAACTGCTTTTTTACACCCTCATCTACCTGCTTGTCCGCATTTTTGCGAAGCGAAAAGCGGAACTTTTCAGGGAAGCACGGCAGACCTTCCATCGTCCATTTTCCCGCGGGCTTATCCTGATAATCCTCGATATCGCATAAAGAAAAAAGATGACCGAATGCCCATGTTACAAGGTAACCGCATCCCTCATAATAGCCGTTTTTCTTTGTCATTTTGCCTATTCCGGCAACAATATTTCTTGCCAGACTGGGCTTTTCGGCTATTATCAGCGTCATCTTTTTCATTCTCCCGTATTTTATTTTTTCGGTTATTCCGATACTAATTCGCGTTTTACCTTTTTTTCAGTCACATGATAATAGATGAAGAAGCCTATGACTTCCAGTACCCATGATATGGGATATGCGAGATAGAGGCACATGATATTATCATGGAATTGCGCAAAAACAGTATATATCCAGGCTATGCGGAAAACGCATATCGTGGTAAGCGAAACAATAGTGGGTCCGAGCGACCTGCCCCAACCTCTCACCATGCCGAGATAGACCTCCGCCATGCCATGCAAAAAATAGGTGAAGGCAAAAAGCTTCAGTCTGATCATACCATATTCTATCGCTTCCGGCGTATCCGTATAAATTCCGAGCAAGGGGCGTCCGAAAATATAGGACACTATCGAAAACAGCAACCCGAATACCGTCACAAGTCCAAGACAGCTATAGAGTATCTTCCTCATTCGGTCATACTTTTTCGCGCCGTAGTTCTGACCTGAAAAGGCGATTGCTGCCTGAGAAAATCCGTTCATTGTCTGATAAGTGAAGCCCTCTATATTCGAAGCCGCCGTAACACCGGACATAGCTATTTTATCAAAACCGTTTATCGCAGTCTGTATGATGAGATTTGAAATCGAGAATATAGCGCCGTTAAGCCCCGCGGGAACGCCTATCTTGACGATCTTCGCAAGCTCTGCCTTGTGGATACGAAGCGCTCTGAGGCTGAGTCGGCACATGCCCTCATTCTTCATGAGAGAAGTGACGACAAGCACGGCAGATATTCCCTGTGAGATGATCGTAGCCAGAGCAACGCCGTCTACGGTCATCTTAAAGCAGATAACAAAAAGCAGATTGAAAAGAACGTTGATCAGCCCGGCAAAAGTGAGAAAATAAAGCGGTCTTTTGGTATCTCCGGAGGCGCGCATGATGGATGCGCCGAAATTATAAAGTATGTTGAGAGGTGCGCCCGCAAAATATATACGGATATAGAGCGTTGCAAGAGGAAGCACATCCTCGGGAACATCCTGCGCGCGTAGCAGCGCCGGAGCAAGCACTATCGCCACACCGCCTATAAAAACACCGCTTATGAGCGCAACGAGTACAGCCGTATGCAGGGTGCGTTGGCATCCGTCTCTGTCCTGAGCGCCGTAATAATTTGCGAAAACAACACCCGCGCCGACAGAAAGTCCGAGAAATACGTTCAGAAGAAGGTTTATCGTCGGACCGGTGGCGCCGACAGCGGCAAGGCAGGCATCTCCTGCCCATTTGCCGACGACTACAAGATCGGCGGCATTATAAAGAAGCTGGAGATAGCTTGTTAAAATTAGAGGGATCGCAAAAGCGATAATATTCGATAGGATACGACCGGAGGTCATATCAACCTGTGGAAGCTTGCTGATTTTCATATATTTGAAATTTTTATTTTTCCTGTTTTCTTACCGATCTATTTTTATTTTTGATGATACCCCAAGAGAAAATCGCCTATTTCGGCTATCGCATGTGCGAGGACATCTGCCTCGGGAAGCATAACTATGCGGAAGTGGTCATTGCCGTCCCAGTCAAAGCCGCTGGACGGAACGATGAGAATATGTTTCTCATGAAGCAGATCCATGGCAAACTTCTTATCGTCCGTGATACCGAAGCGCTTCTTATCGAGCTTCGGAAACATATAAAAGGCGGCACTGTTCTTGACAAACGTCAGCCCTTCTATTTTGGAAAGCTCACGTGCCGTCGCCTCGCGCTGCTCATAAAGTCTGCCGCCCGGAGCAATCATGGATTCCGTATACGCGGTATCATCGAGCGCCGCCGGTATTATAAGCTGTGTCAGTGCATTACCGCAGAGACGCATGGATGCATATTTTACAAGCCCCTGCATGATATCGGAATAAGCGCTCTTATTTCCGGAGATGACAAGCCAACCGCAGCGGAATCCGCAGAGACAATGCGACTTTGAAAGCCCATTGAGCGTAATGCAAACGACATCATCTCCTGCAATAGCCGCTGTAGAAACGTGCTCCTTCCCGTCCATGACGAGCCTGTCGTATATCTCATCCGAGAATATGACCAGGTTATGCTCTTTTGCCAGCTTCACGATCTCAGAGAGTATCTCCGGCGGATAAAGCGCGCCCGTCGGGTTGTTCGGGTTTATGATGAGGATAGCTCTCGTTTTATCCGTAATCTTCGATTTGATATCGTCGATATCGGGATACCAATCCGAGCTTTCGTCACATTTATAAAAAACCGGCTTCGCCCCTGCGATGAAGGTAGAATTTGTCCAGAGCGAATAGCTCGGCGACGGAATCAGAAATTCATCGCCGAAATTCAGGAGAACGGCTGTAAGCATGGAGGCAAGCTCGCTTACGCCGTTTCCTATGAAAACATTGTCGGGATTTATTCCCCTGATGCCCTTTGCGCTTTCATATGCGCAGATAGCATCGCGTGCCTCCGGCATGCCGCGAAAATCACAATACCCGACAGCCTTATCCATATTCTCCGAGAGAGCGCGACGCACGCTTTCGGGCATTTTGAAGCCAAATGCCGCAGGATTTCCCGTATTGAGCTTGAGCACAGGAATACCGCGCTTCTGCATATCGAGCGCCTCCATAAAAATGGGACCTCTTATATCCGAATGAACCGGTGCAAGTTTCTCCGACATTAAATACTTATTCATTTTTTCCTCCTGTGCTGTTAGTTTCTGAAATTTTAATAAAAAAGCGACATATTATAAAATATGCCGCACTTTTCGTATGGGGTGGATAATCGGATTCGAACCGACGGCCTTCAGGGCCACAACCTGACGCGCTAACCAACTGCGCTATATCCACCATATGGCGTGCCTTGAGGGACTCGAACCCCCGACCTACTGCTTAGAAGGCAGTTGCTCTATCCAGCTGAGCTAAAGGCACATTGGAGCGGATGATGGGAATCGAACCCACGCGACCAGCTTGGAAGGCTGGAGTTCTACCATTGAACTACACCCGCGAATGGCATTCTTTTCAGAACGCCTATACATAATATCATAAAAGTGCAGATTTGTCAATATAAATCTTTATTTTTATTCTCAAAAACCGATTTATTTTTCATAGAGGACGATAGCTTTGAAAATTTCAAGATGTGCCAAAAAAGATTTTTCCTCGGCTTTTTTCTGTCCGCCGAAAATGGAAAAGATATACGGCTTTTCCTTCAGCGCTATCACCACGTCGTCACTCAGACAGTCATAAACGGAATTGCTGCCGCAAAAATCCGTTTTTGAGAAAAGGATTCCTTTATCATCATAAGCGCTGTCGGGTATGTTTTCTCCGAAAATATCGGAAAGCGGAACGAAGGCGTCTTTATGCTGCTCGTAAGCATCCTTTCGGATAAAGTAAATATAGTAGGGCTGATGAAGCATCGTGGAAAGGAAATCCGCGCCTGAGGCATTTATCTGCGCATCGGTCGCGCTGGAAATATCGGCGACATATGCAGTACGCGAAAAGTTTATCTCGATCTTTCCGTTTTCCGTGGTATCGCCGCAGACCTTCTCAAGAGATTTCATGATCTCCGAATGCTCTGTTGCCGAAATATCATCGTTTCCGACATACATGAAAAGAGCATCGTAGTTTACCTTTCCGATAAGCTGTGCTATGAGCACGGCGACAAGAATGATCGCCGCTGCGCCGATGATCGTATGCCATTTGTAATGGTACCAGTAATTCTCAAGCCACTTTTTCATAGCCCGCTCCTTTCATGCCTCAATATATCTTTTCATTTCTCGGTTTTTCATCTGCCGGTGTCTGATGTGAGGCCGATACTGTTTTTTCAAAAATAAGCTTCCTGCTTAATACAGCTTTGCGCCTGCCGGGATATGGTCGTCTACCATCAGAAGATGGAGCTTTTCTTCCCCTTCTTCGTGATGGACTGCGCTGATCAGCATACCGCAGGAGTCAATACCCATCATCGCTCTGGGCGGCAGATTTGTGATCGCAATGCACGTCTTGCCGACAAGCTCCTCCGGCTCATAAAACGGGTGAATACCGCTTAGGATGGTTCTGTTTTCGCCTGTGCCGTCATCGAGAGTGAATTTCAGAAGCTTCTTGGACTTCGGCACCGCCTCGCAGGCAAGAACCTTTACCGCTCTGAAATCAGACTTGGCAAACGTTTCGAAGTCAACGTAATCCTTGAATAAAGGCTCGATCTCTACCTTGGAGAAATCGATCTTTTCCGGCTCTGCTGTCGGTGCTTCGGCATCCGCTTCCTGTGCTTCGGGCGCGTCCGCAGTGATGTCATTCTTCTTTTTCGTATCGTTCAAAGGCTTCATCGTCGGGAAAAGGATAACATCGCGGATATTCTCTTCTCCTGTCAGAAGCATGACAAGTCTGTCGATACCGATGCCGAGACCACCTGTGGGAGGCATGCCGTATTCGAGCGCACAGATGTAGTCATCGTCGATATCGCATGCTTCCTCGTCGCCCTGCGCCTTGAGAAGTGCCTGTGCCTCAAATCGCTCCTTCTGGTCTATCGGGTCATTGAGCTCGGAGAAAGCATTGCCATGCTCTCTGCCGACTATGAAGAGCTCAAAGCGCTGTGTATATCTCGTGTCCGCAGGGTCTTTCTTTGCGAGCGGAGAGATCTCTACGGGATAATGTGTGATGAAGGTAGGCTGAATGAGCTTCTCTTCCACGTATTCGTCAAAGAAGAGATTGATGATATCGCCTATCTTGTTGCTCACCTCGAATTCAATATGATGCTCCTTGGCTACCGCTCTCGCCTCTTCGAGCGTTGCTATCTTGTCGAAATCGACTCCCGAATACTGCTTTACGGCATCTACCATCTTCATTCTGGAGAAAGGCTTCCCG
>URUL01000027.1 GCA_900551005.1 uncultured Ruminococcus sp. | reverse complement strand
CAGTTCGACGCCATGAACGCGTGGATTTACTGGCTGCGCGAGCGCAGCGATAACGGCTGGCGCTCCGGCGGCTCCCTCTTCGGCGTCTGGCGTGGGCTCGACTCCCCGGAGGGCAGCTACAAAGGCTCAACTCCCGAGGATCTCATCGCCACGGCATACTATAAATATTCGACCGAGTTATTTATAAAGGCGGCACACGCGCTCGGTAGAGATGTTTCGGAATATGAGAATATCCCCACGGAGGCGGCGAAGGCGTTCAGGCGCGAATATATGGAAAACGGCAGAGTGAAAAACGCCACGCAGACCGCCTGCGTGCTCGCGCTGTATTTTGATATCACGGACGACAGGGCGGCGACCGCCGCTCAATTAAACGAGCTTGTGAAGCACGCCGGGCATCTTGAAACCGGCTTCGTCGGCACGCCGTATCTTCTCCATGCGCTCAGCGACAACGGTTACGCCGAGACGGCATATGACCTTCTGCTTCGTCGCGAATATCCCTCGTGGCTCTATCCCATCTCCAAGGGCGCGACGACGGTCTGGGAGCACTGGGACGGTATAAAGCCCGACGGCACGATGTGGAGCACCGACATGAACTCGTTCAATCACTATGCCTACGGCGCGGTCGCAGACTGGATGTACGGCGCGGCGGCGGGAATAAACTCCGACCCCGATCGACCGGGCTTTGAGCATATTATCTTCCGCCCCGTGACAGACAGGCGGCTCGACTTCGTCAAGGCTTCGATTGACACCCGCCGCGGCACCGTTGCGAGCGAGTGGAGACGCGAGAACGGCAGGATAAAATATATTTTCACCGTCCCCGAGGGCTGTAGCGCTTCGGTCATTATCGGCGGAGAAAAGCACGAAGTCGGAGCGGGCACACACGAGTTTTTTGAATGATAATTTCCCGGCTTGCCGCCATTTTCGGTGAGCCGGGAAATAAATTTCAAGAAAAATTTGAAAATCTTGTCCTACTTTGCAAAAAATATATTGACAAATCGCTTGCGATATAATATAATAATCAAGCCTTGTCGGATGACGAGGCTCACATATGGCGGCATAGCTCAGTTGGCTAGAGCATTCGGTTCATACCCGGAGTGTCGTTGGTTCGAATCCAACTGCCGCTACCAATTTTGGCCCGGTGGTCAAGAGGTTAAGACACCGCCCTTTCACGGCGGTAACACGAGTTCGATTCTCGTCCGGGTCACCAAAACAAACGTATCCGAACTACTTTGTAACAAACAAGGTGTTCGGATACGTTTTTTATATGAATTTAGAGGCTGAAAACGCCTGAAAAGCAAAAGGACGAGGTTACACTTCTTCAACCTTTGGCGTATTTCTTTGGAGTAACGCTCGACGAGCTTATGGGCTATAATCAGGAAAAGATTCAAGCGGAAATTAACGAGATAATTGCTCTGTATAGACAGCATTTGAATGACAAAAAAGGGCGAGAAATTATCGTCAAGGCTTACCGCGATTATCCGAATGATTATTGGATCATGCACTACTATATGTGGAATATCGGCGGTGATTTGGCTGACAATGATCCCGTTGTTTTGGTTGCGCACAAAGATGAATTTCTTGCTATCTGTGAAAAGATATTGGAAGGATGTACCGAAGAAAATCTACGGCTTGGCGCGTGGAATATGCGCGCGAAAATACTTCATGCGGAAGGCAAAACGGACGAGGCACTGGAGATTTACAAATCAAAATTCACTGATTGGTTTACCACCAGCGGACAAAAGACCGAGCAGCTGTTTGCAAAAGACACAAGCGAGTATTATTTCCATGTTCAAAAGAATATGTACGAGCTTGTCGATTTTGCGGCAGATAAGCTCGGCAGAACCGTGTTTTTCAATCCTTCTCTATCAATGGAGGAAAAGGCAAAACATACATTACGGTGCGGTGATCTGATGATAAATGCATTTGAAGAAACCGGAGAAGCCTTCTTCCTTATGCTTGCAAGGTCTTTCCTCGGAAGGATGGAAAACGACCTATACTATCGCGGCGGAACGGAGGAACAAATCACCGCAGTTATGGATAAAAACCTGTATGTGACGAAAAAAATCGAAGATATGAGAATAAAAAATGAAGCATTGAATCGCGCCTTTGATCGTTATGGCGAAGCAATAAGCAAAAACTTTTTCAAATACAATCTTGATTATCGCACTAACGCTATGGGTGGTAGACGAGCCGAGCTTCTCAAGAACCCCGAGTACAGAGCTGTTTTAGATAAGTACAGATAAATAACATTTCTCGCCCCGCCTCGCGCGGGGCTTTTCTTCGTTTCCTCCGACGCAGATTTCGAATGGTGTGACGGTGTGACAGGTGACAGCTGCATTTTTTCACGCTATGCTTGCCCCAGACGCGAGCGTCGGGAAATGCGGAAAAAGAAATATCTGAATCCTCGCCAAGACCTTCTCTTTGCTTTCAGCGGATAAATTTGTGAGGAGTGAGATGCTGTGTAGGTCTTTATCTTCATCGAATCTAATATTCTTTGGTATTTGTTTTTATACTACAACATTATTGTATTGTCAATAGAGTTATATAAAAATATTGGACTTTCGATTGACAAATACAATTTCTTGTGGTAAAATAAATAAGCAATCCAATTCGGAGGTATACCCATATGAGCTTTATTGGCGAGCAGATCAAGAAGTACCGTAATATAAAAGGCATGACACAGCAGGACATTGCCGATGCGCTCGGCGAGAGCTCGGGCAGAGTGATATATAACTGGGAGAAAGGGATCGGGCGTCCCGATTGCGACAAGCTCGCACGTCTTTGTGACCTTCTTGAAGTTTCTGCCGATGAGTTGATTGGATGCAAGTCTATGGCTGACCGTCCGACGGCTACCGAATGGAGCACCCTACAAAAATACCGCGCCCTTGACGAGCACGGCAAAGAGATTGTTGATTATCTGATTGACAGCGAATACAAGCGTGTGGCAACGCTGACGAGAAAGCCCAAACCTCGTATGCTGAAGATGGATTACTATACGCTCCCTGCGTCTGCCGGCACCGGAAACTTCCTTGACAGCGATCTTGCCGAAGAACTGCTCGTACCCGAGAGTGCAGAAGCAGAACAGGCTGATTTTGTCATCTCAGTTGGCGGCGACAGTATGGAGCCTACCTATCATGACGGTAATAAGGTCTTCGTAGAAAAATGCGACTCGGTTGATATCGGCGAGGTAGGTATCTTCGTCGTCAATGGAGACGTTTATATCAAGGAGCTTGGTAACAAGTATCTGAAATCTCATAATGAAAAATACAAGCCGATTCCTTTGACCGAGAACGATAGCGTTTATTGTTGTGGCAGAGTTATTGGAATAGTATAAAAAATGGCGAACGCACCACTAATAATGCGTTCGTCATTTTTGTTAGTAGCATAAGTACGTTATGGTCTTAAAAGATGCCAATAAACATTGTGTCGATCAAGCGGGGCAAACCCTTTTGAGAAAAGAGTCGACCCTGCTTATTTTCAATCCTCTGCTTCGTTATTCTTTTCTGCCCACTTCTTTTGTGCTTCCCGGAAGCTCTGTGCCGCCTGCGCGTTTGCCGCCTCTTCTGCCTGCTCCTGCGCCTCTCTCAATTCTTCAAGTGCCACCTCGTCTTTGTCTGCAAATGTCGCCTTATCCTTTGCAGCAGTGTTGGCAATGACCTTCGCAGCGCCTCCCGCCATATCTTTTGTGATCTTCTCTCCGAGGATGGAGCCGACCGCCTTGCCGCCGCTCAGACCGATCGTTTCGGTAACTTTATCGCCCACCTTGTCAAAGGCGATGTCTACAGCGGCATTGGCAGCTCCCTGCAGCCCGGCGGCTTTGCCTGCATTTTGGATTTCCTTGGTGCTTCCGCCCTTCATGTAGGTATCGGACATAGACTTCATGCTGTCTCCGATAATGTTGGTATACAGCTTTTGAGCGGTACCTTCCGAGTGATTTTTGGCAAGCTCTACGCCGGTGTCCACCACCGTCTGCGCAATCGCGCCGCCGACGGTCTTGTTGCCCGCCATCACGTCACCCATGTTGGAAGCAGCGGCAGTGGCGGCCGTATAGGCGTCCTTCGCGGCTTTACCGGTATCACCGCCGACTTCGGCATAAATGTCAAAGGCAACGTCTGCACCCTTCTTGACTCTTTCCAAGTGCTCCTGTCCCTCTTTCCATGCTTCCTCTTCTCCCATGTACTCATAGCCCCTGATCTCTTCTTGTCCCTTCTCCTCGGCGATTTTCCTATACAGCTCCTCTTCGTCACCGGAGTAGACGTGGTGTTTTTCGGCAAGGTTTGCTTTGTATCTGAGGTCTGGCGGGAGCGACTCTTTCCAATCCCTTTCGAAGCCTTTTTCCTGTGCTTCACGGAAGCTCTGTGCCGCCTGGGCGTTTGCTTCCGCTTCCGCCTGTTCTTGCGCCTCCCGCAGTTTTGCAAGCTTCGCTTCGTCCTCGTCTTCAAAGGTCAACTTATCTTTTACCGCTGTGTTGAGCGTATTTTTCAGAGCGCCACCCGCACCTTCTTTGGTAATAGTCTCTCCGGCGAATTGTCCAATCGATTTGTGGCCGCTCAGACCTAATTTTTCGGTCACACCATCGCCGTAGGTGTCAAAGACAGTGTCAACAGTTGCGTTGACAGCACCCTGAATCGCTGCTTTTTCGCCTGCTTCCCGGATTTCTTTCAAACTACCGCCCTTCATATAGGTATCGGACATGGCCTTAACGCTATCTCCGACCGTATTTGTGAACATTTTTTGAGCAACACCGTCCGAATAGTTCTTGGCAAGCTCGACGCCGGAATCCACGACCGTCTGTGCCATTGCGCCGCCGATGGTCTTGTTGCCCGCCATAACGTCACCCATATTGGAGGCAGCCGCAGTTGCTACCGTATAGACGTTCTTCAACGCATTACCGGTTTTAGGATCGATTTCGGCATAAACATCGATAGCAACGTCGGATGCTTTCTTGACTCTTTCTAAGTGCTCTTGACCCTCTTTCCACGCTTCCTCTTCTCCCATGTGCTCGTAGCCTTTTATCTCCTCCTTGCCCTTCTCCCGCGCTATTCTCCTATACAGTTCCTCGTCATCGTAATAGACGCCGTATTTAGCCGCCATCTTCCGCTTGAATGCTTCATGCTCCGCTTCGGCGGCTTCTCTGGCGCGCTCTGCGGCATTTTCGGCTTCTGCCTGTTTTGCGATCCATGATTTCTCCTGGTTTGCCGCTCTTTGTTCCTCGATCGCCGCCTTGGCAAAGGCATCGTCCTGACGGATCAGATGCGCATTTTCCGCGCGGCTATCCAGAGAGCTCTTCAGTTCATCGGGCGTATATGTTGCGCCGGTCAAGGGGTTCGTGTATGTTCCGTTACCATTTGCCACGTAGACCCGTTTTTCGCCTGTAACAGGGTCATTTACCTCAAGGTCGCCGTCGGGATCACGACGGATGTACGGGCCGAGGTCTTCTTTCTGTTCGGGCCCGCTTATTCCGTCGGCAAGGCCGCTGAATGCACCTTCGGCAGCGGAACCGGCTGCCTGCGCTGCCGATCCGAGCAAGCTGCCGAGCGGTCCGCCCAAGGCACCGCCCACTGCGCCGCCTGCGGCGCCAAGCAAAGCTGTAATTACGGCAAGAGCTGCGGCTGCCCCTTTACTTGCAGGCATGTCAAGCCAATCAGGGTTGTGCGAAAGCTCTTTTTGAATAGCGACGTCAAGCCAATTGATTTCTCCGTCATCGTTGAAATCCATCAGATCGGGGAATGGCTGACCGTGCTTATTCTTTTCGCCGTTTGTGTATGTAAGATAACCGCGGTAGGGCTTATAATCCGGATCATCTTGGGTTATGGCAGTACTGCTTCCGCCGGTAGTCGTTTTGTTTTTGGGAAGCACGCCGTCAATGCGGAAATAAAGCGAGGCACCTGTTTTGGGTGAGGATGGCGAATTCACATAAAACGAGATGTGCACGATATCATTTTCAGCGTCAAAATGGTACTTTCCTTCCACGTGCGTGCCTGCAAGGTCGTATGTTTTCGGTTTACTGAAGACATCGTTGTATCCGCTGTCTGTGTTGAGCCGTCCGTTGATGTCTGCATATACTTTGTAGTCTTCAAAAGTAATATTGGACATAGTCAGCGTAATATCTGAACGGTAAATCACGTTATCGCCCGCTTTATGTCCACTACCGGGTTCTCCCGGGTATGTATGTTTCCAATCGTACTTTCCGCTTACGGTAAAACCGGTGGCGTTTTCTGTGCGCGTGACTGTGAACGCAGGCTTATCGCTGATCGTCTGATTGGCGGTTTGGTATTCACGGTTAAGAACAGGCTCGGCCCCATAAACCGCATCGCCTCCTATATGAAAGCTTCTGCTTTCTATATGAGTGAGTACAAGGTAAAAACCGTCCACTTTTGAGTAGTGACCCGGCTGAGAACCGTCGCCGTCTTCCAGACGGAACACCTTATCCATAGTGACATAGCCTTTGGGAAGCGATGTATCGGCGGCCAAAACATTTGTGAAAAATACCGGCAGCATCATTGCGCTCGTGAGGATGAATATGGCAGCTGTTGCCGCCATATTCTTCGCGCCCTTTTTACCGACGATCGCAAAGACGATACCCAGTGTGAAAATGAGTGCTCCGACAAGGAAAAGAAGCCATCCGAACCGTACAAAAGTGAGGGGGAGACCAAGTGCAAATCCGGCAGAAAATCCGGTGATCGTACGGTTGACTATTACCTGCGACGGGAACTTGCCTTTTGTCAATTTGCCTGTGACGGTATAAACGAGAGAAGTAATGATCCCGTTCTTTTTGCCGAGTGCAGAAAATGCGCCGACAGCACCCACAACCGCGACACCGCAGTTAACAGGGCTGGAGGTGATATTGAAAAACCAATACAGCAAAAGTCCAACCCCTGCTCCGACAAGGAACGGAGAGATTGCGGACAGTCCGCTGAAAGCGGCTTTGCCGAATATTCCTTTGAGTGATTTTGCGGCGTTTGCAAAGGGGTTTTTCTTGGCAACCAGTGAGAGAATAATGGTATTTACAACCGTTGCAAATACCGCTTTTCCGAAAATACCGCCAACGGCACCGAAAAATCCGCCGAACATACCGCCGTTGGCATAGGTCAGCGTATAGAGGAATCTTAAGATCGGGATATTGGCACCGAAAGCGGACAGCATGGGAAACACCATCCAAAAAATCGACAGAACAATCGTTGGGAGCAATTTTTTGGGGTGACGTATTAAATCTTTTACTTCCTCTATGAGTTTGGTAAAAAATTCGCCTTCTTTATGCTTCACATTGCCTTTTGGAGTGGTTGCGATTTCGCTTTTTTTCTGCTTCACATTGCCTTTTTGACTGTTTGCGTTTGCATTTTCTTTTACCGGCCCTTTTTGACTGCTTTGTACTACGTTTTCTTTTGCCGGTTCTTTTTGACTGCTTTGTACTACGTTTTCTTTTACCGGCTCTTTTTGACTTTCTGCGGCGACATTCTGTTTTTCGTTTTTTGTATTTAACGGTTGACCGCAGTTACCGCAAAACTTTGCACCGTCGGACAAAGGATGTCCGCAGTTTCCACAATACTTACTCATTAGATTTCCTCCGTCAGGTTTTCCAACTATTCAAGCTTTATTTTATATAAAACAGCACCAAATCAAAATCTGAATAAAAAGATTATTTCAAAAGCGGGACACCGCATTTCACGCAACGGTCGCCGGACAGGTCGTTCTTTGTCATGCAGCAGGCACAGTAGACAAAACCATCCTTCGACTTATCATATTTTTCATAAGGATACGCGAGCTGCGGATGGTAACGGAACCGGTCGCCGACACTAAGGTATTCATAGGCGGATCTCGGCATATGGCTCGTTTCCTGAATGACTTTCTTGTGACCGTCTGTGGTACGGACAATCGTTTTGTATACGTATTCGTTTGAGGTGCTGTCGTTCGTTTTGTGGTCGTATTCGTATTTCTTGTCAATAACCACAGCCTCATAGGAGTTTTTTGCGCTGTGGCTCATTCCGATCTAAATATTGATCAAAAGAATGATTCCCGAAACTACAGCGCCGCCAATAATCGCCTGTCCGAGCTCCATTTCCTTTGTCACGAGTGCGTATATGGAAGCTACGACCACCGGAATCGGTATTGAAATGAGCAGGAATACTCTGCTGATACTTCGGGTTCTTCTCAAAGCCGCATTAATCTCCGGATCATGGATTCTGGTTGAGAACCCCGGTGTATAATTCGGTGTGTTATTCTGTGTATAATTCGGTGTATACGTGTTGTTTTGCGGCTCTTTTCCGGCTGCTTCCGCCGGTACAGCGTTTCCGCAGTTCGGGCAGAACTTTACTCCTTCTTCCAGCCTTTGTCCGCACTCGGTGCAGAATTTGTTGTTTGCCATTCCGGTCCTCCTCATTTATTTCTTTCTGATTTCAATTGTCAATATTGTTCATATCGTTTGGTTTTGCTTTTGCTTCAAAAACAACTCGTCCTTGTTTCTTTCCGGCGTTTCGCCGAAATATTGATCCGGTATTATGTTCAGCGTCTGTGACCGAAACGCTCCGATCTTAAATAAAACAGCACCAAATCAAAACAGCGCCAATTAAAAGGAACACAAGTCCTAACGGCAGCGGAAACGGATGACCGACAAATCGCATCTCTTTCGGGTTTTTTGGATTGTAATAAATTTTCATTTCTGAATCAATCGGATATTTCGTTTTCCGATAAGTTCTGAAATACGCCTCTACGGTATAACTTTTGCCGTCAACGACATACCTCACGACAGGGCGATAATGGGTACGCTCCACGCCACGGAGAAAGGTACATTCTTTTTCCAGCTTTACGACGGTTGCATTTTGCGGCACAGTGCAGTGTATGTAAGTCAGAATCTTTGCCGTAAGCAAAAGCAGACCGATAGCGGTAAGTATAATACCGACAACGAAAAAGAACGTGTCACTCATAACATTACACCCGGAATGTTATTGGATGCCATAACAAATCCCTCCTCTGTTATCATAGATTTTCATCTGCAGATATTGTTCGGTATACATCACCGCAAAGCTATATATTTTGATTGTACCATACATAAATAGCGGAAACAACAACTGCCGCGACATTGTCATTGACAAATTTCGCGGCAGTAATTGATTTAATAAGATAATCATGCTATGATAATAAAAAACAAGGGAGACGGTTATGTTTACAGAACGATTAAACAAAATCATGAAAATAATCGGCGCAAAGCCAACTGACATTGCAGGTATTATCGGATGCGACCGTTCCGCGGTTGACCGTATTTGTAAGGGAAGCCGTGTACCGCAAAACGGCGGAAAAAGTGCGTTAAGAATTGTATCGGCAATTTTTTCGTTTGCTGATGAACACGGAAAAACAGAAGATATTTTGAAGGAGATCGGCTGTTCCGCTTGCTTTTCTGCAGAGCAGATCAAAGGCGAGATCATGCGCTGGCTTTATGACGGAGAAGAGCCGATAAAAGCGCACAAAGAAGCGCACACAGTTTTACATACCCACAATAAATTCGGACAGCGCTTTTCCGCGATACTTGATTTGGCGGAATTTTCCAATGTTCGTTTTGGAAAGCTCCTTAACATTGACCCTTCGTATATCAGCCGTTTCCGCAACGGACTGCGCACACCCGTATCAAACTCAAAGCTCACGGAGGAGATGTGCCGTGTTCTTTACAGTCGGCTCAAAGGCCAGAATCGCCTTTCAAATCTTGCAAGACTGATGAACATATCGCCCGAAGATCTCCATAACGATACGGATTGGGAAAAAGAACTGTATTCTTGGCTGTTCCTTTCGGAAGACAACAAGATTTCATCCTTTGTTGTCGGCATGGTAGACCAGATCGGCTCGTTTTCTGCCGATATTATTCAGCCTCCTCTGATCTTTGAAATGGCAGCAGACAAAACGGTTTTAAGTGACGACCGACCGCTCTATCACGGAATGACAGGTTTGCAAACTGCCGTTCTCCGCTTTCTCGGAAATGTCATAGAAAGAAAAGAAAAGGATCTGTATCTATACTCCGATCAAAACATAGATTGGATCACCGCCGATAAAGCCTTTCAAGCCAAATGGATTTCGCTGATGATCCGGTGTGTAACAAGCGGCGCGAAGATTCACATCATTCATAATATCGAACGAGATCTTTCTGAAATCGGCGAAGCAATTCGCAGTTGGCTTCCTCTTTATCCGTCGGGACAGATTGAATCATTTTACCTCGACGGACTGAAAAACACGAATATTTCAACAACGATGTTCTTATGCCCCGGCTATGCTTGTATTTACGGCAACAATGTTGTCGGCACGGAAAACGAAGGTGGAAATTATCTGTACGAAACAGAACCCGAAAAGATAGCTCTGTGCCAACGTTTATTTGATACCCTTCTCGGCAAAGCTCACCGTCTTATCAGAGTGTGCAAAACCGCTGATTTTTTCCTCTTTGCAACAAATTCATCCGATATTACGGTTTTAAGCGGTTGCCCAACCGTATTCTCAATGCCGGAGAATCTGTTTTCGGAATGCTTCGACCACTCTGAATTAAGAGCCGAGGCAAGGGACGCCAATGACATTTACAAACAAAGGAACTGTTTTTTTGAGAATGCGTTGTTGTCGGGCCACTTTCATGAGTGCGCACCTTTGCCGAGCGACGAGGACTTGTTTAACGGAAAAATATATCCGGAATTCCTATCGACGCCGTATTCACCTTTGGAATTTGCAGAACACGCAAAAAACATAATACATCTTTTGGACAACGTAAAATACAGATTTTATCCTTTGCCCGAACCGAGTTTTTTGGATGTGCAGCTCATTATTTCCGAAAAAAGCGTTGCCGTCAGCCGGTTAAAAGCACCGTTCTTCACGATTTTTTTAGAGCATCCGCTCTTGTGCCGTGCTTTTGCCGAGTATGCAGATTCGGTAAAAAAACAGTACACTCTGGATAAAGTAACGCTGAAAAGAAAATTGGAGGGGTATTGCTGATATACAGGCAATTTCAAAAGCTTTTTACAAATTCGTTTCTGATAAAATGAATCAGTTTGCCTTGCTGAGGCACACTACTTCGTTTATTAAGCAACATGCCACCGAAGAGAGATTTTTTATTAGGTGCAAAGGCAGTGTCAAATACTCTGAAATTACATTTGACACATCCTGCCATTATTCTATATTGGTAAGCGATTCAATGGCAATCTGCACACCGAGCTGTAAGGCATACTCAAATATCGCCTCATCGGAAAGGATTGCATATTCGCTCCAACAATCGTGCAACTTTTCGAAGATCTCCTTCTTCTCGTCGGTGAAGGTCTTTTCCAAGTCCTCGTGATGCCTTGCCATGTATCTGAGTAGCTGCTTCATCTCCTTTGAGTTGTTTCTGCTGTCCTCTTGCGGAATGATGTTTCCGTGCCATAGCTCTTTTATCGTACTTTTCATTTGTAGTACCACCTGTTAGCACACAACAATACCACAGAAGGTTGCAGAAGTTCAGACCTTTTTCGAAAATAAATCCAATTTTTATCTGATCCTTTTCTTTAGTCTGGTACTCCTAACTGAATGAAATAATATAAAAAATCACTTGATATGTTCACATTTTTATGATATACTGAATATTAAAGCAGAAAGGAGGCTCGCAAATGGAAAAATTGATTCCTTTTATCATGTGCGCCGTTTTCATACTCGCGGCATACGGACTTCTAAAGCTGTCTCTTTTCATCAGTTCTTATTTCACGCGCAAAAAGATTCTTTCATACGGCGTGGCATCCGAGGATGCGGCAACAGCTCTTTTCTGTTCGTATTTCGGCATGAAGAATGTGCTCTCACGTGCCATTCTTCCCGTTTACACCTCTGCAGGCAAGCGTTATACGGAAATAGACAATATCATCGTGCTTCCGACGTGTGTCGTCGTAATAGAAATCAAAAGCATGATAGGCAGAATAGATAATCCCGAGGGCGCGCAGACATGGCGTCAGAGCGCCATAACACGCACGGGAGAGCATAAGGAGCTGGATTTTCGGAATCCGTTCATTCAGAATGACAGGCATGCCGCCGCTGTAAAGGAGGCTCTGAAAAATTTTTCATTTGCTCCTCCCGTATACGGTCTTGTCGTATTTACATCCCCGAGAGTTTCCTTTGTATATAAAGACGAAAATATCCTTCGGCCGACACAGGCTGTTGACAGGATGCAGCAGCTTTCTTTGCGCGGACGGAAGCTCACGGGCGAGCAGAAGAGCGAAATTCTCTCACGTTTGCGTTCGCTCTCCAAAAAATCCGCACCCTATTTTGCAAAGCAGGTCAAAATGCGACAGAGTCATTAAAAAGGTTATAAAAACATATATTTTTCTCCCCGCGGATATGAGCATTTTCGCATGCTCCGTATGATATATTCTAAATAGAATATATTTATTCGTGAGGTGAAAAAAATATGAAAAAAAATCTGCCTGTATTTTCCGGTATATTCATTGGTGTACTGATGATCGTGCTGATCGGCGTATTTGTTCTCAACGGTGATGTCGGGGCCTCCGACTATCTGAGTCCGTGCGATATCGATGACAGCTTTGCAAAAGGCGAGATAGATGCGCTCTGCGAGAGCGGCGTGCTCGAGCTCTTCGTCAGAGGAGAAAATACCTATTTCTATCCCGAGAGCGGCGTTACGCGCGAATATATGGCAAAGGCAATCGTCAGATATCTCGGCATCAATGAAAAGAAATATGAAGATTATATTTTGCCGATAAAAGATGCCGCACTGATCAGTCCGCAATATCTGCCCTATGTGCGTGCCGCCGTGGCAAAAGAACTCCACCCACTCTATGCCAACAAAGCAGAATACCGCTTTGCACCTACCGAGGGCGTATCGCGGGAAGAAGCGGCCTATATCGCGTCTTCGCTCTGCCGGTCATACATATCGAGCGGAAAAGCCGAGAGCTTCACCGACTTTGAGGATACAAACGAGGTTTTCCGCGCGGCCATGAAGCGCGTCGTGGCATACGGTATCATCGTCGGCTATCCCGACGGAAGCCTGCGCCCCGCCAAAACCATAACGCACGAGGAGCTTGCGCTCATGCTTTTCCGCATGCGCGATAATCAGAATTTCATAACTCAGCTCAAATAAATTTAAGGTAAGGACATAAGCATGGCAAAAAAGGAAGCCGAAAAATTCGGTCTCTCCGATATAATGGAAGGGATGATTTCCATTCGTGCCGTCATACGCGGTGCGGAAAGCGGAGTCAATGACAGAAAAATAGAAAAGATCATATACGATGAGGCGCGGGGGAATGCGAGGGCAAAGGAGCTCTCCTATCTTCGCGCCATGGGATATAAATACGGCTTTCCCGTCACTCCCGTGCCTCGGGCAGAGATAGAGGCTCTCGCTCTCGGCACAAGCCACGGCGGTATTCTTGCCGTATGTACGCCGAGAAGCTTTCCCGAGGCAGATACATCATCTCTCCCGAAAAACGGCTTTTACGTCATGCTCGAGGGGATAGAGGATCCGTATAATTTCGGCTACTGCCTGCGTTCGCTCTATGCGGCAGGTGTTTCGGGAATTATCCTCGAGAAGCATAACTGGACAGGCGTTGCTGGTATAGTGGCACGGGCTTCGGCAGGTGCCTCCGAAATGTTTGATATGCGCATTTCCGAGGATTTTGCGGCTACTGCCGCCGCCTTTCAGATGGCAGGCTATACGTTTGCCGTTGCCGACAAAAGCGAAAAGAGCAAAAGCATTTACGACTGCACGCTCCGCTTCCCGCTTCTGCTTGCCATAGGCGGCGAGCGGCGCGGAAATACGAAGGCGGCGCTGGTGAGAGCCGATGAGATCATTGCGCTCGACTACGGTAGGGATTTCCCCGCGGCGCTTTCCGCGGCTTCGGCGGCCTCTGTTATCGCCTTCGAAATATTTCGCCAGAACAGAGGGTGAGTGCGCATGGATATTTATACCGAAAAGATCAATGAAAATCTCTCTCTTTTTCAAAAGAAAGGCTCTCTCGCCTTCGGGACAGATGCCTATCTTCTCTATGCTTATATGCGCTCCTGCAAGGAAAAAGTGTGCGAGCTCGGTGCAGGCTCCGGCGTGATATCGCTCTTGTGCGCCTCATCAGGCAAGCTGGAAAATATCGACGCTTTTGAATTGCAGGACGATATTTTTACCGTCGCGGCGAAAAATGTCGAGGAAAACGGACTCTCGGACAAGGTGCGCGTCCTACACGCGGATATACGCGATATACCCGCGGAATACAACGGCAGATACGGAGCCGTTTTCACAAATCCTCCATATCTGAAAGCGGATTGCGGAAAGACAAATGAGAACACGGCAGACAGAATATCTCGCAGAGAGCTGAACGGCAGTATATATGATTTTGCTTCGTGCGCCTCGCGGCTGTTGCGCTTCGGCGGACTTTTCTACGCCGTTTACCGCCCCGACAGGTTGGCGGATCTCCTCTCTGCCATGCGCGAAAATTCACTCGAGCCAAAGAGGCTGACGCTCGTATATCCCACAGCATCGCATGTCCCCTGCCTCGTGCTGGCAGAAGCAAAAAAAGGCGCCGCCGCGGGTATTTTCGTCACTCGCCCGCTGATTATATACAAAAGTATAAATGATATGACGGTATCAAATTACACCGATGAAATGAAATATATTTACGAAAACGGAGACTTTCATGAGTTCTATAAAAAGCCCTGAAAAGTACATTCCCGCAGAAACGGAGAAAAACAAGACCGAGTCGAAAACGCTTTATCTCGTGGGTACGCCGATCGGCAATCTTGCCGATATATCGGAACGCGCGCTGAAAACACTTTCCGAGGTGGATTTCGTCGCCGCCGAGGACACGCGCAACAGCGGCAGACTGCTCGCTTATTTCGGAATAAAAAAGCCGATGGTCAGTTACTTCGAGCATAATAAGCGCGAGCGCGGCGAAGAGATAGTACGCAAGATAGAGGACGGCGCATCCTGTGCGCTGATAACAGATGCAGGCATGCCCGCGATAAGCGACCCGGGCGAGGATATCGTCCGTCTCTGCGCCGAACGCGGTATCACTGTCTGCGTGGTTCCCGGAGCATGTGCCGCAGTTTCGGCGCTCGCCGTCTCGGGGCTGTCCACCTCGCGGTTCGTTTTCGAGGGCTTTCTCTCAACGGCAAAGGCGGAGCGCCGCCAAGCACTGGAAGCGTTGAAAAACGAGCGCCGCACCGTGATCCTCTATGAAGCGCCGCACAAACTCGTCGGAACGCTCGCGGATATTTTCGCCATTCTCGGAGACAGACGCATATCGCTCTGCCGCGAGCTGACAAAGCTCAACGAAGAGGTGATCCGCACAACTGTATCGGGTGCGATGAAACTCTATGAGGAAAAAACGCCGCGCGGAGAATATGTACTCATTCTCGAGGGGACCTCCGAAGAAGAAATCCGCGCAGAGGCTTTCTGGTCCGGAATGAGCCCGGAGGAGCACATGGAGCATTATATTTCGCTCGGAATGACAAAAAAGGACGCTGTAAAAGCGGTAGCAGCGGACAGAAGTCTCCCGAAGAGTGAAGTATACGCCGAGGTCATGAAAAAATAGCAAAAACCTGCATTTTTCCTTGTAAAATAAGGAAAAATATGCTATACTGTTTTAAGATACGGTAAAATTGCCGCAAAAGCTTGATTATACAGATGCATAACATTACAATTCAAAAAATATATAAAGGTATAAAATAGTAGAGGAAGCACTATGAAAACAAGAATAATCGGTGGGAAGGTATATAATACCGAAAAATGTGCCTTTGAAGAACGGACGCTTTATTTTGAAGATGTGATCTGCGGAAAAGGCATCGCGCTCAAAACGATAGACGCCGGCGGAGCATATGTACTCCCGGGATTCATCGATCTGCATACGCACGGGCGAATGGGCATCGATATCATGAATGCCGATGCCGGTGAGATGAATGCGCTCGCTATAGAATACGCGAAGACGGGCGTCACAGCACTCTACCCCACAGTGATGACGGCGCCACTCGAAAAAATTTACGCTGCAATAGAAAATATAGTCAATGCAAAGGGCGGCGCACGGTTTGCAGGCATCCATGTCGAGGGACCGTATATAGATGGCGGTAAGCGCGGATGCCATACAGAATCGTTTATCCGTGAGCCGGACTTCGAGGAAATTGCAGGCATCATGGAGAAGATCGCCCCACTCCATGCGCACTTCACTATAGCTCCCGAGCATGATAACAAGGGGGAAGGTGTCATCCACAAGATCGTGCGAAACGGAGGAAGCGTCGCCATCGGCCACACGGGTGCAGATGCGGAGACAGTCCGCCGTGCGCTTGCCGACGGAGCAATATCGTTTACACATACTTTCAATGCGATGTCGCCCTTCAGACATCGTGAGCCGGGTGCTTCCGGCATGGCTCTCGCAACCTCGGCTTTCGCGGAATTTATCTGTGACGGTATTCATCTCGCTCCGGAAACGGTCGAAGCCGCATACAATGCCAAGCTCCGCTTCGGAGATAAATTTGTCCTGGTAACGGACTCCATACCCGCGGCGGGACTGCCGGACGGAGATTACGATATGAACGGCATTCCGTTCAAGCTCCAAGGGAAAAAGGCGTGCACGGAAGCGGGCGTTATCGTAGGCAGTGCGCTCGATATCCCCACAGCGATCCTAAACCTCATGAAATTCTGCGATATCCCGCTTGAAAAAGCACTTCTCTGCGCGACGAAAGCACCTGCTGAAATGGCAGGCATCTATGATAAGACAGGCTCGCTCGCCATAGGCAAATCGGCTGATATAGTCATATGCGACGAAAATCTTCATATAGAAAAGACGATAGTCGCCGGAAATATAGTTTACGAAAGAAATAACTGAAAAGGCAGGACATAAATTTTTATGGAAAACAAAGGAAAATTTTATCTGACAACGGCAATCCCTTATGCTTCCGGCAAGCCGCATATCGGCAATGTCTATGATATCGTGGCGGCAGATGCGATAGCGCGCTTCAAGCGCGAGCAGGGCTATGACGTATATTTCGTCACCGGTACGGACGAGCACGGGCAGAAGGTAGAGGATCTCGCGGCAGCAAAGGGCGTTTCTCCGAAGGAATATGTAGATGAGGTCGTCGCCGTTATCAAGGATATATGGAAGCTGATGGGGGCAAGCTATGACAAATTTGTCCGTACAACGGACGAGGAGCATGTAGAGTGCATCCAGAAGATCTTCACAAAGCTCTATGAGCAGGGCGATATATACAAGAGCACGTATGAAGGGCTTTATTGCGTTCCCTGCGAATCGTACTTCACGGAAACACAGGCTCCCGACGGCATTTGTCCCGACTGCGGCAGACCTTTGAAGCGCTCGAGCGAAGAAGCGTATTTTTTCAGAATGAGCAAATATCAGGAGCGCCTCGAAAAATTCTATGAGGAATGCCCGGATTTTGCCGTTCCCGAATCGCGCAAAAAAGAGATGATAAATAACTTTATCAAGCCCGGCATACAAGACCTCTGCGTGACACGTTCCACAATAAAATGGGGGGTTCCCGTTCCGTTTGACCCGGAGCATGTCGTTTATGTATGGCTGGATGCTCTTCCCAATTATGTTTCCGCCCTCGGCTATGACCCCGAGAATCCCTCCGAGCTATACAAAAAATACTGGCCCTGCGACCTCCATGTCATAGGAAAGGA
Organism: uncultured Ruminococcus sp.; assembly: GCA_900551005.1. Taxonomy (GTDB): domain Bacteria; phylum Bacillota; class Clostridia; order Oscillospirales; family CAG-272; genus Apopatosoma. Next base: position 3,375 of record URUL01000027.1, on the reverse strand, counting down.
TATCATCCGCTTCCATATGATCTATTGGCCCATATTCTTAATGGCGCTGGGGGAGCCTGTGCCGAAAAAGATATTCGCACATCCTTGGATACTTTTCGGCGGAGACAAGATGAGTAAATCAAAAGGTAATATCATCTATCCCGACGACGCGGTCAATTATTTCGGTCTCGATGCCATCCGCTATTATCTGCTCGCGGAAACCCCCTATGCTTCCGACGGCAGTATCACATACGAATCGGTGATTTCGACATTCAATACGGATCTTGCAAATACGCTCGGAAATCTTGTTTCGAGAACGGTTTCCATGACGAAGAAATATTTCGGCGGCATTATCCCCTCCCCTGCGGAAAAGGGCGAACCGGATGATGAGCTCATCTCTGCGGCAAAGGCAGCATACGAGGGTTTTACCGAAAATATGGAGAGCTATCATATCGCCGATGCCATCTCAGCCGTATTTGATCTGCTCCGCCGCGCGAATAAATATGTTGACGAAACGACGCCATGGTCGCTTGCGAAGGATGAAGCCAAAGCAGACAGGCTGAAAACGGTAATATACAATCTGCTTGAATCGCTTCGCATATCCACCATTCTGCTCTCTCCCGTAATGCCCGAGACATGTGAAAAAATTCTGCATGCGGTAAGCGCCGAGAATACGGGAGTCGACGGTGCGGCAGTCTTCGGCGGACTTGAAGCCGGAAAAGAAGTAAACGATACGGGAGTGCTTTTCGCCCGCATAGACGAGGCAAAGATGCTTGAGCGCATAGCCGCGGATAATGAGGCGAGAAAAGCAGCAAACGCAAAATAATCATGGTAAAATTTTTTGATACTCATGCGCATTATACCGATGAAAAGCTCGCGGGAAACCTTACGCTGACAGATGAACTGTTTTCCTCCGACATATGCGGGATAATCTGCGTCTCTATAGATAATGACGATGCGGAGAAATGTATCGCTCTCTCGAAAAAATACCCGCATATGTATGCAAGCGCCGGTATTCATCCGAGCGAATGCATGCGTTTTCCCTCGCTCGAAAAGGAGATGGAAAGGCTTTCCCTTCTCTGTCGCGAAAAGAAAGTCGTCGCCATCGGCGAAATAGGACTTGACTATCACTACGATTTCTCGGAAAAAGACGTGCAAATGCGCTTCTTCGAGGCGCAGATGAAGCTGGCGGAAGAGCTCTCGATGCCTGTCATAATTCATGACAGAGAGGCGCATGCCGATGTTTTCGATATGGTATGTGCCCATCCGTCCGTTCGCGGCGTGATACACAGCTACAGCGGAAGCGCCGAGATGGCACGCGAATATATCAAGCGCGGCTGGTATCTCTCTTTTTCGGGAGTCGTGACTTTTTCCAATGCGGCAAAAACGCACGAGGCGGCAAAAGCAACGCCTCTCGAGCGCCTGCTCATAGAAACGGATGCACCGTATCTGGCGCCCGTGCCAATGCGCGGAAAAATGAATCACAGCGGATATATCCGCTATACCGCAGAAAAAATAGCGGAGCTGCACGACGTAGATATCGAGACAGTCGCCCGCATAACCGAAGAAAATGCGAAAAAACTTTTCGCGATTTCCGCAGATCAGTAAATATTCATAAGCATCGACCGTTTTTCGCGTGCCGATGCTTTCCCTTTTTTAAAAGCGATATTTTTTATAAAAAAGCAGACTGCCATGCCGTTCGGCACCCGCGCAGTCTGCTTATTTTATGTATTGCTTCGTCGCCGTCACATATCGGCAATCTTTCTGAGTGCATCCGCTTCGCCCGGCAAAGACAGGATGTCATCATCCGGCATAAATTCCAGAAGCAGAGTTTTCTCCCCCTGAAATTTTCCCAGATATTTCTTCCAGATATCGATAGCGCCCTTTAGCGGCAGGCGCGTTTTGCCGATCCAGTTAAAAACGTGGATATGCTCTGTGCGGTCTGACAATGCCTCAGCATACCGAAGATTTTCCTCTTCGGTCCTGTACAGATTCGGTTGCCAATACATACGAAAGCTGCTTGAATTTACAGCCTGCATCAGCTCCAGCGCGCCGTCCATCGTCTCCGTATACGTTCCGCCATGACATTCCATACAGAGCTTGACACCGCTCTTTTCGGCGGTTTTCGCCGCTTTGATACATTCTCCGAATAAATACGCCCGCTCTTCGTCGGTATACTTCTGCGGAGCCTTATCTCCGCACCAAAGCCGCAATATATCGGTACCCAATATTCGGGCGGCATTGATATAGCCATCCAGCTCGCACATAGGCGTTATGCCCAAGCGAAAATATGTGCCGTATGAGCTACAGGCTATGCCATAGCTTTTTTGCAGCTCTGCAATTTCACGGAGCTTTTTCGCATCATCCTTCGGCGCGTGCACATCACTACCCCATTCAATAAAATAAAGTCCTGCTTCCTTTGCCGCAGACAATATCTGCTTTGGCGTATTTCCCCTGAAAGAAACCGACACAAGACCGCATTTATAATCAGACATACTATCACCCTGTTCCTTATTATTTCAACGAATCTATCTCCATATGCAAAGAATTGCCCCTGAGACGGTAGCCCCTGTATCTTCCGTTTCGGTTATAAAAGTATCGGAAGTCCTCGGATAAATTCCCGTCAAAGATGTAAGTACAGGCAGACCCGTCATATTTTACACAAACCGACTTTGCCGCCACAGTGATCTCGGTGCTGTCGACACCGTCAAAGTCAAATACGGGGAGCATGAAGCCGACGTTTTCACTGCCTGAAAGCGTGATATCCACACCGTTTTCGGATACACTGTATTTCTGCGTCACGGTGATGCTGTCGGAAAGTCTGCAGTTAAATACTGCCTCTGCGATATCATCCGTTGCCTTACTGCCGACCAGCGTATATTCCGCCTGCGCATCCGCTCCGAACAAAAGCTCGCTGCCGTCTTCGACATAACAGCAAATAGACATTGCGTAAGGATTTTCTTTTTCTAAAGTATACTTCGGCTCTGACGGGAACGGCACCGACAAACAAACAAACGATGAGCAGTCCTTTTTATGCACGCGCCCGAGTCCGTTTGCATCATAGTGCAAGTCCGCATTTGTATCAAGTTCGAGAAAGTAGCCGCCGGCATTGAGAAACGTCTTATGAAAATGCTCGCTCGTGCTGACAACATAGCCGCCCTTTTCTGCCTTGGAAGCGGTAGGCATGATACTGTCATCGGCAAACAAATAGGCGATGTATATATTGGAGGCCACGGTTATCATATATTTATTGAAATACCCGTAGGGCTCACAGCCGATACATGTTTTGATATCGTATCTGTTTTTGAGATGGCTTATCGGACTTAAATTGAGATATTCGGGGGTTCGGGCCGAAGCAAGCTTAGGCGCCGCTGTAAACTCGCCCGCCAGAAGAGA
>URUL01000026.1 GCA_900551005.1 uncultured Ruminococcus sp. | reverse complement strand
TCGGAGCTACCGACCTTTACGACACATCGACAAGCACAAAGAAATATGATCAATATGTCGGCAATATGTCCCTTATGGGAAGCGGGAGTCACGGCAGGAAGGACGGCGAAGCAAGCGGTCAGTCGCCCTCACATCTCGACCCGTATCATGCATTACAATTCGGCTTCTGCGGGTATACTCCCGCCGCCAACGGTGAATATACGCTCTATTCGCGCCAGAGTACGGAAGGCAAATATTCCGTGCTCCGCATCAATACGCCGAATCCGAAGGAATATTACCTCGTGGAAAACAGATATAACGTCACTGCCGGAAACGAATCGTATTTTGATTCCAATTCCTATGATCAGAAGGGAATCGTCATATGGCATATCGATGAATCCGTTTCCACATCAAACCGCTCGGAGAAGGGTAATGATCCTCTTGCGGCAATACTTTCGAGTAACAAAACAATAAGTTGCAGCGGTGTTTTCCGAAACGGCGAGACGGATTCGCAGAGTCAAAAGCAATTTGTAAGCACAAACTACAAATTTCCGGTGAGTGGTACATATTATACGCTTCTCGCAGATGAGGAGGCAAAGGATTTCAAGGTAACCATAGATATTCTTTCCGCCGGTGACACAGAGATGAAGGTGAGAGTGACGACAACGTACACGCCCGGTCCTTACGGAAAAACATCCATAACGGAAAAAGGGCTTGACAACATTGCTCTGACAACAAGGATAACGACCATGAACGGCGGAAACCTTGTTTCATGCGGATATATTCTGTCGGATAAGGCGGATGTGACCGAAGAAAACGGCACAAAGATTATCTGCGAGCTTGATGAAAGCGGAGTTTTCAGCCATGAATTCACAGGGCTGGCAAGCGGAAAGAAATATTATTATAAAGTGTTTATCGAAAGCGATCTCGGCACGACGTATTATGAGGGCGCATCGACAACACTTCTTCCCGTCAAGGAAAAGGATTATGCGACGTACTATCTCTGTCAGAATATGCCGGGGACACGCGGCGGCTTCTATAATGTAAAGGTCTATCCCGGCAATACCCTCAAATACTCGCTTACAATGAAGCGCTCGAACTATTCGTTCGGCGGTTGGTATTTTGCCGAAGATTTCAGCGGCGATAGCTATGACATGTCGCTTATAAAGAACGACAAGACGGACGTTTACCTCTACGCAAAGTGGATAAAAACCACGGAAGCGGCGATCCTGAAATTTGAAAATGCCACGCCGAAATATCCTGTATACGCTACGGAGGTGGGTGATACCTTTATGCTCCCGTATGCCGAGGAGAGAGCGGGATATACCTTCGCGGGATGGTATGAGGATGCGGAGTTTCTTTCTGAATTTGATTTCGGCAAGCCGACGGAAGAATCAGGCGAAATTTCCATTTACGCAAAATGGATAAGCAAATCGGAAGAGCCGGAGACCGGGGATACTGCAGAGACCACCGTCACGACAGGCACGTTGGAAACGACAGGTACCACTTCGGTTGCGGAATCCGTCACGGGCACGGAGACCACATCTGTTACGGCAGATACAACGGGAGATTCCGCAGCGGACGGCGGAAAGACCGTCATTATCGTCATATGTATAGCGGCGGCTGTTGTGCTTGCGGCCGGTATGGCAGCATTCTTCACTAAAAAGAAAGAGTAATTTTATGTAAAAATCGGCAGGGAAGGGCTTCTTCTCATAAGGAAGTTCAATTCAACTTGATTCGCAGAAAACAAAGATTAACCCCGACAGATTTTTTAATCTGTCGGGGTTAATTTTTTTAGCCAATATCAAAAAAGCAAGGAACTAAATGATGCGGCTTATACTTATCAATAGTTTCTACAATATGGGCTCTGATTTCTTCTAAAGAACAATGTTTCATATTTCTGTCATATATCATTGTTTCAGCCCACATATATTCGGGATTTTCTTTATCACCGTATCCTCCACCACCTAATGAATCCTTTTGCTTGTCTATCAAGACGTATTCAAACCAGAGGATCTCGTTTACAAAACCTCCACACTCAAAAAGCAATTCTACAAACTCGCTCCAGTTTCTAAATATCAAATCCGAACAAACTTTATTTTCTTCTATGTATTTTTTTATTTTGCCGTCCATAATAACACCTCGTTTATTATCGTTAATCGCAAGTTTCGCCTTTGTATTACAAATGCTTCGGGCAAAGCCCATACCCCTATGGTTGCATGCATCCTAAGGCCCCTTCCGGGAGGGAGCTGGCGCCGTAGGCGACTGAGGGAGAATGCGTTACACGAAGGTTTTCACAAATCGAAAGTTGCGCAGGCTCCTTCCACCGCTAACGCGGTCCCCCTCCCTCTCGGAGGGAGGCTTTTCGTTAGTCTCATTATAACACAAATCGGCAGAGAAAACAATATCTCTGCCGAAATTTGTAAACATCCTTATGAGAACACTCCTAAACCTGCTGATTTTTTCTTTGCGGATTATTGACTTATGCGCCGGCATGTGATATATATAAAATATACTGATTTACCTTTGAAAAGTTATCGCTTATATGTTTGGGAATCTTTCCGCTTATTTTTCAGGCATGTGGGGAATTTTATATGCTCCTTGTAGTGATTTCTATAATAGATTGTGTAATTTGCAGAGAAAGATTAAGCAAAAGACAGTATATTCAGCTTCTGACAGCGTTTCTTTCCTGTGGTTGCTGATGCTTGGGTAAATCCGCTTGTTGCAAGTGATGCTTGCTCAGATATTGATGAGATTCACAGAAAATTCATTGGTGTACACTATATACTTTCGGGAAGGGAATTTTTTGGCTGTTGTGATGCTGAAAGACTTGATTGCAATGTCTGAGAAGGATTTTATAATCGTATTTCCGGAAGATGCTCACACTATTATATCTGATTTTGACAAAAGCAAGGCGCTTGTGACGGTTATTGCAAAGGTTAGGATATTTTCGGAGGATTAACGATGAAAAAGATAGGAAAAGAAGTGCTGTTTTTAGAAGCGACAGAAGGAAATCCGAGAAATGGCGAAGGTTCTTTTTTGAGAATTAATGAGCAGACAATTATGTATGCATATTCCAAATATGAAGGCAATGACTGGAATGACCATTGTCCTGCCGATATTTATGCAATATATTCCTACGATGAGGGAGAAACCTGGCAGGATGAAAAGCTGATAGTAAAGCATGATTCCACAAATGTAATGTGTGCATCGCTTCTTCGCTTTGATAATGGAGATATAGGAGTTTTTTATCTGAAAAAAGAAAATGACCCCTGTTCATGTGTCGTGTATATGATAAGGTCATCAGATAACGGAAAAACATGGGCAGAACCTATCAGATGCATAAATGAGGATAAGTATTTTGTTACTAATAATGATAGGGTTATAAGGCTTAAAAACGGCAGAATCCTTATTCCGGCCAATTGCCATCCGTTTAGTGGCAACAATCCTCCAAAACCCGGTAGTTTTAATATTAAACCGGTTGCAAAGCTTAATATTTTTGCATCTGATGATGACGGATATACCTGGTATAAATTAGCAGAGGATATTGAGATTCCTGAAAAGGAAAGCGGCTCAGGACTCCAGGAAAGCGGACTTTATCAACATAGATCAGGCGAGATCGTTGCGTGGTCAAGAACAGATATGGGATTTCAGTATGAATGTATATCCTATGATAATGGCAAAACATGGACAACTCCGCATCCAAAAAAGTTCTTTACATCGCCATTATCTCCTATGAGTATGAAAAAAGTATGCGGTGATAAGGTTGTTGCAATTTTCAATCCTATACCGTCTTACACAACACGGAAGCTTGCAGATGTCAGAAGCTGGGGCAGAACGCCTTATGTATGCGCAGTTTCGGAAGATGACGGAAATAAGTTTGAAAAAGTTTTCTATTTAGAGGATGACGAAAGGAACGGATATTGCTATGCTGCGATTTTTGACGGCGGAGACTATTTCCTTGTTGCCTATTATCATTCTAATAATTCCGAAGGATGCTTAAACTCCAACAAAATTATAAAGATAAAAAAAGAAGAATTGGAATAAGGAATCATACGGAAGAGCAACAATGCAATGCGAAATTTCCGCAATAAAACGGACAACTTCCGGACGATCACTTAAGAATAATGAAAATTCAGAGATACTGAATTTTCAAAAAATTCTATGTTTAATTATATTCTTTTTTGAAGCTTTTTTGTGCAATAGATCTAATGAAATTGAAGGATAAAAATCTTGTCGATATTGATCAACATACGGGAGTTTATTTGCCTGATGCAAAAGGCTTTGATAAAGCAGTAACAATAAGAAGTTTATTCATACATACAAGCGATACTGCAGAGACCCCCGTCACGACAGGCACGGCGGAAACAACAGATATCACCTCGGTTGCGGAATTTGTCACGCGCACGGAGACCACATCTGTTACGGCAGATACAACGGGAGATTCCGAAGCGGCGGAGGAAAGACCGTTACTATCGTCATATGTATAGCGGCGGCTGTTGCGCTTGCGCCGATATGGCAGTATTTTTCACTAAAAAGAAAGAGTAATTTTATGTAAAAATCGGCAGGGAAACCTGCTGATTTTTTCTTTGCAGATTATTGAATTATGCGCCGATATGTGGTATTATAAAATATATTGAAGAGCTTGACGCTAAAACATAAAATCTAAAACGCAAAGAGGAAAACAGCATGAGATACCCGATAAAACTTCTACCTGTCACAAAGCAGATCATCTGGGGCGGAACACGTCTTTCACGCGAATACGGTATCGGAAAGCCGGGAGAAAGGATAGCCGAGGCATGGGAGCTGACCTGTCGCACGGACGGAGTGAACATGATAAGCGGCGGCGAATATGACGGCAGAACCTTTGAAGAATATATCAAAGAAAATCCCGATTATATTGCCAAAGGCTTTTCAGGTGACCGCTTTCCGCTGCTCATAAAGCTTATCGATGCAGAAGCCGACCTTTCCATTCAGGTGCATCCGGATAATGAATATGCGCTCGCACATACCGATGACCTCGGAAAGACGGAGATGTGGTATATTGTTTCCGCCGCGCCCGACGCAAAGATCATTTACGGGCTCAGGAAAAAATATACGAGCGATGAGATCCGTTCGGCTATCGCCGCGGGAACGCTCGAGAAGCTGATGAACTACGTTCCGGTTAAGGCGGGAGAAGCGTATTTTATCCCTTCAGGCATGGTACATGCCATTTGCCACGGAATACTGATTGCCGAGATACAGCAAAATTCCAATATCACATACCGCGTCTACGATTACAATCGCCGACAGCCGGACGGTTCGCTACGCGCGCTTCATGTGGACGATGCACTTGCGGTAATAGAGCGTTATGACGAAAATGCCGTTACTTCCGAGCATGACGGCGATGTGATAGCAAAATGCAAATATTTCTCGGTACGCAAATCAGAGCTTGCGGGAGAAGAAAAGCTTTTTGCTTCTGACAGCAGCTTTATTCATTTGCTTTGCACGCACGGAAGCGCCGAGATCATTTTCGGCGGAAAGAAATATGCCATAGACAAAGGCGAAAGCTATTTCATACCTGCGGGATCGGGAGATCTCGCGCTCGACGGCAAGGCGGAAATTATAGTGACGACACTCTGATATATTTACGGATGCTTGGATAACATAAATATAAAAAACGGAGAAAAGACCATGTACAGAATAGCGGAAAAAAAGATTTTGAATCCCACGGTGGTTCAGCTCAGAATAGAAGCGCCGCTCGTAGCAGGGAAGGCACAGCCGGGGCAGTTCATCATACTCCGCGTGGATGAAAACGGGGAGCGTATACCGCTTACCGTCGCCGGAACAGATCCCCTGAATGGTACGGTGAAGATCATATTTCAGATTGTCGGCGCGACAACGGAAAAGCTCAGCCGCAAGGAAGTAGGGGACTATCTGCAAGATTTCGTCGGCCCTCTCGGCACGCCGACAAAACTCGATCATTTAAAGAAGGTGTGTATTGTCGGCGGCGGCGTCGGATGCGCCATAGCCTTGCCGATAGCGGAAAAGCTTCATGAAAGCGGCGCTGATGTCACAAGCATCATTGGCTTTCGAAACAAGGATCTGCTGATTCTCGAGAGCGACTTTTCCGCATGCTCAGATAAGCTTACGGTCATGACGGATGACGGCTCCTACGGTGAGCAGGGCAATGTCACCGTGCCGCTGAAGAAGATGCTTGAGGACGGAGAGAAATTTGATATGATCATTGCCATAGGTCCTCTTGTCATGATGAAATATGTCGTTCTCACGGCGAAGCCCTTCGGAATTCCCGTTACCGTCTCGATGAACCCTATCATGATAGACGGCACGGGCATGTGCGGCGGCTGCAGACTCACGCTGAATACGGCTGACGGCAAGGTGACAAAATTCGCATGTGTAGACGGACCTGATTTTAATGGCTATGAGGTGGATTTTGACGAAGCGATGATGCGCTCAAGAATGTATTCTTCCTTTGAGCGCAGTGCTCATGAAAAGGTATGCAATCTCTTAAAAAAGGGGGCAAACTGATATGGCAGACTCAAAAATAAACATGTCTCCGATGCGAAATCCCATGCCTGCACAAAACGCCTGTGAGCGGGCACATAATTTTAGTGAGGTAGCGCTCGGCTATTCCGAGGAAACGGCGATAAACGAGGCTTTTCGCTGTCTGAACTGCAAGAATATGCCTTGCGTTGACGGTTGTCCCGTAAAGATCCGTATTCCCGAATTTATCGCCGCTGTCAGAGTGGGCGATTTCGAGGGGGCGTATAAGATCATATCCGAGACATCGTCGCTCCCCGCCGTTTGCGGCAGAGTATGCCCGCAGGAGACGCAGTGCGAATCAAAATGTGTGCGCGGATTGAAAGGAGAATCTGTCGGCATAGGCAGATTGGAGAGATTTGTTGCCGATTGGCACAATACGTTCGGCTCCGAAGCTCCGGCCGCTCCCGCCCCCAATGGACACAAGGTAGCCGTCATCGGCTCCGGGCCCTCGGGACTTACGTGCGCCGGCGATCTGGCAAAAAAAGGCTATGCCGTGACCGTTTATGAAGCACTCCATACGGCAGGCGGCGTTCTCGTTTACGGTATACCGGAATTTCGTTTGCCCAAGGCTATCGTCGCAAAAGAAGTGGAAACTCTGAAAAAACTCGGGGTTGATATAGAGACAAATGTCGTGATCGGCAAGACACTGACGGTAGATGAGCTTTTTGAAATGGGCTTTGAAGCCGTTTTCATCGGTTCCGGCGCAGGACTTCCGAATTTCATGGGCATAGAAGGCGAATCGCTGAACGGCGTCTATTCCGCAAATGAATTTCTCACGCGCAGCAATCTGATGCGCGCATATCTCGAGGACTGCGATACGCCGCTCATGAAGGGCGGCAGAGTTGCCGTTGTCGGCGGTGGAAATGTTGCTATGGACGCCGCGAGAACAGCGTTGAGGCTCGGTGCCGAAAAGGTATATATCGTATACAGGCGCTCCATGAACGAGCTTCCGGCAAGACGAGAAGAGGTGGAGCATGCCGAGGAAGAGGGCATAGAATTCAGACTTCTGTGCAATCCCGTGGAAATACTCGGATGTAAAAATTCCGACGATGCCAAAGACCCGAAAAACGGCTTTGTACGCGGTATCCGTTGCATAAGAATGGAGCTTGGAGAACCGGATTCAAAGGGAAGACGACGCCCTGTGGAGATCGCAGGCAGTGAATTTGAAATGGAAGTGGATACGGTCATCATGGCGATAGGCACATCGCCGAATCCGCTGATAAAATCGACGACCGACGGACTTGCGGTGAATTCCCGCGGAGGAATAACGGTAAATGAAGATGGGCTCACTTCCAAAAAAGCGGTATATGCGGGCGGCGATGCCGTGACCGGTGCCGCCACCGTTATCTCGGCTATGGGCGCCGGCAAGACGGCGGCAAAAGCGATAGACGAATATCTGATGGGATAAGCGATTTTGTTTATTGCTATTTTCATCGCAAAAAATTCATCGAAAAAATTTAATTTAGCTATAGACAAATAGGAGATTTTCTGGTAGAATAAAAAATCGGAAATTTTGATTTGTACGGGAGAAAAAATAATAAAAATGATAAAAGCTGTAGTTTTTGACCTCGACGGAACGCTTACCAATACCATGCCGGATCTGATCATCACACTCTCGGAGGTGCGCGCAGACTTCGGTTTGCCTCCGATTACGGAAGCCGAAGTGCTTTATGCCGTAAATCTTTCAACGCCTGAGTTCGTTAAGCTCTGCATGCCTCAACTTTCCACGGAAGATAAAGAAAAAGCGGTAGGGCTATACCTTGAACACTATAAAAACCACATGGTAGACAAAACGCACCCTTATGACGGCATTATAGAGCTTCTCAAAAAGCTCAGAAGGGACGGAAAGAAAACAGCCGTGCTTTCCAATAAAGACGACTGCAATGTAAAAATCATATGCGATAAGTTCTTTTCGGGTCTGATAGACGATCCTTGGGGCAAGAGGGAGAAATTCCCTGAGAAGCCTGATCCGACGAGTGCTTTCGCGCTCGCAAAGATCCTCGGCTGCGAGCCTTGCGAAATAGCTTATATAGGCGATTCCGATGTCGATATGAAAACCGGCAGAAACGCAGGCTTTATTACGGTCGGTGCAAGCTGGGGATATCGCTCTGCCGAGATTCTGGCAGAAACAGGAGCTCAGTATATAGTAAACAGCGCCGATGATTTCGGAAAGCTTATAGATACCCTCTGATGTGCGAAGTACGGCTTCTGCCTTGACATTTGTGAAAAGCAGGTGTAAAATAATATCATAAATAATCGGCTTTTGCCGAAAGGAGATAATATCATGATGAAATTACCCTTCAGAATTGAACTGAAAGACAAGGTTGCCGTTGTGACGGGCGGCGGCGGTGTGCTTTGCTCGGAATTTGCCCGTGCTCTCGCAGCATGCGGTGCAAAGGTTGCCGTTTGCGATCTGCGTCTTGAAGCGGCACAGAAGGTTGCCGATATGATAATCGCCGACGGCGGCACTGCAATCGCCGTAGCGGCAAATGTTCTGGACAAGGACAGTCTTGAAGAAGCAAGAAAAACCATAAATGAAAAGCTCGGCACATGCGATATACTTTTAAACGGTGCCGGCGGAAACAATCCGAAGGGAACGACCACAAAGGAATATCTTTTCCCCGAGGACCTCAAGGATGCGGGCGATGCCGTTACCTTCTTTGACCTCGATCCCAAAGGAGTGGAGTTTGTTTTCAATCTCAACTTCCTCGGAACACTCATGCCCACGCAGACATTTGCACGCGACATGGCGGAAAAAAAGGGTTGCTGCATAGTGAACATCTCCAGCATGAATGCTTTTACGCCGCTGACGAAGATTCCCGCTTATTCCGGTGCCAAGGCGGCTGTTTCTAACTTCACACAGTGGCTGGCAGTTCACTTCTCCAAGGTCGGCATACGTGTAAATGCAATGGCGCCAGGCTTCTTCCTCACAGAGCAGAACAGGACTCTTCTCACAAATCCCGACGGAAGCTATACGGAGAGAAGCCGCAAGATCCTCCGCAATACGCCGATGGAAAAGTTCGGAGAGCCGAGCGACCTTATCGGTACGCTTCTCTGGCTTTGTGATGAAGGTGCTTCGGGCTTTGTAAACGGTATTGTTGTCCCGGTAGACGGCGGTTTCTCCGCTTATTCCGGAGTTTAAATATAAATATTGCCCGCGCACAGGAATGGAATCCGAGGGAAAGGCTATGTAAGGAAGTAGCCTCTCCCTCGACTTTTCGCAGTATTTTTGATACAGCGAGTTTGGTAAATTGGGATCTGCGGATTTGAACTGTTCAACATAAATTGATACTTTTATGGACATTCCTCCTTATATCGATTATGTTCATATTGCTTTGGACATAATTGGATTGCGATTTGCAAATAGCGGTACGCCTGTGTTTCAGTAAGAGGCAGAAAAATTAACCGCTTTAATTTCCTTACAGAGTGCGCCCTAATGGTGATTTCTTTCTGTTTTGTCGGGTATTTCTATAGATAGGAGATGGTTATCATGCTGGAAAATATGGATAACATAATACGTGTCTTTGACTTTGTAAAAGAGATAGATAAAATGAAAACGGTGTTTCGCCGCTCGCTGATATATGACGGCTCACGCAGAGAAAATGATGCGGAGCATTCATGGCATCTCGCGATGATGGCTATTCTTTTCGAAAAGTACGCGCCTTTTCCCCTCAATATGGAAAAGGTACTCAAGATGACACTTGTTCATGACTTGGTCGAGATATACGCAGGCGATACCTTTGCTTACGACACTGTCGGAAATACGGATAAGGCAGACAGAGAAAGACAAGCGGCAGATAAGCTCTTTTCCATGTGCCCCGAGTCGGCACCTTTGCGTTTGCTCTGGGAAGAATTTGATGCCGAAGAAACGAATGATGCCAAGTATGCCGCCGCACTGGACAGAATACAGCCTTTGATTTCCAATGCGCTCAATGAGGGCTATACGTGGGCGCTGAACGGTGTCACAAAGGAAGCCGTATATAAGCGCATGGCACCTGTTTTGGAGGGACTTCCCGCCGTATACCCTTATATCGAGAAGATCATTCTGGACGAAGTGCAAAAGGGACATATCAAGGAATAATCTGAATAAAAAATAAAAACCGCCGCGGCGGTTTTTATTTTTTTATTCCATTCTGTCCACATCGATATAATAATATACGATATCAAGCTCGGTATATGAACGGATCGTTCCATGTAAGGTGATCTGAGCATCCTCGGCGGGATAGGAAAATTGACTTTCGTCCAGAATAAATTCATATCCCCATGAGCAACAGCCCGTATCGTCCAAGCCGGTTACAAAGTGATAGTAATTTTGTGTTTCGTCAAAATAGCTCTTGTAGTACGTACCGGAGATAAGAACCGATTTTCCGAGATAATTCTTCGGATTCTGGTTCATATCCACAACGGTGGAATATCGCAGAGTATCGCTCATCTTTGTTAAATCCAAGTCGGTATCGCCTTTACCTGCGCAAGACGATACGGAAAGCATCAGTATGAGCAGGATGATGAGCATGGAAATACGCCTTTTTAAAACAATATTTTTCATGAATGTCTCCTTATCTTGCCTATTACGGTAAATACGGCAAGTATCAAAAGATTTGCCACCACAATTGTTGAGCCTACGGGGGTACCGTACAGAATGGCGACGAAAAGTCCGACGAGAGCACACAGTACCGACACGATTACCGAGCATATCGTAACCTGCTTGAAGCTCTTGAAGATCTGCATGGCGGAAACGGCAGGGAAGATGATCAGAGCAGAAACGAGGAGAGCGCCGACAAGACTCATGGAAAGAACGATGACAACCGCTACGATGATGGCGAATACCGTATTGTACAGCGCGGTAGGCGTTCCTGAGGCGCGTGAGAATTCCTCATCAAAGGTGACGGAGAATATTTTATTGTAAAATATCAAAAACAGCACTGCAACGCATAACGAAAGTATCGCACAGAGCCAGACCTCACCGCACGTGAGCGTAAGGATGGACGTCGAGCCGAAAAGCGTCGTACAGACATCGGAAGCCGTATTGGATGAGGTGGGGAAAATATTCAGTATAAGATATCCGACGGCAAGCGATGAGACGGAGATAAGCGCGATCGATGTATCCCCCTTGAACTTTCCGCCCGTCCGCAGAAGAAAGACAGCCACGACCACCGTAACCGGAATGGCGACGACCATCGGCGCAAGACTGAGTGCCGAAGCCATTGCCATTGCACCGAAAGCCACGTGTGACAATCCGTCGCCTATCATGGAATAACGCTTCAGCACAAGGCTGACGCCGATAAGCGCCGAACAAAGGGAGATCATTATTCCGGCGATGATGGCATAGCGGACAAATGAGAATGAAAGATAGGAAGACAGCTTTTCAAATATATTCATTTGCCGCCCTCCTTTTCGATCGCCTCAATATGCTTGATATATGCGTCTCTGTCACATAAAAACGAAGTATTGTTTCCGACATGGAGTATTCTCGTGGCATATTTCAAAACCGATGTAATATCATGTGATATCATGATGACAGTCATTCCGTCGCGATTGAGCGATTCCACGCAGTCATACATATCGGAAGTCGCCTCCGGGTCAAGTCCCGCCACAGGCTCATCAAGAAGGATCATAGACTTTGCGGCGCAAAGTGCACGGGCAAGAAGAACACGTTGTGCCTGTCCTCCCGAAAGCTCAGAGAAGCAACGCTTTTCCATGCCCGTAAGACCTACGCGGGCGATGGCTTCCGCCGCTTTTTTCTTATGCTCTTCTTTGTAAAAAAGCGTACTTCCGCCACAGCCTGATATGACGACTTCATAAATAGAGGCGGGAAAATCTCTGCGCGTATTGATGCGTTGCGGAAGATAGCCTATCTCACGGCTGGTTATGCCGTTCATGACGATCTCTCCGCCGGAGATGGGTTTGAGTGAGAGAATGGCTCGCATGAGGGTGCTTTTGCCTGAGCCGTTTTCACCGACTATGCAAAAATAATCTCCCTGATTTACATAGAAGTTGATATTGTCCAGTATTGTCACACCATCATAAGCGAGACGTACATTTTTTACTTCTATCAGTTTCAATTTCCGAGAGCCTCCCTCAATATCTCAAGATTATTTCGCATTGCATTGTAATAGATATCCGTCTTTTCAATAGTGTCATTGGCAGCAGACTGACATGAATCCATCGTCAGTTTTTTCGCACCTGTTGCCTTGCAGACCGTATCGGCGATATCGCCTTTGCTGCCTTCTATCATAATAACGGCAGGGAGACTCTTTTCTTTTACTTCATTTATAAGCGATGCCATAACTTCAAAGCTCGCTTCCGATTCGGATGAGCAGCCCGTGAAGGCAGCGTGACATTCTATGCCGTAATCGTTTGCAAGATAGGCGAAAGGAAATCTGTCCGCAAAAACGAGTTCTTTTATGGGACTTTCCTCTACGCATTTTCTGTATTCTTTATCAAGCGAGGAGAGCTTGTCCCCGTATTTGCGACAATTTTCTTCGTATGTGCTTCTGTTTTCCTCATCAGCCGTGCATACGGCATCGCATATACCTTCGGCAATCAAAATGGCATTTTTGATGGATGTCCAGATATGCTCATCCGCTTCATCCTCATCATGCTCATGCTCGTGCTCATCATGATCGTGCTCCTCGCCGCCTATGGGAAGAAGCTCCACGAGCGACATGGTGCGGACCTTTGTCATATTGCCGTTTCCCGAAGCGGTGATGGTCTTATCTACCCAGCTTTCGCTCGTACCGCCGATATAGACAAAAATATCGCAAGACGATATTTCGAGAATATCGGTTGCCGTCGGATCATAGCTGTGATAGTCGGAAGAACTTCCCGAAAGCAGTATAATATCGGCATTGCTCCCGACTATCTCACGGCAGAAGTCATAGAGAGGAAGCACCGTACAGACGATCTTCAGCTTGTCGTTTTTCTTGACCTCGGCACATGCGAAGAACCCGGCCGTCAGCATGAGCAGGGCAAGAGTCGCACAGACCATTTTCAAAAATATTTTCATCAATATAAACCTCCGTAATATAGCGCTTATGTAAAAGTATAAAAGCCCTCTATTCGGAAAGCTTGACACAAAGCTTCGCGAGCGATTCGCAAGGCTTCGCGCTTTTCTCGGAAGACAGCATACGGTCTATTAAAACGATCAATGCGAAAAGGGAAGAGATTACGGGCACCGCCACATGGCGTCTGAGTTCAAAAAACGTTTGGCAAAGCAAGCAGTGACCTGGATCGGCACATGAATGAAAAGTCCCTGAAAAGCATAAAAAAACAAAAAGGCAGAGAAGCACTGTCGCAAGTAATATAACCAACATGCGCGTATAGCTTCTCATACCTTTTCCTCTCGTTTTCTTTATTCTGCGGTAACGTCCGCAGATTCTTTTTTCTTTTCCTTTTTGGATTTTTTGGTTTCTTTTTTGAAGCGCTCCGAAAGTCCTTCAAATTCATAATCGACGTTCACATGCTCGGGTGGAAGCTCGAGAAGCTCGGGATTTCTGAGATATCTCTGCATTCTGGCAAAGGCGTTTGCATAATAGCTTCCGTTTGCTATGCGTTCATCCATAACGATGCCGAAGGGCATCTCTTTTTCGAGAATGATCTCGCCGTCTTTCATTTTAGGCGTATCTATATTCGTGCCTATAGAGAGAATCACGCTTGTTGTTCCGAAGCCGTAGACATGATGATAAATATAATTTGTACGTATGCTTGCAAGATTTGTTATAACAAATGAATTATGGAAAGGACTTGCATCAATCAGGCTCTTCGGAAGAAGTCCGTGCTTGTCTCCGAAGCGGTATATCGCCATGATCATACGTACCAGCGGCGGGAAGCGAAGAAGCTTTGCAAAAAGCTCATCCGACGAATTTTTGCTTGATGATTTGTTATTATCCTCTATGTAGCGTGTGACCTTTTCGTTGACCGTGAAAATAGTATCGTAGAGGTCAAAGTACATTTTGCTCATGGAAGGGTCTGCATCTCCGGGGCGGAGAACGACCATGCCTGCGGAAAGCTCATTTCTCGCATAGATTTTACTGTTCACAACAAAACGGTTCAGCGCGGGAAATTCCGATACCGTGCGTACGAATGCGGCAAGCACTACCGACATATGACTGATTTTATGCCCGTTTTTTCTCGCTTCTATCACATAATCGTGTATCGGCTCGTAAGGTACGGTGACCTTGATCATATTCTGCGCATCATAACGCTCGCGCATGAAATATGTGGCAAGTGTATACATCGGGTCTACATTCTTTACTACTTTTCCGTCTGCTCGCATAAATTACCTCTAATTTTTAATTTCTTTAAGTTATGACTTCACATTATAGATAAATTATACTATAAAAAAATCAGTTTAGCAATAGAATTTAGAAAAAATACCTCGCAATTTCAAAGAAATCAGATATGCCAAAGCCACAGACAGGAAATCTTTGGGCAGATACGGAAGCGAAACGGCGAGAAAAGAAGCAAAAATTCCTGTTTTGCAGACAAGAGCATACCACAAAAAGCCCGCGATATGACAAGCCAATACTCCAATGCATCCGAATGCCAGCCTTTTCCATCCCTTTGCCGGTATAGCGCATATTATGCTCATCGGTATAAAGCCGATGAGAAATCCTCCCGTGGCGGAGACCAGAACGGATAAACCGGCGCGGAATCCCGAGAAGACTGGAGCCCCGAGTGCTCCCATTCCGAGATATGCGGCAACTGATGCGGCAGCATACGGCATGGGCAGAAGAAATCCGCAGAGCGCCACGGCAAATGTCTGCAGAGTTATCGGAACGCCGGAGGGCATCGGTATGGAAATAAGTGTGCACACGGCGATAAGCGCGGCAAAAAGTGCGCAAAATGTAATTTTCAATATAGACTTTTTTCTTTTCATAGATATCACCTCGAAATAGATAATATCACTAAAAAAGGAAAATGTCAACCCAAATATAAAATCGGGTTGACAAAATGCTTTTTTATTTTGCCGCAGGCTTTTTCACATGAAAGAGCCTCCTGAGGATAAGCGAAAGCAATTTTGGAGACTTCATTACGATCAGACGCACGTGCAATTACTCCTTTCGATGATATCTTTCATTCTTATAGTACGCTGAAATGAAATATATGTGAAAAAAATTCGGGAAAACTATTGCATTTTCGGAAAACATATGGTATAGTATAATCACAGTATGATATTTTAGAAGGAGAGTGGGCTTCGGTCCGCTCTCAATTGTTTGTAAGGAGGATTTTCATGGCAAAGGGACAAAGCGTAGCCTCTTTTGTTGAGGAAAAGCTCACTCCGCATATAGTCGGCATAGGCTATCGTGTATGGGACGTTGAGTTTGTCAAGGAGGGCGCGGAATATTATCTTCGCATAACCATTGATCATGATGACGGCATCACGCTGGACGACTGCGAAAAGGTTCACCGTCTCATAGATCCCATACTCGATGAGCTTGACCCGATAGAAAGTTCCTATCATCTCGAGGTTTCTTCTCCGGGGATAGAGCGTGAGCTGCGCAAGCCGTGGCATTATGAAAGCGTGATCGGAGAGAAGATAGAGATACGTCTTTTCTCGCCCGATGAAAGCGGCAAAAAGGCATATACCGGAAAGCTTATCGGATTTGAAAACGGTATTGCCGTCATTTCAACCGAGACAGGCGACAAAAGCTTTGATATTTCGAAAATAGCAAAAGCAAATACTGTTTTTGATTTTTAAACAACATCACGGAAAGGAATGGTCAAAAAAATGAATACCGAATTTTTCAATGCTCTTGACGCTCTCGAAAAAGAGCGTGGCATACCGAAGGAATATATGCTGGAGAAGGTGGAAGCTGCTCTTATCAGCGCCTTCAAAAGAGATAACGGCGGACGGACAAATGTGCGCGTCGTTCTGAATCCCGAGAAAAAGGACGTAAAGGTCTACAGTCTCAAGGAGGTTGTGGAGACGGTCGAGGATCCCGAAACACAGATATCTCTCGAGGATGCAAAAAAGATTGGAAAGAAATATCAGATAGGAGATTTCTGCGAATTTGAAGTAAAAACCAAAAACTTCGGCAGAATCAGCGCTCAGACCGCAAAGCAGGTTATCGTTCAGGGAATAAGAGAAGCGGAGCGCAGCATGCTGATACGTGAATACGAGAGCAAGAAGGAAGAAGTAGTCACAGCTACAGTCGTCAAGATAGATCCCGTGAACGGAAATGCTATTGTTGATACGGGCACGAGCGAGGCTACACTCCTCAAGAGCGAACAGATTCCCGGCGAAACATATGAAGTCGGCGACCACATCAAGGTTTTCGTGATGGAGGTCAAAAATGAGATCAAGGGTCCCATCGTCACACTGTCACGTACACACTTCCGACACGACAAGAGACTTTTCGAGCTTGAGGGTCCCGAGATACTGGACGGAACGGTCGTGATACGCGGAATATCCCGCGAAGCAGGCTCGAGAACCAAGATAGCTGTCGAAAGCAGAGATGAAAACGTGGATCCCGTCGGCGCATGCATAGGCAACCGCGGAAGCCGTATAAACGGCATTGTAAACGAGCTGAACGGAGAAAAGATTGACGTTATCGCATACAGTGACGATCCCGAAGCTTATATCAAGGCGGCGCTTTCTCCCGCAGAGGTAAAGAGCGTTTCCGTACTGCCCGGCGAAAAGAGCTGCAGGATCATCGTCCCGGACGATCAGCTTTCCCTCGCCATCGGCAGAGAAGGTCAGAACGCCCGTCTCGCGGCAAGACTGACCGGCTACAAGATAGACATCAAAACATCGTAATTCATAAACAAGATCACGGAAGGGCAACAATATGAAAAAAGAGCCTGAAAGAAAATGCGTAGGCTGCGGTGAGAAGAAGCCGAAAAAAGAGCTTATAAGAATCGTTCGTCTCGCTGAAAGCAGGAATATAGAAATAGACAGAACAGGAAAAAAGGCAGGCCGCGGCGCTTATATCTGTCCCAGCATCAAGTGTCTGAAGAAAGCGAAAAAGCGTTTGGAGATGAGTCTGGAAACTCAGATACCCGAGGAAATATTCGCAAGACTGGAATCGGAGATTGAAAATGACTGAAAAAACAAAAAATATCCTTACATCCCTCGGTCTTGCAAAACGCGCCGGCAAGCTTGCCATGGGTACGGATATGGCTTGCGATGCGGCGCGCTCCGGCAAGGCTAAGCTCGGAGTAGCGAGCAGCTCCTCTTCGGGAAATACGAAAAAACGCATTGAAAACTGTTTTTCATATTACGGTGTCAAGCTCGTATATATAGATTGCACGACCGCGGAGCTCGGTGCGGCATTCGGAAAGAGCGAAGCCGCATGTGTAGCCGTTACTGACAGAAACTTGGCAGAGCTTGTTCTTGCCAAGCTCGAACGATAAGGAAAGGACGGGTGGAACTTATGTTATCATCACAGAAACTGAGAGTAAATCTGCTGGCAAAAGACCTTGAGATGAAAAGCAAGGAGCTGACGGATTTATTTACCGAATTCGGAATTACCGGAAAAACCTCCACGGCAACTGTTGAACCGTGGGAATTCGAAGTCCTTATAGATAAGCTGACAGAGAGAAATCAGATAGGAAATATGGGAGATTATCTTTCCGGCAAGGCTGTTATAAAGACGAAAAATTACCTTGAAAAAGAAGAGGCGGCAAGAAGAGCCGCAGAGGAAGCCGAGGAGAAAGCCAAAGCAGAGGCTCAGGCAAAGGCGGAAGCGGAAGCAAGAGCCAAAGCGGAAGCGGAAGCAAGAGCCAAAGCGGAAGCGGAAGCAAAAGCCAAGGCGGAAGCAGAAGCAAACGCCAAGGCGGAAGCGGAAGCCAAGGCCAAGGCGGAGGCGAAGGCAAAAGCCGAAGCAAGAGCCGCACAGCAGCAGAGAGGCGCAAGCAAGGCAAGCGACAGATTTGCAAAGCCGAGCTTTGAGCGCGACAAACAGCAGAAGTCCGCACAAAAGCCTGCCGAGCAGAGAATCGAAGATCAGAAGAAGAAACAGCAGACCATCGTCATGAGAGGAAATATGTCTGCAGCCACACCGGAGCGCAAGACAAGAATCGTCGATACGAGAACAACGCAGGTAGACCTCTCAAAATATGATGAGCGACTGGAAAATTTCGTTCCCGAATCAGTTCGAAGAAACGGCAATACTTCCGACAGGCAGAAGCTGAAAAAGCAGCAGAACAAAAATCCTTATCCTGCTAAGGGCAAGGATAAAAGCAGTGATCGACAGAATATGGAGCGCTAGAAGCGCGAACAGCAGGAAAAGCCGAAGATGCAGAAGCTGAAGGTAAGCATACCCGATGAGATAACGGTATCGGAGCTTGCCTCCCGTCTTAAGGTAACCGCATCAGAGGTCGTGAAGCGTCTTATGCTTATGGGGGTAATGGCTTCTCTCAATCAGACGGTCGATTTTGATACCGCATATCTCGTTGCGGATGAACTCGGAGCCGAGGTGACACGCGAGGTTGTCGTTACGATAGAGGAAAAGCTCTTTGATGAAGCAGAGGATTCTCCCGAGAGCCTCTGCGAACGCGATCCCGTTGTATGCGTTATGGGACACGTTGACCACGGTAAGACATCACTCCTCGATGCGATAAGACATACGAGAGTCACAGCGGGAGAGGCAGGAGGAATCACGCAGCATATCGGTGCATATCGCGTAAATTGCAACGGCAAAAACATCACATTCCTCGATACCCCGGGACATGAGGCATTCACCGCTATGCGTATGCGTGGAGCCAATGCAACGGATATCGCCATTCTCGTTGTCGCAGCAGACGACGGTGTGATGCCGCAGACCGTTGAGGCAATCAACCATGCAAAAGCAGCCGGCGTTGAGATCATCGTTGCGATCAATAAGATCGATAAACCAGGCGCAAACGTAGAGCGTGTAAAACAGGAGCTCTCCGAGTACGAACTGATTCCGGAGGACTGGGGCGGAAGCACCGTATTCGTTCCGGTATCTGCAAAGAACAACGCAGGTATCGACGATCTGCTTGAGATGATCCTTCTGACTTCCGAAGTGCTCGAGCTGAAAGCAAACCCGAACCGGAAAGCAAGAGGTCTTGTCATCGAGGCTGAGCTGGATAAAGGAAAAGGACCGGTTGCTACCATTCTGGTACAGAAAGGTACCCTGCATGTCGGCGATTACATCGCAGCAGGCGCATGCTCCGGTAAAGTCCGTGCGATGATGGATGATAAGGGACGCCGCGTCAAAGAGGCAGGCCCGTCTACTCCGGTTGAGATCCTCGGACTTTCCGATGTTCCGAACGCAGGAGAGATCCTCGGTCAGACCGATAACGATAAAGAAGCAAAGAACTTCGCAGCAACCTTCGTGGCAGAGAACAAGAAGAACCTGCTTGAGGAGACAAAAGCGAAGATGTCCCTGGATGATCTGTTCAACCAGATTCAGGAGGGTAACTTAAAAGAACTGGCACTCGTTGTCAAAGCCGATGTACAGGGATCTGTCGAGGCAGTAAAACAGAGTCTTGTCAAACTCTCCAACGAGGAAGTTGCCGTACGCGTCATCCACGGCGGTGTCGGTGCGATCAACGAGTCCGACGTTATGCTGGCAACCGCATCTTCCGCCATCATTATCGGATTTAACGTACGCCCGGATGCGAACGCAAAATCCATGGCAGAGCAGAACGGCGTAGACATCCGTCTGTACCGTGTCATCTACCAGGCAATTGAGGATGTTGAGGCAGCCATGAAGGGTATGCTTGAGCCGGTTTACGAAGAGAAAGTTATCGGCCATGCCGAGGTACGTCAGCTCTTCAAGGCATCCGGTGTCGGAACGATCGCCGGAAGCTATGTACTGGACGGAACGTTCCAGAGAGGCTGCAAAGTTCGAATCAGCCGCGAAGGAAACCAGATCTTCGAAGGAAATCTGGCATCCCTCAAACGTTTCAAAGACGATGTCAAAGAAGTGCGCTCCGGCTATGAGTGCGGTCTTGTATTTGAAGGATTCAACGATCTTCAGGAGTTCGATCAGGTCGAGGCTTATATCATGGTAGAAGTGCCGAGATAGAAATGAGGAATTAAGTTGAGAAAAAACAGTATTAAAAACACCAGGATCAACGGGGAAGTACAGAAAGAGCTTTCCAACATCATCCGGAACGAGATCAAGGATCCGCGCATCGGAATGATGACCTCTGTCACAGCGGCAGAGGTAGCGCCGGATCTGAAGACGTGTAAAGTATATATCAGTGTGTTTGGCGATGATGAGGCGAAGAAAGAAACCATCCGCGGCTTAAAGAGCGCGGAGGGCTTCATCCGCCGTATGCTGGCCAAGACCATTAACCTCCGCAATACACCGGAGCTGACCTTTGTCCTGGATGAGTCGATTGAATATGGCGTTACGATGTCGAAACTGATTGATGAAGTAACACACAAAGAAGACAAAAAGGATGAGGAAAATGAAGAAAATTGAAGAAATTCTAAACGGAGTCTCCTGCATGGCCATCGCCGGACACGTTCGTCCGGACGGTGACTGCATCGGTTCCTGCCTGGGATTATACCAGTA
This sequence comes from uncultured Ruminococcus sp., assembly GCA_900551005.1. GTDB lineage: Bacteria > Bacillota > Clostridia > Oscillospirales > CAG-272 > Apopatosoma. The sequence continues at coordinate 662 of URUL01000026.1, read as the reverse complement.
TCTTCGCGACAATCGGCCGGAGATTCAGGCAGATGTCTATCTTGAGGATCCACGGCCGGAATTTTCCTATCTTCCGGGTTTTTCTGAGGTAAAGACAAGCTGTGAAGAGAAAGCGTACGACCTTGTGGTCCTTCTGGATGTATCCAGCGAGGAGCGCATCGGCGTTGCCGCACCGCTTCTTGCAAAAGCGGGAAAGACGATCTGCATCGATCACCATGTGACGAATACAGAATATTGCGAAATCAATCACGTAGAGCCGGATGCAAGCTCTGCCTGCGAGGTGCTGTTCGGACTTCTGGAGGAAGAAAAGATCTCCGAGCCGTGCGCCGAGGCGCTGTACACCGGTATTGTGACCGATTCCGGCGTATTCCAGTACAGCAGCACCTCTCCGCACACGATGCGGGTTGCGGCCGCTCTGATGGAAAAGGGAGTTCCGTTTACCAGAATCATCGAGGATGCATTCTTCAAGAAAACATACGTACAGAACCAGATTATGGGACGCACGCTGACAGAGAGCATCATGCTTCTCGACAAGCAGTGTATTGTCGGTATCGTGCGGAAGAAGGTCATGGACTTCTATGGCCTGACATCGGGAGATATGGATGGCATTGTCAGCCAGATATAAAATTCAGAAGGCGATCACGTAGCAATCTTCTTGTATG
>URUL01000025.1 GCA_900551005.1 uncultured Ruminococcus sp. | reverse complement strand
CGATCAGCCACATCACATCCGAAAACCGGCTTGCCATGACTTCATTCGTGTAGTTGGCAAGCGGTGCGGATTTTTCCATAATGCCACGGTAAATATCCGCGGGAATGAGTATGACGTCGGCATCCTTTTCAGCTGATAACGTAATGTCAAACTGAATGCTGTGCATCATGCAAGAAGCAGAAAAAAGGCAAATATCACGCTCAAACAGGCGATACATGGTGATCTCCCTGCCGTCCTCTGAAATGGTGTAGGCACGAAGCTGTCCCGAAGCTACAAGAACAAGTCCCATGCAGTCGCCGCCTGTATGGATCAAGTCGCCTTTATGATAGTGCAACTCTCTGACGTTTGCAGACAAAGCTTGCTGTTCATTTGCATTCAATTCGTTCCATACAGAAAAATAAATTGGGATATCCATTATTCGCACCTCCCAAGGTGATAGCAATAGTATACCATAATTTCGAGCATATGTCAATAATTCTTTTTGAAGTTATTGACATATGCCGAAAACTCTGCTATAATATCGTTACAATGATAAGGGAGGGAATGATCTTGTCAAAACCGACAAAATGTCGCAGAGTGTGCCGCTTTCCTGAGACTCTCGAATTCTTTACCACGGGGGAGACCTTGGGTGAACCCGTCATTTTGACAGTAGACGAATATGAGACGATTCGCCTGATCGACAAAGAAGGACTCAGTCAGGAAGACTGCGGGACACAGCTCGGAGTTGGAAGAACGACGGTACAAAAGATTTACGAAACGGCAAGAAGAAAAATAGCTGATGCCTTGGTTCTCGGCCGTTCTCTGAGAATAGAGGGTGGCGATTTTTATCTCTGTAACGGGAATTTGGAATTTTGCTATCAAAAATCATGCCTCAAACGACAATTTCAAGCGGAGTATAAAATGGATAAAGGAGAAGATGTCATGCGAATTGCAGTAACATACGAAAATGGCGACATTTATCAGCACTTCGGACATACCGAGCAGTTTAAGATTTACGATGTTCAAGACGGTAAGGTGGTGGAGAGCCGCATCATCGACACCAACGGTCAGGGACACGGCGCGCTTGCCGATATTCTCCACTCTTTGTATGCGGATATCCTGATCTGCGGCGGTATCGGAGGCGGTGCACAGATGGCACTTGCCGAATGTGGTATCAAGCTGTTTGGCGGTGTTTCCGGCAACGCTGATGCGGCAGTTGACGCATACCTTGCCGACAACCTAAGTTATGATCCCGATGTAAAGTGCAATCACCACGATCATGAACGCAGTGATGAGTCTCATGCTTGCAAAAGCCACGGCTGCGGAAAAGGAAATTGCGGTAACCGTTAATGTGATAATATCACGGAATAATACTTCTGTATGTGATATGAAATATAAAAAGGAGGCGAACCGATGATTTAAAGCGCCCGATTTGCGGTTCAGGCAAGGACGCGTTCAAATTGAAAGAGGACGCTGCCGACAGTACGGAAAGCAACCTCGAGAAGCCGCATACCGAAAAAGGACTCTCCCCATGGAAATGATCATTATCTGCTCTAACCTCGCAAGAGGCTGTGAAAAGCAGTATGTGCCGAAAGAAAGCGAGAACTTCAGAAAGCTTGCGGAGTTCTTCCGTTCGGGGGCAGAGCCTGCCGGTGAAGTCAGCACCGAAAAACTTCTTGAACTGCTTGACAAAGACCTCTCGGTAGGTTTTCCTTACGGGAATGCCGTGGCAAGCGAACAACCCGACAGGGGTGCACTTCGCTGTCAGGTGTGGGCTGAAAACTAACACGGATGTTGCAGTCCCTTCTTGCTCGCTATCAGATGGAGTGAGAAAAGATGCTTGAGGGCACAGGCGTGTATGTCTGCACAATCTGCGGATTTGTTTTTTTAGACGATGAACCGCCCGCAATGTGCCCGGTATGTAAGGTGCCGTCGTGGAAGTTTGAAAAGGTCGAAGGGGGTGCGGAATAATGACTGAAAAATATGCTGTAAGAAATTTGAGACTTTGCACCAAGGATTGCCTTTGCCTCTATGTTTGTCCGTCAGGTGCCACCGATACGGAGAACAGCATTATTGATGTGAATAAATTCATCGGTTGCGGTGCGTGTGCAGATGACTGCCCCTCTAGTTCGATCTCCATGATGCCGCAAGAGATTCCCCCTCAGCAGCCGAAAGAGGACAAGGTAGTCGAGGAGGCGTTACGTGCGTTTGTCCAGAGCAAGGCGGAAGCAGAAAATATCGCTTCACAGTTGCCTGATATTCTGTCAAAGGCAGTTGCAAAATAGTCAAGGCTGATGGCAGAGGACATGTGCCGTGAGGCGGGCTTTATGCTTCCACAAAGCGAAAATAGCAAAGAATTTTTTGAATTCATTAAAACCTATCCCGATATTCCCGCCGATGTGGTGGACTCATTACTTACAACCATAAAATTTTATGAAAATACAGAAAAGAAAGAGGTAAAAACAATGGCTAAATGGAAATGCAGCGTTTGCGGTTATGTTCACGAAGGAGACGAAGCACCCGAAAAGTGTCCCGTCTGCAAGCAACCCAAAGAGAAGTTCGTCAAGATCGAAGAAGCTCCCAAGAATCCTTACGCAGGCACAAAGACCGAAAAGAATCTATGGGAAGCATTTGCCGGCGAATCTCAGGCAAGAAACAAGTATACATACTTCGCAAGCGTAGCAAAGAAGGCAGGATACGAGCAGATCGCCGCACTTTTCCTTCAGACCGCAGAGAATGAAAAGGAACACGCAAAGCTGTGGTTCAAGGCTCTGGGTGAGCTTGGCGACACGGCGGAAAACCTGCTCCATGCCGCGGAGGGTGAGAACGCAGAGTGGACCGACATGTACGAGAGAATGGCTCGTGAGGCAGAAGAAGAAGGCTTTACCGCTCTTGCCGCACAGTTCCGCGGAGTTGCCGCTATCGAAAAGGCGCATGAGGAAAGATACCGCGCACTTCTCAAGAATGTCGAGACGAAAGCGGTATTTGAAAAGTCTGGCGTAACCATTTGGGAATGCCGCAACTGCGGACACATCGTTGTCGGCACCAAGGCTCCCGATGTCTGCCCCGTTTGCAACCACCCGCAGGCTTATTTTGAAGTCAGAAAAGAAAACTATTGATTTAGGGAGGAACAATCCATATGTATGACAACATTAAATTCTATATTTGCGAACATTGCGGCAACCTTATCGGTATGATTCACGATGCAGGGGTACCTATGATGTGTTGCGGGCAGAAAATGACAAAGCTTGAACCCGGAACGGTTGAGGCAAGCCACGAAAAGCACATTCCCGTAGTCACCGTTGAAGGAAACAACGTAAAGGTCGTCATCGGCTCAGTGGAGCACCCCATGGTCGAGGAGCATAGCATCCTGTGGGTATATCTACAAACCACCAAGGGCGGTCAGCGCAAGTGCCTTGAAGTGGGCAAAGCGCCTGAAGTGACATTTGCTCTCGCTGATGAAAAGCCCGTTGCCGCATATGCATATTGCAATCTCCACGGCTTGTGGAAATCGGAAATTTAACATAGAGAAAAATCAACATGGAGGAAAATTAAAATGAACGCAAAAGTACATGAGCTGTTAAATCAGCAGATCAACAAAGAATTCTATTCCGCATATCTCTACCTCGATTTCTCGAATTATTTTGAGGATGCAGGTCTTGACGGCTTTGCCAACTGGTATAAGATTCAGGCGCAGGAAGAGCGCGACCATGCAATGCTCTTTTATCAGTACCTGCAGAATGAAAATCAGAAGGTGACGCTTGAAGCTATCGACAAGCCCGACAATGCTTTCTCTTGCCATATGGACGTCTTGAAGGCGGGACTTGAGCACGAGAAGTATGTCACCTCGCTGATCCACAATATCTACGCCGAGGCATACGAAGCAAAGGATTTCCGCACTATGCAGTTTCTTGACTGGTTCGTAAAGGAGCAGGGCGAAGAGGAGACCAATGCCAATGATTTGATATCCAAAATGGAGCTTTTCGGTTCAGATCCCAAGAGTCTGTATATGCTCAACCAGGAACTTGCGGCAAGAGTATATTCCGCACCGTCGCTTGTATTATAATTAACGGAATGACACTACATGCTATGTTTTGATAAGCAAGTATGGAGTTGAAGGACTGAAAGAAGAAAACGGAGATTTCGAAAGATTTCTCCGTTTTTTTGTCTCGGATCGTCCTCAAAAATGACAAATTCGAAACTCGGTTTCCCAAATGATAAGTTCATTGACCACATCGAAGTGTCCCATGCAGACAAGAAATTCAAGACAAGGGAGAGCATCTTGTCTATCACTTCATCGGTGCATTTGATTTCACACGGGCTATGGAAGAAGCCCTCAATACAACTCAAAAACAGCAAAAGACGGCATAGCCGTCAAGCTAAACCGTCTTTTGCATCCATATTTTCTTAAGTCACCGCTCCATTGCGAGCCGTTCTTATATATTTTATTCAATTACTTCTTTAATATTAAAGGAGTGGTGAGAACGCCGGTGCGGCGAAGTCTGTACTCATATGTCCAATAGCTATCTCTCGTTACCCACGCTCTGGGACCTTGCCAATGGAACTTTTCGTCGGCGTTATGCAAAGCTCCGAAGCAGTTGCGACGAGAAATGTAGGTGTTGACTGTTATGGTATGCTTACCGGGAGCAAGCTTTCCAATGTCAGCGGCATAAGGAGGATAGGCTATAACCGCCTTTTTCTCTCCGTCAACCTCAACTGTGTTGACTGCTGCGGTGTAGTGGGGAATTTTGATGATGGCATCCCACTCGCTGTCACACTCAACGGGCAGCTTGTAGGATACAACACCGCCATAGAAGGGAAGTCCCTGATAGCAGAGGTCGCTGAAACCAAGCTTTTCGGGAAGAGCGGTTACAGTAAGCAGTCTTCCTGCAATCTTAACGCCGAAGTTACCCAAGAGATACATTGCCTCGCAGTTTGATCTCTCACCGAAGGGTATAGTTACACGGAGGACATTGTCACCTTTATTAAGAGCAGGGAGAGCAACTTTTTGGATAGAACGATCGGTGTAGTAGCCGTCTGCATAGTTATCCACAGGTTTTCCGTTCCAATTAATAGTGGAAATGTCGGCTTCTTCAAGGGCAAGGTAGGGGTTCGGGTAATCTATTTCACTATGGATGATGAATTCAAGAGTTACCGTATGTTCCGCAGGCTTTTTCTCAATTACCCAAGGCTGCGCCTTACCGGCAGGGTAAGCGAGACGGCGACGGATCTCCTCGTCAATGCGGAGGATCTCCTCTGTATTCTCCGAAAGCGCTTCGCCGTCAAGGGAGTATTTAGCCATATCGAGAAGAAGAACATTAGGCTCGGAGAGGGTGTAATCAACGGTCATGGGGATGTTACCTACCTGTGTGGGTGCGGCTGTGGGAGCAGGCTCAAAGCTACTGTCCTCGTCGGTGTCTTCCAAGAAGATAAGTGCGGAATCGTAGTCGTATAGGGTGAGAGCCAGATGTGTCTTTCCGCCGCAGCTATTGTGACAGATAGGCTTTATCTCGCCGGTAATTGTATCCCAGAGCTGAGGCTTATATTTTCCCTTGATATAAATATGTATGCTTTGGCTGTTCGAAATATCCTTATTATATGGCTCGTCGCAGTGAGATATGAAGAGCCACAGACCTTTTTCATCACGTCTTATCTGATGGATAAGGTTGCTTGTATAAGAGCCGTTGGAGTCTCGGATTTCAATGGTTCTGTCCTCGTAAAGCTCGTCAAGAAGTGCGCCCCTGCTGAAGCCGATCTTTTTGGAAACGTTATAGAGCTTCAGGCCGCGATCTGACGGTTTTGCATCCTCGTACTTGGGAGCGTCGCCCATAAATACAAGCTTGCCTCCTGCCGCATGGAATGCTTCAAGGCGTTCGAGTGTGGTGGACCGCAGAGTTTCACATTCGGGAACGATAATAACATCGTATGCCATTTCACCGACCTTGAGAGGAGCGCCGCCCTTTTCACACTGTTCGGGAAGGAGGGATTCGCAAATGTAGTCGAAGTCTATATCGCCGCGGAGGAGCCACTGTGACACGTTCATAAAGTTTTCTTCAAGCTTTTCACGCACGAGAGCAGTCTGCTCATTGGGACCGAAGTGAATCCAATAGCTTTCAACTGGGTGGATGACTGCAATCTTAACCAAAGGCTTGCCTCTGGTAAGAGCGGTATTGACTCTGCCGAAGTGATCTTCAACGTATCTGTATTCCTTATACCAGGGAGACTGATAGGATATGGAAGCAGGGAAGTCGCGCTTTGCAGTACCCTTCATAGATACCCAAGAGAGATGATGAACGCGGACGGTAACTCCGAGAGCCGCCTGCCAGTCACCGTGAAGCTTGTGACCGCGGAAATCAAAATCCCAGCCTGTAACACCGTAAAGCTCGCTTACCATACCGGGTCTGCCGTATTGGTGAACTGCAGATTGGCACTGCTTTGCGGTATTGAATTCAAACTCAGCGCAGAGCATATCGATTCCGGGGATCCCGAAGGAACGGTATGAGCGCATACAGTCACCGAGAGATGTGGTTTGAGAAAGCAGATACCCCTCATTCATCATGTGTCCCGTCAGCTCGATTCCATGCTCACGACACCATTTTCCGCAGGTGTCCGCAAAGGCGGAAGCAAGTCTTTCGGCAACGTGATCATGATAGTGATATCTTATCAGCGATACCTTACCGTCAGGAAGATCCCAGAGAAGCTCCGGCAGGTGATCGACAACAGAATCGCCGTACGTTGCCTTGAATGTATCCTCAAAGTCGTCTGTCCAAGGGAGATTTACGTTCTGATGGCTGTCGGCAAAGCCGAGAGTACCCTTACGGATAAACTGAGGCTCATCCGTGAAGATGGCGGGAACCGTCTTGCCGAATTCGTCTCCGACGGTGTCGTAATATTTTTCATGAGTTATTTCGATGAATCTTTCGATAGCCTTTTTGTTAAGAATGTCGACGTAGGACTGATTGTTGAACCAAGGACTATTGCCGGCGATTTCGCGGTAAACAGTCCAGAGAGTCCCCTCAACTGCGTCGCCCTCGTTTACCTTTTTATATGATCGGAGGCACTTATCCTCGCCGAGCACTACGTCAAAGCGTGCGAGAATCTTTGTATTGGGACGGACATTGTAATCGGGGTCACAAGAGAATGTGATATATCTCTGACGGAATTCTTCGTCCTTTGTAACGTAGCCGCCCGCAAATCCCGAGGGCCACTTATCCTCGTCGTAGAGCCAAGCAAGCATTTCGTTTTCTTTTGCGTGTTTTGTACAAGACTTGACAAGGTCCATAAAGTCTTCGGACAAATACTCGGTGGACATACCGTCACGGCAGTGCATATGGAAGCCGCCAAGCCCCATTTCCTTGAAAATGTCTATCTGACGGAGCAATTCATTCTTCTCAAGGTCGCAGTTCCAAGCCCAGAACGGTGCTCCGCGGTATTCTGCGGTAGGATTTTTGAATAATTCTTTATCAAGCTCGGGTTTTCTTCTGTTGCTGTCGTAGATCATAAAAAAACTCCTTTACTTTTTATGTCAATAGGATGCCATAAGCATTATAAGTGGAATCTCAGTCATTGTCAACAGTCCCGGACCAATTTTTATAATGATTTTGTTCTTTAAAACTCTCATCCTGTTTTTTCTCTTGAGTTATCATCACCCAGATGCAATCTGATTCCCGTTGCTGAAATAAATAATGGCCTGATCTGCGTCAGATATCCTCGCATTTTTCAGATAAAAGGGGATATGAAGACAAAAAGGTCTTTACCGGCTTACGAAATCCATCCCATGCCGTGCGGTGACAACGATGATCGGTCATTTTGAAATGGATATTTCGTCTTGAAGCAGATTTGAGAGATCGTTAAAATAATACGCACAGATTGGTTTTGGGAGAAGCCGCCTTTGCCATCTGAAAATGTGCATTCATATCAATTTGTCAAAATAAAAATTGTAAAAATACCACAAAAAAACAGCAAAAATGTGAAAATGAAATCGCAAAAGTGGTTGACAAGACGCAATTTATGTGATATAATTTCTACATTCTATATTCAAGCTGATTTTTTCTAGCTTTGATAAGGGTTTTGGCATAAGCAAATGCAAGGAAAAAACAGCGGATATTGAAATCAAAATATTTCAAATAAACAGAGAGGAGAAAACATTATGAAAAAGAAACTCAGATCCATATTGACGATGGCTTTGTGCCTGGTGCTTGTGGCCATTATGGTAGTAGGTTGCGGTAAGACACCTCCTGCAGAAACAACTGCCTCTACCACGACCGGCAAACCGGATACCCCTGTTGTACCGGCTACCTTCAAGCAGGCTGAATACAATACCACCACGCAGACAATGCCCAGCAACTGGAACGAACTCACCTATGCAGACAACAATGATGTTCCGATCATGAGCTACATCGGATCTACGTTCTTCGACTATGACTACAAGTTTGAGAATGACCGGAAGTACAATGCCGATGGTTCTATCAACAAGGCAGGCGTAGTTGCAGGCGCATACACCACCAACTACTCCGCAGCAACAAAGCTTGAGGATGTAACCTCTTCCGTTGATGCAAAGTGGGGCTATACCGATGCTCAGAAGGCAGAGGGCGGCTATGCTTGGAAGATCACTCTTCGCGACGACCTCAAGTGGGATGACGGCACACCTATTAAGGCAGCTGACTTCGTTTACTCCATGAAGCAGCAGCTCGACCCCGCTTTCATGAACTTCAGAGCAAATACATATTATGACACACTCAAGATCAAGAACTCCAAGGTCTACTTCTTCCAGAACCAGGAAGGAACCTATGAGGGTGTTGAAAGCCAAGGCTATGAAAATAACGCCGCCGCAATCGCAGCAGGTCAGGTTATATACATCAATGTATATGACTTATGGGGCGCAGAAGGCTATGTTGATGCTCAGGGTAACGCTTGCCCTCAGTGGGTAGCATACAACGACGAGACCGTTTACGATACACCTACTGCCTGGACAGCAGGCGAGGCTGAGGACGCTTTCTCCGGCAAGGACCTCTGGGATGCGTATGGCGCAGATTATCTTGAAGTCGGAGCCGACTATGAGTCCTGCGCTGCAGTATACGTTGTGAACACCGTTCGTAACGTAGAGTGGGATTCCGTTGGTATCTACTCCATCGACAGCGAGAACGCTATCGTAGTTTGCCTTGACAAAGCTTTCGCATTCCTCAGAGACGACGGCTCTCTCTCCTACCTCGCAGCTTACTACATGTCCAGCCTTCCCCTTGTTCACCAGGCTAAGTACGAGGCTTCCAAGAAGGCTCCTGCAAACGGCGCTACCCTTTGGACCACTAACTACAACTCTTCTCTCGAGACAACGGCAAGCTGGGGTCCCTACAAGCTCGCAGAGTTTGAGGCAGGCTCTCACTACAAGCTCGTTAAGAACGAGAACTGGTACGGCTGGAACATGGAACAGTACAAGAACCAGTACAACATTACCGCTATCAACGGCCGTAAGGTTGACGAATGGTCCACAGGATGGATGGGCTTCCTTAACGGTACCTACGACGATGCAACCCTCGCAACCGAGAACGCAGCAGAATACGTTGACTCCAAATACGTTTACTATTCTTCAAACGGCACCGGTACCTTCGGTATGCAGCTGTACAGCAACCTCTCCGTTCTTAAGAACAGCGATAATAACAACGGTATCCTTGCTATTCCCGAGTTCAGACAGGCATTCAACCTCGCTCTGAACAGAAGCGACATCGTTGAGAAGATCTGGCCCGGCACTGCTATTCCTTGCTTCGGTCTTATCAACGTTGCATACTACTACGATATTGAGAACGCTCCTACACTTCCGGACGGCGGTCAGTATCGTAACACCACGCAGGCAAAAGAGGGTATCCTCCGCGCTTACGGCTTTACGCAGGATACAAACGGCAAGTGGTCCTCCGGCGACCTGAAGAACCTCGATCTTGACGAGGCATATGAGTCTCTCACCGGCTACAACCCCACTCTTGCAAAAGAGAAGATGGTTGCTGCCATTGCAGAACTTACCGCTAATGCTGAAAAGTATGGCTACGATGCAAGCAAAAACATAACTCTCGTTTACGGTTCTTCCGCAGATAACGATAAGCAGAGATTCAGAGCAAGCTACCTCCAGGAAGTTCTCGATGATCTTACCAAGGGAACTGCTCTTGAAGACAAGATCGACGTCGTATTTGACGCGTCCGCCGGTGCTAAGTGGTCTGACGCGTTCAGATCCGGCGCAACCCAGATCGGTTTCGGTTACGGCTTCTCCGGTAACCCCTTCAACCCCTTCGATGTCGTCGGTGGGTTCGTTAACCCCGATGACGATCTCAACTACCACATGTATTGGGATACTTCCGCTATTGATATGACGCTCACCATGCCCGCAGGCGATTACGAGGGCGCAGGCCAGACCATCACCATGAGTGTTCAGAACTGGTTCTTCTGCCTCAACGGTCTTGCAGCAAGTGAGAAGCAGGCTAAGACCTACAACTGGGATGCCGGTTACGCTCCTGTTGAAGTGAGACTTATGATCCTCTCCGCTCTTGAGGAGCTGACCATTAAGGAGAGCCGTTCCGTAATGCTCATCGCAGAATCCGGCGGTTCCTTCCTCGGCGCTAAGTTCTCTTACTTCTCCGATGTTGAAAACGTATTCATGGGCTTTGGCGGTCTCAGATATATGGAAGTTAACTATACCGACGCTGAATGGACCGACTACGTTAAGGCTAACAACAACGATCTTACCGCAGAGTACAAGAAGTCTGAGTGATTCTATCAAGCTGATAGATATATTTTGATCAGGATTCCATAGAATTAAGCAAACGGCGGTGAGCCAAGTGCTCACCGCTGCTTTGTATATTTACGGGTTATTAACAAGCCCACCCAAACCCTCAAAAAATACGATTTTTTACATTATTCAGAACAAAAAAAGACAGAAAAACAGAGAAAAGACCTTGATGGTCAGTATATGACTGCTTGAATTATCCGAAAACGGCGAACCGTTGATTAAAAAATCGAACCAAACCTCATTTTTGTACCGTGCGCAGTTGAGGGCGCACGAAGGGCCGCTACACACGATTCGTATATTTTGAGGCCCGAAAGCTATGAATTGGAAAACAGCAAAACAGAGGAGAAAAACCTATGTATATGTTTAAATATGTGATGAAACGTCTGGGCTTGATGTTCTTCACATTTATCATTATCTTTACGATGTGTTTTGTGCTTATCAAGCTTCTGCCTATTCCCACCAATGCTCTGCCGGGTCAGGACCCTGAGATCATCATGAAAACACTGGAGGGAAGAGGCTGGATCACCAACATTCAAAAAGGTGAAAACGGTGTTTATACCTACGATCGTGTTCCGATACTGATTCAGTACGGAAACTATCTCAAGAGGATAATTACACAGGGCGATTTCGGTATTGCAACCACCTACGGCGAGTATCTCAACATGGATTTGTGGGATGTGTTCGTCAGCCATCTTCCTCCCACAATTCTGATCAATATTTATTCTACCCTTATCGGTGTGCCGATCGGTCTCGGTTTGGGTATTATAGCTGCGCTGAAAAAGAATAAGTGGCAGGACCAGCTGATCAATGTCATCATCATTCTGCTGATCTCGGTTCCTTCCATTGTATTGGCTCTTATGATCCAGTACGTGTTCTGCTTTAAGCTCGGTTGGTTCCCGATAACCATGTCAACCAGCAATGACTACTTCACTTGGGAAGTATTCCGTTCCATGCTTCCTGCGGTATTTGCGCTTTGTCTCGGCTCGATCGCCGGGTATGCACGCTATACGCGGGCGGAGCTTTCGGAGGTTCTGACGGGCGAATTTATGCTGCTTGCAAGAACAAAGGGACTTACAAAGCGTCAGGCGATCTTCCGCCATGCGATGCGTAACTCCATGGTCGTCATTTTCCCATCGATCTTGAGTGAATTTATATCGGTTCTTTCGGGATCGTTGATCATCGAAAAAATGTTTGGAATCAACGGCGTCGGAGGACTCTATCTGAACTCTATCACGTTCCAGGATTACGACTTCTTCATGCTGCTGTCCGGCTTCTATACCTTGGTCAGCTTGACGGCAGGTATCGTTATTGACATCAGCTACGGTTTCATCGATCCGAGAATCAGAATGGGGGCGAAATAATATGGCAGTATATAAAACGAATAATATCCCCGATATTTCTGCGGATAAGTTTAAATTTGCGACCGGAAGGGATCTGAAGCACGACAGCAAATTTGATACGAAGCCGGTAAGCTATTTTCAAGGCGCGCTGAAACGCTTCAGCAAGAACAAGGGCGCAGTCGTCGGCGGTATAGTGATCGCTATTCTGGTGCTTTTCGCAATTATTGCGCCGTTTTTTACCCCGTTCACGCCGGCTTATTACGATATGGTGTATGCTTATGTAACGCCTAAGTCAGAGCTTTTTGCTGATAGCGGCATGGATTTCTGGGATGGTTGCAAGGTGAAAAACACCAATTACCTTGGTTTTATCAAGGATTATGCTCTTGCTCTGGAGACGGGCAGAGAGGTAATCAAGCGCGGTGAGTACACGGTAAGCGAGGACGGCGCCAATTATTCCTACCGCTACGATACTTATTACGGAGTAGGCTTCGGTAAATACAAGATCATTTCACAAGAAGAATTCGATAATATTCAGAAATACCAGAATGAAACGGGCAGACAGGTTCTTTATCCCGTGGTGAAATCCTCCGACAGACCTACGCTTGAAAAGAACAAGTACGATGCCAATATCTACTACAAGGTAGAGGATAAAAGGGCGTCTACTATCCGCCCGCAGCTCGACTCTGACGGCAATATTATCCCCAATTACTGGAAATATGAGGAGAGTTCGGCATCTTCCCTGATACCCGAGTACAACTCTCTCAGAATTGAAGGTGAGGACGGTATAGAGGAAAACGGTACTACATACTACTATGCTTACGGCAGAAAGGTAGACGGCGGTATTGAGGTCAGAGCGGAATACTACGAATACTATATCTATAATCACACTCAAATAAAGAACGACGGCATCGAAGAGCCTCTTTTCCTCTTCGGAACCACTGAAACGGGTAAGGACATCTTTTCCTGCCTTGCATACGGCGCAAGATTTTCCTTCGTGTTTGCGACCATCGTTGCAGCGGTGAACTTTATTGTCGGTGTCATCTGGGGTTCTATCTCCGGATACTTTGGCGGAAAGATCGACCTCTTTATGGAAAGATTCTCCGATATCCTCGGCGCTGTCCCTACGATGATCGTTATTACGCTTTTGAAATATCATATGGGAACATCGAGCCAGGCATTGGTTCTGTTTATCGCATTCTTCGCGACAGGATGGATCGGCATGGCGAGCAGGACGCGTATGCAATTCTACCGCTTTAAGAATCAGGAGTATGTTCTGGCGGCAAGAACGCTGGGCGCCGGCGATTCGAGAATCATGTTCAAGCATATTTTCCCGAACGGTCTCGGCACTATCGTAACCAGCGTTGCTTTGGTAATTCCTTCGATGATCTACTCGGAAACCAGCTTGTCCTACCTTGGTATTATCAACCTGGAGGCAGGGAATACCACCAGCGTCGGTACTCTCATCGCTGCGGGGCAGAAATCCATTATGGCAGGTGCGGGCTACGTGGCACTGTTCCCTTGTGTATTCCTTGTTCTGTTAATGCTCAGCTTTAACTTGTTCGGTAACGGCTTGCGCGATGCGCTCAATCCGTCACTCAGAGGCTCGGAGGATTAAGTATGAGTAAAGAAATTAAATTATCGGTCAATAATTTGAAGATCAGCTTCCGCACGGATGCAGGTAAAGTTCAGGCGGTACGTGATATATCGTTTGATCTTTACAAGGGCGAAACGCTCGCGATCGTCGGAGAATCGGGTTCCGGCAAGTCTGTTACATCGAAAGCGATCATGGGAATCTCGGCGGTAAACTCTATTTATGAGGGCGGAGAAATTCTTTACGACGGACAGGATCTTCTGCGTATTCCCGAAGAGGAAATGCACAAGCTTCGCGGAGACAAGATCGCCATGATCTTCCAGGATCCCTTGTCCTCGCTCAACCCCATCATGCGTATCGGTAAGCAGATCACGGAAGCGATGCTCCTTAAAAATAAAGCGAACCGCAAGGAAGGCCGCGAAGCCTTCAACAAAATGCTGGCTACCCTGAACGATACGATAGTGAAGGCGGCTCTTTCTGAAGGCAATATGGCTAATATTGCCGCTGCAGATGTCGAAAAATACATCAAGGCGGTTGAAAAGCACATCAAGACCTTTGATGATTTCAACATTCAGGCGATCAAGCTTGAAAACAGTTATAATGAGTCGCGCACAGCGGCAGAGGAAATGATCACGATCGTCGAGGATTTTCTCTTCCTTACCGAAAAGAAGCAAAAGGTGGACGTCGTATCAACCTTGAATCAAGTCGGCAATCACTTGAAGCAGATAAAAGACAAGTATTTTGTAACGGGCTATGAGGAAACGCTGAAAAAGCACAGCGCAGCTTTGGCTAATGCAAAGTCGATCGAAAAGTCCAAGCTGACGATCGTAGACGCTGCAAAGAAGCTTATTGCAGGAAATGCATACAAGAATGAAGCATCTGCCGAAACGGTTGAGATC
Organism: uncultured Ruminococcus sp.; assembly: GCA_900551005.1. Lineage (GTDB taxonomy): Bacteria > Bacillota > Clostridia > Oscillospirales > CAG-272 > Apopatosoma. The sequence continues at coordinate 7,999 of URUL01000025.1, read as the reverse complement.
CTTAAGCAGATAAAGAAAACGGCCGAAGAAATGCTCGCACGACCGAAGTATGACTTTTTCAGAATCGGCTACTATGTCTACAAGCGTCCCGATACGGATCTCAGCAAGATCCCTGCTCCCGAGGCAAATGAAATGGCGTACAAGTTCCTTACAGAGGACTTTATGGAGTCGTTTATCAGCTATGAAAAGATCGCGGTTCGGTATTCGCTCGACAAGACTCTGAAAAACAAGAAAAAAGCCATTGATGAGCTGAAGGACGCGAGCGAATTTTTCAAGCTGGGCAACTTTACCCAGCAGGAAGCAAATGTGCTTTCCAAGAACCTGAATAAGAGCGTTCGCGCGGCGATCGATCCCCTGTCTGTGATCAAGGACAGTATCGCATACACCTTTGGCGAAGCGCTTGACAGAGAGATAGAAAAGTACTTCTTCTATTTGAAGAACAATCCCAAGGAAGAGGCTCGCTTTGCGCATCAGACTGCAAAGAGAGAGGCTTTGATCGCAAAGGGGAAAAAGGTAAACTGGAAGATCGTGCCCAAGTCCATTGTAGAGCCCGAGGATCAGATTCGCATCATCGTTTCCGTTATCAATCGCGTAATGAACAAGTTTGAGGCAGATATTCAAGTTGAAGAAAAGGTAGATGTAGACAAGCGTTGCATTGAGATCATTGATTATCTCAAGGAAAAGGCTTCGCAGGTCGTCTATAAGCTTACCAAGCGTATCGCAAAGGAAAGGGCGATCAAGCTCATGGATGAGGTTGGTATTCCCGAGTCAAGACTCCGTTTCAGACAGTATCCGTTCGAGTTTTCAGGCGGTATGCGTCAGCGTATCGTGATTGCAATCGCACTGTCGGCGAACCCCGATATTCTGATATGCGACGAGCCTACCACAGCCCTTGATGTTACCATTCAGGCTCAGATCCTTGAGCTTATCAACCGCCTCAAACGCGAGCGTGATCTTTCCATTATCTTTATTACGCACGATCTGGGCGTAGTTGCCAATATGGCGGACAGGATCGCCGTTATGTATGCAGGTAAGATTGTAGAGTACGGCACTGCGGAAGAGGTATTCTACAATCCTCAGCATCCCTATACATGGGCGCTGCTTTCCTCTATGCCTGATCTCGATACGAACGAAAAACTGGATGCTATCCCCGGTACTCCTCCCAATATGATATATCCTCCCGTCGGAGATGCATTTGCGGAGAGAAACAAGTACGCATTGGAGATAGATTACGAAATGCAGCCGCCTATGTTTGAGGTTTCTCCCACGCACTATGCCGCCACATGGCTGCTTCATCCCAATGCGCCTAAGGTAGAGATGCCCAAGGCCATTACCGAAAGAATCAAACGAATGAAGGAAAGAGGAGGCAATTATGGAAAACAATAACGAAGTATTGTTAAAAGTAGACCATCTTTGCCAGTATTTCCGAATGGGACGCAAGGATCTCAAGGCAGTTGATGATGTAAGCTTCGAGATTAAAAAGGGCGAGGCTTTTGGTCTTGTCGGCGAGTCCGGATGCGGTAAAACCACTACCGGCCGCTCGATAATAAAATTGTATGACATTACCTCTGGCAGCATATATTTTAAGGGGCAAAAGATAAGCGCGGGAACGCGCTCTTACAAGGATGCCATTGCCAATGCCCGCTCTGAAGCGGCAAAAAAGATCAAGGCTCTTCGCGCCGAGAAGGACGCGAGTCCCGAAAGAGCGGCGCAGATCAAGGCTGAGATAGAAAAGATCCACAGCGAGCTGGGTGCCGTTGTTGATGAAAACAGAGCAAAGATCAGAAATGCAAAGGTCGACTGCAAGGCAGTCGATGTAAGCTATGCCAAGTCGCGTATTGAGGCGCTTCAGGCAGAATATGCCGAGAAGCTCCGGGCTGCAAAGGGCGACCAGGTGACAACCAAGGCGCTCGATAAGGAATTCAAGCAGAGATGCCGCGTCGCGAAGAAGAGCAAGCTGATTACAGAAATCCAGATGATATTCCAGGATCCCATTGCATCTCTCGATCCCCGTATGACGGTTCGCGATATCATTGCAGAGGGATTGGTCATCAACGGTATGACCGACAAGGAGCTTATCAATCAGAAGGTTTATGATATTCTCGAGACCGTCGGTCTTGTTCGTGAGCATGCAGACCGCTATCCTCACGAGTTCTCAGGCGGTCAGCGTCAGCGTATCGGCATCGCAAGAGCTGTCATCATGCAACCTGAAATGATCATCGCAGATGAGCCGATCTCGGCACTGGACGTGTCTATTCAGGCGCAGGTCATTAACCTGCTCAACGATCTCCGCGAGAGTATGGGACTCACGATTTTGTTCATTGCACACGATCTGTCCGTCGTCAAATACTTCTCGGACAGAATCGGTGTTATGTATTTCGGAAAAATGGTAGAGCTTGCTGATTCGGATGAGCTGTTCAGTCACCCGTTGCACCCCTATACGAGATCGCTATTGTCTGCGATTCCGCTTCCCGATCCCGTGTATGAAAAACAGCGCACAAGAATCACCTACAATCCCTTAGCGGAGCATGATTATTCGGTTGATAAGCCCTCTTTCCGCGAGATTACTCCCGGACACTTTGTCTATTGCAACGACGCCGAGGAAAAGAAGTACAAAGAGTCGGTCAAATAACAAGATAGGCGGTTAAACCATGAAAAAGGAAAACAAAGCTTTATTGGTAAAATATATCATATGCTTTGCCGTCGCTTCTCTGATCACGGTCGCTGTGTTCTGGTCGAAAGGCTTTTTCGGTCATTCAGTCGCTGTCAATATTCAAATTCTGGCGGACGGATTTTTCGTCTCCGGGATCCTGTTGACCTTGTTTGCCGGAATGATGTTCATCAGCGGCGAGGGCGCTCTGATAGGCATAGGATTTATTCTGAGGAGCGTCGTCCTGACATTTATTCCCATGGGCAGACAAAAGCACGAAAAATATGCGGATTACCGCGAGAGAAAGCTCCGGGGGATGAAAAAAACAAAAGATCATTGTATTCTCGTGATAGGGCTGTTGTTTCTTATCGTCGGCATCATTTTTAACATTATCTGGTACGTGAAGTTCTATAACGTGGTCTGATAATACGGTTTTAACTGTGTAAAAACGGATATCCAACGTCCAAAGACGATGGGTATCCGTTTTTGTTCGGTTCTTTTTATCGATTTTACGCGATTTCTGTCGGTTTCATCCTTTGAAAAATAAAATAAAAATGCAAAAAGACTTGCCATTTTGTTTTGAGTGACTTATAATGGAAGCGAACCGTAAGGTTCAAAAAAAAGATGTGTGCCGTATCGCAGGCAATAGGAGGATTCCCATGAATCAGCTTTATCCAACTTCTCTGAAAAACACGGAAAAATATGTAAAAAATTTTTTGACGATCATCGTTCGCGATCCGAAGAGTCCGTACTTCGGAAAGCCGCGACTTGCAAACGGATTATACGAACCGGGTTGTTCCTTTGGTCTTATTGAACGCGTCGCAGAAGTTTATTGCTGGCCCGAGAGTATCTATTACAAAAGCGAAGATATCTTGCAGTTTTTGCATTTGCTTTGTGTCGGTGCGGAAGATGCCATCCATGAAGACGGAACCGACGACCTGATAGTATCCAACTTTCATCAACCCGAACATTTTAATTTTCCCGCCATTTACCATGCCTATCGTTTTTTGACGGAAATACCGAATCCGACAGAAAAAGAAAGGATAATCACCGAAGAGGTCTATCATCTTGTAGAGCGCCTTGCCGAAGGACTTCTTTCCAGTGGATTTCATACGCCCAATCACCGCTGGGTTCATACAGCGGCACTCTTTTATGCCTACAATGCCTTAAAGACCAAAGACGAAAGATTTCTTGCACTTGCAGAGAAATATCTCGCTGAAAAAATTGATATTGATGCGTATGGCGAATTTTCCGAACGTTCTGCCGGTATGTACAGTGCCATTTCCGACCGTGCACTTTGTGAAATCGCCGTAGAAGCGGGAAAGCCGGAACTTTTTGAACTTGTGAAAAGAAATCTTCTCCTCGTTTCTCGCTATATCGAAAGGGAGAGCTTGATCTTCACACAAAATTCGCGCCGCAAGGACAAAGGCGAGGTTGGCAGTGATACACTATTTGACTTTGAGCGCTATATTGATATTTGCTTGATCGCTTATGCCAATACACACGATCTGACATTTTTGCAAATAGTAAAAAACGCCATGGACAACCGAAGCGAAGAAAAACCGATCTTTGTACCGCTTCGCATTTATATGCGCTATCCCGAGTTGAAAAAGCTGGATCTTGATTCCTTGGAACTCCCGGAAATGGAAAAGGAATTCCATGCTTTTTATCCCGATTCTCATATCGTACGTGCCAAAACAAAAGATGCGGTTTATTCGATTCTCGCACAAAACCCGGATTTTCTGCATATTACCGTCGGCGATATTCGTATCAGCGCGCGTATGTGCTCGTCCTTCTTTGCCATTGCACAATTTTTGCCCGATGAGATCGAGCAGACAGGCGAGAAAAAATACCGTATGTCTTTCCACACAGCCGCTGATTACAAATTGCCTTTTGATGTACCTCCGCAGGGTTCTGAAAAATATTGGACCATGGATTATAAGAGCCGAAAGAGCATTAGCCGTTGTGAATACGGGTATACGGTGGATTTTGAATTTACCGAGAAAGGACTCCGTATGCATCTTGAAACAGACGGTATGCCCAATGTCCCCTTTAAATTGGAGTTTGCCGTTACACCTAACGCCTATGTGCGTGTAGGGAATGCACTCACCATGGCGACACCCGATAATTTCATCTGTGCCGCAGACGGAGACATTGCCCTTTGTAATCATGCGGGCGACCGCATAACCATCAAAGGCGCATTTGCCGAGCATTTCTATCATAAAGATATGCGCGGAAGTCTTCCCTCGCCGAATCATAAATTCATGCTCTATTTCACCGGATTTTCTCCAATCAATAAAACGGTGGAGATCATTTGCGAAAAAGATCAGCCATGGGATTTTTTTGAAGCATAAAGCACTGATCTCGCATCGCTCCGCCTCTTCATCGGTTAATTTTGGCGGTGATAGCAAAGTGATAAAATAGGGAGCTCCCGGCTTTCATGAAGCTTGACGCTTTATCCTCGCTGAAGCTTTTTCTCTCCCCCCCGGCAGAACCGGGGGGATTTTCCGTCTGAAGACGCCAAAAGAAAATGCGGATCCCGCAAGCTATAGCAGGGAATCCGCATTTTTACTTTTTCGGTTTTGTGATTTGAGCGGTTCGTCGATGTCGTCAAGACAAGCTTTTCGTGTTATTTTCTTATTGATTGACAAGCAAGCTTATATCTTTTCGGAATTGTCGGGCGGCAACAATGTTAGTATTTCACCAAGTGATTGCATCATCGGATTTTTTATATTATTTCCGTAAAGCCGTCGGCGGGGTCATCAGCACGCCGGTACAGCTTTATGATGCTGCCGTCCTCTCCGTTTTCGGTACGGTATTCGTTTGAAATATAATATAAACCGTTTCCGAAAGAATAGATACCTGTCTGACCTTTGTTGAATCTGCAGCCGTACAGACCGGTTGCGGCATCAAAATCCCCTTCTTTTTTCAGGGAGAGATGAAGTCCCTTTCTTCCGTAAGCGATATAATCCTCATACGGGGCTGCCGAGCCGTCTATCACGAACATGGGATAATTCGGGTATTTTTCCTTCATGCCTTTATAAACAGATACGATCCAATCTCCTGTAAAGGCATCGTATTCAAGGTTCTGAATACCCCAATTGGTATTCCCCGTGAAAAGAAAATACATTTTATCGGGTTCCACCTTCGAATGATGAGGCTCAAGCTGCCTCAGCGGTTTTGCACAGCTGTCAAATTTTCGCCAATCATACTGCATGATGATATTGCAATCATTATCATCACGTGTAGTATCGCCGTATATTCCGCAGGCGACCATGAGCATGCTCGGACTGTCCTTCGGCACTCCGAAAACGCGGCCGATACCGGTACCGTCGATACCGCTGCATGCAAACTCATGCTGCTTTCCGTCGGGAAGAACAGCGGAATACATTCTGGCCACCTCTGAGAGATATACGGCCTTCATGATACCGTCGGTCTCGGCATTCATATCCGGACGGATGATCTTATCGACATCAAAAACAGCAATATAAAAGGAATCCTCGCCGGCTATTTTGCTTCCGGTCTTCTGCATTATCCCCTGACCGATCGCATCATGCTTGAGTTCAAGCGAAGCATAAACACGCCCGTCTTCATCATTGAAATCTATACAGCCGAGGTGACCGAGAAGTCCTCCTACCCAGCCGACGATTGTACCGTCAAGCCTCGCTTTTACGAGCACTGTCGTGAAGGCATAATAAATATATTCATGCGCCGTATCGACGGCAATTCCCTGAATATGTCCCGTTTTCCATAATCCCGCATCGATATTTTTCGGGAGCTTTCCCACATGTAATCTTTCCATTTTTTTATCTTTCCATCGTAAAAACAAGGATTATATTTTTTCAAAATCGTCTACGGAAAGAGTGAATATTACGGCGCCGCCGATAGTCACCTTTTCCTCGACAGAATGGTCGAGCATGCCTCGGCCGAATGCTTGTACCGAAGGATTTACCTTTTCGCGCGTCACGCAGTATTTTTTCAGTATCTCCTTTAGCTCAGGCAGACGTGCCTCGTCTGTACCTATGAGAAGAGTGGTATTTCCGACCATGAGAAAGCCTCCCGTGGTCGAAAGCTGGGTCACGAAGAAGTCACGTCCCGTCAGCGCCGTTATCGCCGTTCTGCTGTCGTCATTGTTGATTACCGCGATTACAAGTTTCATTTTTTCCTCCTACATATCATATTTCAAAAGATTCAGGCTCTCTTTATCGAGTGCGTTTACATTTTCTATCTCATAACGGTTATCGTTTGAATCGCGCACCAGTATGCGCCCGTCATACAGCGTTTTGATATCGATGCTTGTATTCTGGATGGCAAAGCTGTGTCTGCCTCTGTCGGTTTCCACGGTCCATGTGATATTGCCGTATTTTTCCACGCGGGAAAGAATTTTTTTGATCTTCGGAATGATATAATACGATTCGAGACATTCTCGGATCGCTTTTTTCGATTCCGGCAGAAGTGCGTCGATATCGCGTATGATGGCAATCTCTTTTCCCGTTTCGTCCAGAAGAGAGATGTATTTTGATATACCGGAAACAGGGAAGAGTCTGAGCGGCTCGAGATCTTCAAAGCATCTGCCGTCATATGTTTCAAGACGAACACAAACCTTTCCTGTCCTTGTGATCTTGACTTCGTCTCCGCTTATGAAAAAACCTGTCATTTCCGTTTCCCTCCTTATTCGAGATGCTCTTTTTCTTTGTCCAGCTTTACCTGATCTGCCATGGACTGAATCTTGACGAGCTTATAATATTTGCCCTTCTTTGCCATGAGCTCATCGGGAGTTCCGAATTCTGCTATTCTGCCCTTATCTATGACAACTATTTTGTCCGCCTGCTTGAGCGTGGATAGGCGGTGCGCTATCATGAGTGTCGTCCTGCCCTTGACGAGGTTGTTTATGGCGTCCTGAATGAGTTTTTCCGTTTCGGAGTCAACGGCGCTCGTCGCCTCATCGAAGATGAGCACGCTCGGATTATTCAGTATGGCGCGGGCGATGGATATACGCTGGCGTTCGCCTCCGGAAAGGCCGACGCCGCGCTCGCCGAGGATCGTATCATAGGCATCGGGATGGCGCAGGATAAATTCGTGCGCATTGGCGATATCCGCCGCCATGATCACCTCTTCTATCGAGGCATTCGGCTTGGCGTATGCTATATTATTGAAGATGGTATCGGAGAACATCATCGCTTCTTGCTGGACATAGCCGATTTTTGTTCTGAAGTAGCTCATGTCTATCGTTTTGATATCCTTGCCGTCCAGCAGTATCTGTCCGTCATAGTTATCATAGAAGCGCATGAAAAGATTGATCAGTGTCGTTTTTCCGGAGCCTGTCGTTCCGACGATACCGACCGCCTC
>URUL01000024.1 GCA_900551005.1 uncultured Ruminococcus sp. | reverse complement strand
TGGAATACTACGCTTGACGGCGTTCGCGTTATGAACGGTTCTGACGGCGCAAAATATGCCGTCGTAGGCGAAATGCAGTCGAGCGGTCAGCCGCTTTCCTTCGGCTCCATTGCGCATGAGCTCGGTCACGTTCTCGGCGCAAATGACCTTTATACTTACAGCGGTTACACATGGTGCGGCGGTCCCGGTGAAATCGCACTTCAGGGCGGTGGCTCCGGTATCGGTGCCAATAAGGGCGTCAAGGCGGGCGTTGCTCCGGCAGCGATAGACCCGTACTATCTCACATGGTATGGCTTCCAGGGCGTTACCATAGCTGAAGATGGCGAATATACGCTCTATTCGCGCGAGAGCACGAAGGGCGATTACAACATTATCCGAGTCAATACAAACAATCCGATGGAATATTATCTCATAGAGAACAGATATACGGTAGACGTCAGCTCTTTTGATGCCATCGATCCGGCTGAGAGAGGCATTCAGATATGGCATGTGGACGAAGGAGTTATGGAAACCCAGACATTGCCGAACTGCTGGAAAGGTTCGGCTCATGCACCCGGTCTGACTCCTCTTTGCTCAAACGGTATGAGCGGCAGAAAGGCATGGGACAATACGACGGGTAACAATATCTTCGATTGCCGCAACTATAAGTTTGCCGGAAGTGATACATGGTATTCGGCAATGACAGATGAAGAGGCTAAGGATTATAATCTCAAGATAGAAATTCTTGATGCCAAGGGCAATGAGATGAGGATCAAGGTGACGGGTGCTGCCAAACAGCCGACATATTCCGCTATATCCGCATCCTCTCCCTCGATAGGCGAGCTCAAAGTAGAAGGCATTATCACTCATTTCAATAATAACGTGGTGACAGGCGGCAAACTCACCGTTTACAGCGATGAGGCTATGACAAAGGTCGTCGGAACAGCTGATGCTTCTGCCGACGGAAAGAAAACCGTATATGCTTCCGTCACAGGACTCCAGGAATATACCAAATATTACTATAAGTTTGAAATCGTCAGTACAAACGGCACGGAAGTCAATACGGGCAACGCCATGGTTTCAGGCAAGCCGATCGTGAAAACAAGCTATAAGCTGCTTTTCTATATAAACGGTGTAGGAAAGCGTTCATTCGGTGTCACCGTGAAGAAGGGTGAAATGTTTGATCTGTCAAAACTTCCCACGATGAACAAGAATGGCTATGTTTTCTGCGGTTGGTATACGGATGAAGCTCTCACGGAAAAGTATAATTTCCTTACGATCGAGGAAGAATGTGTTGACATTCCGCTCTATCCGAGATGGGAAGCGGAAGCAGAAGCAGCAAGCATCGTTATCAGAAATGCCACGGTAGCGGAGCCGATATTCGGTGTCAAGCTGGGTGAGATGCTCGAGGAGCTGATTCCGGAGGGGCAGGAAGGCAAGACTTTCTGCGGCTGGTATACGGATGAGGCATGTACGAATGCGTTCTCCTTCTCGGAGGAAGTGTCTACGGCAGGCGAGATTATACTCTATGCAAAGTGGGACGGCGGAAGCGTTGAAAGTACGACTACCTCCGGTACACAGGAGACGGTAGCCACCTCATCGAGCGCGGAGACCTCTGCCACCACGGGAACGGCAGAAAGCACGACGGGCGGCGGCGCTCCCGCAAAGAAGAGCAATACCGTAGTGGTTGTTATCATCGTTATAGTTGCTGCCGCAGCGGTAGTGGCTGTTGCGCTCGTTATGATCAAAAAGAAGAAATAATACGTGGTTTCCAAAGAAATAAAAAGACCTCTCTGCGCATTGCAGAGAGGTTCTTTTCGGTTTTTCGGGAAAGTATTTGGCTGTCGCTAAAAACGGAGAGAGCTTTTTGCTTGTCCGGTGTTTATTTTGCTTGGCTTTTTTGCGGCGAACCTTATTCCGGAAAAGTCTCTTCCTCAGGCGGGGCATCGGTTATCTGCTTTATCCATTTTCGGCTGAAAAACCGATAGAGACAAAGAATCCCCTTCACAGTATCTTCCGCAACGAAAATGGCAAAGACAGTCAGCACAAACGGGCAGCCGACGGCACGGCAGATATAAGCGGCAGGTATGCCGAGCACATATATGGCGAGTATTTCATAGATACATCCGATTTTTGTATCGCCGCCTGCGCGGAAGATACCGCATATTGCCGTATACGGGATCATTCGTATGACGAGCCAGTAACCGTATATGATGAGAAGCGACGAAGCGACGGCGCGGGCATTTTCTGTTTCTATGGGCATGATGGAGAGCAGCGGATCGCGGACGAAGGTGATGATCACACCCATGAGCAGTCCGACGAGCGGTACCATGATAAGAAAACGCTTTGCCGCGGCAAAGGCTTCTTTATGCTTGCCGTCTCCGACATATTTTCCCACGATGATGGCACAGGAATGGCAAAGCCCGACGAAAAATACAAAGAGAAGCTGCTGTACCGATTCATATATCGTGTATCCTGCATAATTTTCATCGCCCATGCTTGCGAGAATGATAACATAGATATTCGTGCCCACCGCCCACATGACTTCATTGAGGATGACGGGAGAGGCAATGCGAAAATATTTCATGAAAAATTCTCTCGAGAGCGAGCGGAAATCCTCGAGCTTTACCTTTATCGCATTGTCCGTCAGTATGATAAAAAGCAGAACGGCTATTGCCTGAATGGCAGAGCTGATAACGGTGGCGATGGCGGCACCGCGCAGCTCCAGACGCGGCAGACCACATTTTCCGTTGATAAGGAAGTAATTCAAAAATGTATTTACAAAGACGGATACGGTGGAGGTGATGAGCGGTGCCGCAACCTTTTCCGTTGCGCGGAGCGCCGCACAGCCTATCTGCGAGAATGCTATGAAAACTATGGCGAGGGAATATATCTTCACACATTCCGCGCCGAGAGCTATTTTTGCGGTATCACTCGTGAATATGCGCATGAGAAGCGACGGTGCAAAGAACATGGCGAGCGCAAAAATGACGGCGAAGGACATGATCGCGCATAGCGCCGTACAAAAGGTCTTATGTATATTTTTCTTGTCGCCTGCGCCCCAGTATTGCGAAAACATAGTTGCCCCGCCTGAGCAGAAGCCGAAGCATGCCACATTGAAGAGAAACATGAGTCTGCCGGCGAGTCCTATTGCCGAGAGCTTGGTATTGCCGAGCCCGACGACCATCATCGTATCCACGAGAGCACCGCTCGAGGTGAGCAGATTCTGAAGAGCTATCGGTATGGCAAGCGAAAAGGCTGTTTTGTAGAAGCCCTTCGGCAAGCGGAAGCTCTGTGATTTATTCTTTGTATGTTCAGCCATGATGTTTTTCTCCGTTTGCTTGTGATGCTTTGTGTTCTGCGATATTTTTTGCGGCAGACTGAAAGACAGTATAACACGAGTGAAAAAATATTGCAATATTATTATTAATTTATTTACATATTCGTTCGTATTTCACCGAAATATCGGACTTTTGCACTTGATTTTTTGTTGCTTTTACTGTATAATATAAAATATATTGAAAATGGGTGTATTTTTCCTTTTGCGGAATATCGAGGAGGCTTAAGACCTATGTCCGAAAAGAAACTGCTCCTGATAATAAATCCCAATTCGGGCGACGGTGCGGCTCGCCGCTGGGTATATGATATAATAAATATACTCTCTGCGAAATATCCGTTGATAACTGTCTATTTCTCGAAATGTACCGGAGATATTATACGTGCGGTGTGCGAATATGTCGGCGGCTACGATGCCGTGGTCTGCTGCGGAGGCGACGGAACGCTCAATGAAGCTCTCAATGGGCTTCTGATAACGGGTAGCGGGGCAGATCTCGGTTATATACCGACAGGCACGGTAAACGATTTCGCAAGCAGTCACGGAATCCCGAAAAATATCAAGATGGCGATAGATAAGATAGCGCAGGGCGAGGCACATAAATACGATGTCGGCAAGATAGGCGACAAATATTTCTCTTATGTTGCGGCTTTCGGTGCGTTTACGGCGGTATCTTATCAGACGGCTCAGTCCAAGAAGGCATCTTTCGGAAGGATGGCGTATGTTGCCGAGGCGGCAAAGAGCCTCGCTGAGCTGAAGCCTTACAAAATGACGATAAAAACAGCCGATACCGAGATATCGGGCGAATTTATATACGGAATGTTTTCAAATTCCAAGACGGTTGGCGGCATAAGATTTTTCGGTGATAATGAAATGGATCGTCTTCGTGACGGAATGCTGGATGTCACACTCGTCAGATATCCTAAAACTGCCGCAGAGCTGCAAAGCGCCGTGACAGGGCTTTTGACGATGGCGGAATCGCCGATGGTCGTGCGGCTGAAAGCCGAGAAGGCTGACATCGTTTTCGATGAAGAAGTCCCCTTTACGGCAGACGGAGAATACGGCGGAAGCTATGCGAAAGTCTCCATCACCGATGTGCCGAACGGCATAAACATAATAGAATAATAAATTAAAGCGGAATTAAACCAAATGCGGAGGAAATATGATAAAAATTGAGCATCTCGTAAAAAAATACGGCGACAGATATGCCGTAAACGATATCAGCTTTGAGGTTCATCCGGGCGAGATAGTCGGTTTTCTCGGTCCGAACGGCGCGGGAAAAACAACCACGATGAATATACTCACCGGCTATCTTTCATCAACATCGGGCAAAGCCATGATAGACGGCATGGATATACTCGAGCATCCGATGGAGGTAAAGAAAAAGATCGGTTTTCTGCCCGAGCAGCCGCCGCTCTATATGGAAATGACTCCGTATGAGTATCTCGGCTTTATCTATGACCTGAAAAAATGCACGCTCAATAAGAAAGAGCATCTCGATGAGATATGCGAGGTCGTCAAGATAGCTGATGTCAAGAACCGTATGATCAAGAACCTCTCGAAGGGCTACAAGCAGAGAGTCGGTATCGCGGGAGCTATCGTCGGAAATCCCGAGGTCGTCATTTTCGACGAGCCGACAAACGGGCTCGATCCCAAGCAGATCATCGATATACGCATTCTCATTTCCAGCCTCGGGAAAAAGCATACGGTCATTCTCAGCACGCATATACTCTCCGAGGTAAAGACCATATGCGACCGTAGCATCATTATCTATGAAGGCAAGATAGTTGCCGACGAAAAGACGGAAAATATAGAGAATGTCATAAAGAGCCGCAAAATATCGGTCCGTGTGGATGGACCCTCCGGCTCCGTGCTTTCGACGCTTAAGAGGATAAACGGCGTTCGCTATGACAAGATGGCGGCGACGTATGACGACGGCACCAATTCATATGTCGTGGAGGGCGAAGAAAAGGTGGACATCCGCCGCCCCGTATTCTATGCATTGGCGCAGAACTCATGGCCGATACTTTCCATGGAACAGCTCGGCGCAACCATAGAAGACCTCTTCATCACGGTCGTGGATGAGGACAAGTCTGCCGAGGCACGCAGATAAGGAGGAAAATCAAAATGACGGCTATTTTAAAAAGAGAATTACATTCGTATTTCACATCGCCCGTAGGCTATATATTTGTCGCGCTTCTTCTCGCCGTGGGCGGCTTCTTCTTCACAAACTATACGGTTCAGCTCGGAGAGAGCGCGAGTCTTACAGCGTATTTTTCAACTATGCTCCTTCTCTTTATTCTTATCATTCCGCTGCTCACAATGAAGCTGATAAGCGAAGAGCGCAAGATGAAAACGGATCAGCTTATCCTGACGGCACCTGTCACGCTTTTCGGCATCGTTTTTGCCAAGTATCTCGCGGCATTCATCCTTTTCGGAGGAACCTTTGTTTTCGCCTCCGTGCTTTATTATATTCCTCTCGCCGCATACGGCACGCCGAATCTCGCGGCATATGCGGGAAGCGTTTTCGCCATGCTGCTCATGGGCAGTGCGTTTATAGCGATAGGCGTTTTCATTTCGGCGACAACCGAAAATCAGTTTATCGCGGCGCTCGGAACGATCGCTTCGATCATCTTCCTCCAGTTCATAGACCAGCTCAATACCTATATCAATTCCGAATTTATCCGCAAGATCCTTTCCGGAATTTCATTTGCTTCGAGATATTCGGATTTTTCGGCGGGCGTCTTTAACTATGCGGCACTGCTTTACTATATCTCGTTTACCGGCGTATTCCTCTTCCTTGCGGTAAGAGTATTTGAAAAGCGCCGTTGGGCTTGATGCCTGCAAAGCGAGAAAGAAAGGAAAATGCAGATATGAAAAACAAGAATCTGAAATACGGCGGCACGGCTGTCGCTTTCACGGCAGCATTCATCGCCATCGTCGTCGTGATAAACGTCATCTTTACGGCGCTCTCCTCTAAGTTCAACTGGTATACTGACCTTACCTCAGCGGGCATCTATTCCATCTCCGATGAATTCAAGAGCGTGCTTGACTCGCTCGTTGCCGATACCGACGAAAATACATCCGTAAACATCGTGCTCATGAGCGAGGAGGACAGATTTGCCGCGTCATCGACCGAGGCAGGCTATGTTTACAAGACCTTAAAGCAGGTAGAGGCTTACTGTGACAAAATCCATGTAAAGGGCATAAACTCCGTCCGCGAGAAGGAAGAGATATCCAGATATCAGCTCACGGAATACGATACTGTTTATACAAACGACGTCGTTTTCGAGCTGGCGGACAAGGACGGAAATCCGATACTCACCGCGCCCACGAAGAAGTATCAGCTCGGCGCATTCTTCAAGAAGAATTCAGAGAAGAATGTCATCGGCTATGATGCGGAGGCGAGAATCCTTTCCGCTGTTTCGCAGATACTCAATAAATCCGAGAAGCCGGTTGTCTATTATCTTCAGGGTCATGGCGAGCCTTCGCTCGAGCAGGCTTCCGAATGGGAAGAGCTCTTTACCACGGCAGGCTATGAAGTTCGTGAAATAAATCTTGCGCTGGAGAATTTCCCCGTAGAGGAAAATGAAAACAGAAACAATGATATCATTCTGATCAATGCTCCTGTATTCGATCTGCTTTCTCCGACGGCAGAGGATATGAGCCTCGTAAACGAGAAGCAGAAAATAGACAAATTTTTAAAGAAGAACTTCGGTCACCTCATCGTTACCGAAGGTGCCGCCACGACGCAGCTCCCCGTGCTCAACGGACTGCTCTCCGAATGGGGCATCATGATGAGCGGCTCTGTTTCCGATCCGACACATTCCGCATCGGCGTCGGGTGGCGTTTCCGTCATGGCGGATAGCTCACAGACGACGGAAAATGTACCGAAGCAGATCGTGGAGCGTGCCGTAGGCTCCAATTCCACAGCACACGTGGTATTCCATTCACCCCGCGCAATGACGGTCGATTCGAGTGGGCTGTCTCTCGTCGGCGGTCTCGGAAGTCAGGGCGTTTTCCCGCTTCTGCTCTCTTATTCCACCGCGGTGACACGCCTCTCCGATGATAAGCAGAGCACGGGCAATGCCGTTCTTGCCGCTATCGGCTTGGCAGACTGGGATCTCAATGACGACGGAAACATTTCTTATGTGCTGGTACTCGGCTCTACCGATTTCCTTTCATACGGCAGCAGTGCAAACGAGAGCATCATGTACAGCGTGCTCGAGCTTATGTGGACATCAAAGGCGACCTTCGGAGATATTCAGTATAAATCGTTTGACAGCAATTCGCTCAGCTCTACCACGGCTCAGGCTAATACATGGACGATCATCTTCGTAGCAGTGCTTCATCTTGCCGTAGCCGCAGTGGGTGTTACGGTATGGATAAGGAGACGCCATTCATGAAAAAATTCTTCGCAAATATCAAAGAACTCTTTTCACGCGGTGAAAAGACAACGCTGCAAAAGCAGCTCAGACTGATCATCATATTCGTTCTTGTGGCTGCCATAGGTACAGGCGTGTATTTCGCCGCGATCTATCCCTCCCTTAAGCAAGACGACGAGCCCCCCCTACTCTTTGAGGGAGAAGAATATAGGGACAAGTCGATACTCATCGTTCCGTATACGGAAAGAACCGATATAAAGAATATAGAGGTTCATAATAAATACGGCGACTATGCTCTCGAATCCACGGCGACGGATTCCGGCGGCATTACCTTCTACTTTCGCGGAAACGACCATATACTCCTCGATGCAAACGCTTTGGCGTCTGCCGTCGTAAGCGCGGGACGTGTTTCCGCCACTAAGATCAATGATATGCAGCGCGTCAACGAAAACGCAACACCCGACGATCTTGTGCAGTATGGTCTCACTGAGAGCGCAAAGGAATACAGCTGGTTCAGGGTGAACAGGAACGACGGTACCTCATATAAGGTGATCGTGGGAGATGTCATTCCCTCCGGTAATGCGTATTACGGCATGGTTGAGGGCAGAGAGAATATTGTTTATGCACTGAGTTCCTCTGTCGCTGTATTCAAAAGCAAATCGACGGTGCTTGTAAGCAGTACCATAAGCAATTATCTCGGGACAAATGTCACATCGGTCAATGATTTTTATATTTTCCGCAACGTGGCAGACGAGCGCAAGCTTCTCATCGAGCTGAGATCGAAGGATACGGAAGCGGCAGATAACGCCACAAGCTCCTATGAACTGGTATATCCTGCAGCATATTATCTCAATGACGATCTCTTCGGCGCATCCGTACTCAATAATATCCTCTATATTCAGGCTTCCGAGATCATGGAATACGGAGAAGATATCGTAAAGCCCGAGGTTTACGAGAAGTACGGACTGGATATAGATATGGACCGTATCGTCGAGGGCGAGGATAAAAACTACGTCATATTTTATTATTGCTGCGCCGTTCCCGACAGTGAGACGGGAAAGGCCAAGGAGGTGGAAAACCTTCTTTATCTCAGCGAGAGCTTTACGGACAGCGAGGACGGAGAGAAGTATTATTATGTCTATTCTCCCGATTTCGATGTGATCGCCAAGGTCGCCGCTTCCACTCTTGGTTTTGTGGACTGGAGCATCGCCGCCTTTACAAGCGACAGAATGTATTACAATTACATCGGCACATGCGATTATTTTGAGCTGGTGGACCATACGGCGGGAAGCGGCGTACGCTATGCTTTCAGCGGTACCGAAAAGACGTTCAATGTTAAAGCGCTCGAGGCAGGCGAAGACGGCGCGCCGATACTCGGCAAAAACGGGATCCCGCGCGAATTCAATGTAGAATATGTGCCCGATTCCTACGGCGGCGGAACGTATACGGGCGAATTTGAAAACTTCCGCAATCTCTATCTCGTCCTCATCACGCGAAACTTTGACCTCACCAAGGACGCCGAGGGACGCGATGTATCGGAAGAACCGGGGCTCAGCGTGACGATCTCCTCGACTCCGAAGGACCTCGCGAAGAGCTTCGCTCTCTATGATGCGGAGGGCAATAAACTGCGCGACGATAGCGGAAGCATGATGTATGCGCGGTATCGCGGAGGCTATCTCATATGCGAGAATGCCAAGGCAACGCCGAAATCGGGCGGAGATACCATCGAATACGGCACGCTGTATTATGATGAGGAGGCAAAGCGCTTCTTCCAGAAAAAGGTTGACAGCAACGACGGCGAGCTCAAGCCTGTAAACCTGTCTTATGACAGCGATATGAATGTTGTGATAAACAGATACGTTGCGGCAAGCTATCATGTGACTGCGGAATATACGCAGACTGTTTCAACGTATAATTTCTACTACGTATATGAGACGTATACCGATGCCTCCGGCAAGGTACAGAAGGTCGTCAGCCAGACGGAAATGTATGTTGTTCCTACGATCACCTCCATTAAATATGAAGTTTCGACGGAAAACGGTATTCGTGAGATTTCCCGTGAGACGGTGACGGGAGAGAGAGGCATGATCATGCGCAAGCCCGCGATAGACAAGCTCTTTGAAGATTCCGACAAGGTCCTCGCAGGAATAGAGATAGGCGCATACGAAGCAAACTGACAATGATACGAAAAGGGCTGTTTCCATACAGCCCTTTCTACTTTAAAAAAAGCTCGCGGTGCGGGGAAAACCGCTCTGATGCCGATGCGAGAGAGGGGAGAGAGGCATGCTGCATGATCCGCAGATAAGAGAACTGCTTTTTGATTATCTCGATGAAAAGTATGGGAAAATCCGTATTTTTGAAGAAAAAAACATAAAATCATCGCGCGCGGATATCATAGCCGTCATAGACGGAAGTATTTTGGGCATGGAGATAAAAAGCGATTTCGACAGCTATGCGCGACTTTCCGCTCAGGTGAGTAACTAAGATAAATACTGCGACCTCAACTATGCCGTGGTCGGGAGAACGCACAAAAACGGCGTGGCAGAGCATATTCCGCCGTATTGGGGAATCCTCGCCGTCGATGAGACGGAGGTGGAGCCGCGCATCTACGAGGTGCGCGAGGCGTCGCAAAATCCGAAGATGAAGCTGCAAAACAAGGCGGCTTTTCTCTGGAAAACGGAAATGCATGCAATTATGGCGAAAAACGGTTTTCCTCGTTACGTCGGCAAGAGCAGAAAATTCATCATAGGAAAAATGCTTGAGAAGATTCCCAAAGAGCGCCTCTCCCGCGATATCACGGATGCCCTTTTCGAGCGGGATTATTCGGTCTTTGAGCTTGAGGGCGAGTAGAACACACGCGGCAGAGGAATACAAAAATAATTTGAAAGAGCAAAGCGAGCGGGTATTCTCGTACAAGACGGATGCCCCCTTTTTCATACCCGAAAGCAAAAATTTTGATATTTTTTCAAACAAAGTGTAACCTTCCCGCCTAAAACGGTGCTGATAGGGGTGAAGGCCTTTCCATACGGACAGAAAGGAGATAAAAGCCATGGATGATAATACAATCGTGGAAATGTATTTACGGCGTGATGAAACGGCGATCGGGCAGACTGCCGAGAAGTTCGGTGCTCGCCTGCGCGCGCTGTCATATGGGATCGTCCGAGATCGCCAGAGCGCCGAAGAATGTGAAAACGACACCTATATGGAGGCGTGGAATTCCATTCCGCCGCATGAGCCGAGAAGCTATCTGTATGCTTTTCTTGCGCGCATTACCCGTCACATATCCTTAAATTGCTGCCGCGACCGTCGCAGACTCAAGAGAAACGCCTGTATATGCGAGCTTGATGCGGAAATGGAGGAATGTATTCCTTCTCCCGACGATATCGAGTGCCGCATCGATAATATGACGCTGAGTAAGGCGATCAACGGATTTCTCGGCGAGCTGGATGAAGAGAAAAGGAATATTTTTATCCGCCGATATTGGTATCTGGATTCCATAGCGGATATCTCTTTACATTTTGCCCTGTCCGAGAGCAAGGTGAAAACCACACTCTGCCGTTGCCGCGCGCGGCTTCGGGAGTATCTTAAAAAGGAGAGTTATACGATATGAGAGGAAAAGAACTTTTGGAGAAGATGGAGCTTATAGATCCCGCATATGTTGAAGCGGCAGAAGCAAAGCCGAGAAAAAAGAAAGGCGTTTGGCTGAAATGGGGTGCTATGGTCGCCTGCCTCTGCATCGTCATCAGTGCCGTCATCATGATCCCATATTTCGGCGGCGGTCATGGAGATCCGCAGCAGGGAGAGATCGTTCTCTCAAAGAAAACAACGGCAAAAGTAACATACGGATGGGAAAGTGAAAACGTCGTTTCGTCAAAAAGCGAATTGCTCTCTCTGAGCGAAGAAGAAATGTTTTCAAGAGAAAAAATGTACGTTTTTCGCGGCAGGGTGAGCGGACTTTCCAATATCACGATCGATTTCAACGGCGTCAAAGAGGTGCGTTGTATCGCGACAGTTCAGATAGAAAAGGTATATCAGGGCGATATCACGGCAGGCGAAAAAATCAAAATGCTGATTCCGTGTGCACTCGGTATCGGAGAAATGTGGATAGAAGATACCGATGTGATAACACATCTTGAAGACGGTATGGAAGGCATCTTTATGCCTTGGGTATATGATGAGGGATCCTACATGGAGATAAACGGTGCCACGCTGATGTTGCGCGATATCGCCTCCTGCGGTCTTGCAGACGGCATGCGCTGGGCATTTTTGGCTACCGACAATGGGCTCGTTTTTGAAAGAGACGCTTATCCCGGAACAAAAGCCGCAGAAAATCTTGACGATATCGAAGCATACGTGACCGAAATGCTCAAGTGATCTCTTCAAATAAACGGCGCAGTCTGTCGCAATATTTTTGAATGGCAAAAATCCTCCGTATGAGTACAATCATACGGAGGATTTTGTATGTGCGGAAATCATTACTTTGTGCTCTCTCCATGGCTTTGTCTATACCACGCGCGCGAACACATTACACGAAAGAATCGAGCAGATTTGCATATGCGTTGGTTCCACGCCCATATAAAAAAGCGGCGGGCGTGTATGAAGTATGTGCGCCGATATAGCCGAGGAGCTGAGAACATATCGGCATAGCACAGAGCAAAGGCGGCGCGTTAGGCGGGCGAACAGGATGCAAAACGAGTGGATAAGTGCTTTATGTATGGATCCTGTCTACGGTCACGACGGCTATTTTTCCCGTGTCCTCGAGAATACCTTTGCGTATCATCTCTTTTATTTCGTCGTCCGACTCTTTTATATCGAAGGGTACGGCAGCGTCAAAAATGATATTCGTGTGCGTCGGTCCCTTTACCATGCGGAAATCATGGATGGTGATGCGCTCATCTATCTCGCGAACGCGCTTCTGTGCTTCGGTTTTTGCCGTCTTTGTCTCTTCATCGTCTACGGCGATCGGATCCATATGAATGACGGCATCACAGCCGAGCTCGTGCGCAAGCTCTTTTTCGAGATTGTCTATGGCATCATGCGCTTCTATAAGATCGGCATGGTCGCTTACCTCTGCATGCAGAGAGATCATGCGTCTGCCGGGACCGTAGTCATGAACGATCAGGTCATGAATACCAAGGACGGTGGGTGAGCTTTTCGCTATGCGGATTATTTTATCCGTAAACTCCTTATCCGGTGCCTGCCCGAGGAGGGGCTGCAGCGTCTCTATCGCGGAGCGTATGCCGGCAATGAGGATGATCGCGGAGAGTGCCAGACCGCAGTAGGCATCTACTTCCAGTGAAGTGAAATGAGAGATGAGCGTGCAGATCAGCACGGCAAGCGTGGAGAAGCTGTCGCAAAGGCTGTCTACCGAGGCGACCTTTACTGCATCGGAATTTATTTTTTTGCCTATGGCACGGTTGTATGCCGCCATATACAGCTTCACGGCGACCGAAACAGCAAGAATGATGACAGTAAGGAGGCTGTATTCCGTTTCTTTGGGAGTGATAATGCGCTCAATAGAGGAAATGGCAAGCTCAAAGCCCATCAGCGTCACGGCTATGGAAACGAGAAGCCCGGAGATATATTCTATCCTGCCGTGACCGAAAGGGTGAGTATTATCGGGCTTTTGTCCTGCAAGACGGAATCCGATCAGTGTTATCAGCGAAGAGCCGGCATCGCTCAAGTTATTGAAAGCGTCCGCCGTGACGGAAATAGCGCCTGAGATGATACCTGCGATCAGTTTACCGGCAAAAAGCAGGATATTGAAAAATATGCCGACTATGCCGCAGAGCATGCCGTATGCCGAGCGTACGCGCGGGTCATTCGTGTCATTGCGATTTTTGATGAAGAACCGCGAGAGCAGTTTTATCATGATGAAGTTCACCTCTGTAATTTTATTTTCGGAAAACTAAGACAGAAAATTCCGCCGTTTGGAAAACCGGCGGATTTTTTCGTCATTTGTTTTGATTAAACGGAGTATATTTCTTTTTTCAGTATGCCGATGACGGGAAGATTTCTGTACTTTTCATTGTAATCGAGACCGAAGCCTACCACAAATTCATCGGGGATGACCATGCCGACGTAGTCTGCTTTGAAGTCCACTTCTCTGCGGGAGGGCTTGTCGAGCAGAGTGCACGTGCGAACGGATTTTGCGCCGCGCTCCTGCATATATCCCGTGAGATTGGCGAGCGTTCTGCCGCTGTCTATAATGTCCTCGACTATGAGAACATCACACTGATTCAGGTCGCTTCTGATGAGGTCGAGAAGCACCTTTATCTGACCGCTTGTTTTTGTTCCGCTGCCGTAGGAGGATACTTTCATGAAATCTATCTCACATGGTATCGTGACCTTGCCGAGAAGCGCACCCATAAAGGGAAGCGCTCCCTTGAGCGTCCCTATTATCAGCAGGCGTTTGCCTTCATAATCCTCGGAAATTTTTGCACCAAGTCTTGCCACAGTCTCGTTTATTTTATTTTCATCAGCGAGAACGGCGCTGATATCATCCATCATATTGTATTTTGCTGACATTTTTTCTCCCCCAAAAATTGTTTTCATTTTTCAAAATAGTATATATAAACCGAAGGTGCTTCGCCTTTCATTCTGTCGCACATATCGAAGCCCGGATACCATATTATCTCGCCCGAGGCACATATCACAGGCCGCTTTTTTCTCTCTGCCAGCGATAGCTCCGTGCGCAGCTTTTTTATTTTTCTCGTTATATTTCCCGCGCGATAGCTGTCTGAGGATAATGCCGCCCTTGCCGTCAGCTTTTCGCTTGCGCAAAGGCAAAATGCCTTCATGAAATGGATGGCATATTCGCGGCAATACTTCCTTTCCGCTGCGTGATCCGGTTTATCGGAAATATAAATAAGCGAATCGCCGATGCGGTTTTCACCTAAGATGAGCTCCGCTTCCGCAATGTCGGGCTGCACGGTCTTCTCATAGTCGGACTTTTTCATAAAGGCGATCTCATCGCCTGTTACCACGGCAAAAATGCCCGCGGGAAGTTCTGTCTTTGTGCCTGTGCCGCCGCTTCTGCATATCATATCGCAAACGGCACGGATGTGCAGAGAATCCATATCTGCACCGCCCGCCGCTTTATACATCCGGGCAATGACTCGCGTGCGAACCGAATCGTGAAGCGATATTACGGATTTGCGCGATATATGTGTCTTGTCTTTCAGAGCCCCGAAAAATTTATCCGCTTCGCCTTCTATGAAATCGCTGTCCTGCGAGAGCAGAGCGCAGAAATTTCCAAGGGAATCCTCTGCGGCGGGATTTATGCGGCAGAGAAGCGGCAATATATCGTGTCGTATGAAGTTTCTTGTGTAATGAGTGTCGAAATTTGTTTGATCTGTCACATAGGCGATGCCGTTTTCGGCACAGTATGCCTCCGTCTCAGCTCTCGTGCAGAGGAGAAGCGGTCGGATCACCGTAAAATCTCCGCAGGGACGTGATGCGGGAATGCCGCAGGCACCCTTCAGTCCGCTTCCGCGGACGATGTTGAATATCAGCGTTTCGGCATTGTCCGTCTCAGTATGAGCAAGAGCAATATATCTCGCTTTGTTGCGTGCGGCACATTCGCAGAGAGCCTTGTAACGTTCGCTGCGCGCCGTTTCTTCGATGGCGGTGCCGCCGGAGATCGTCGCTATATCTATATGCACGGATTCGAAGGCAATGCCGTATTTCGCGCAGAATTCGCGGCAGAAGCGCTCATCGCTTTCCGCATCCTCGCCTCGAAGCATGTGATTTACATGAAGCGCCGTTATCTTTTCGCGCAGACCTATGCCGACAGCGAGAAAATGAAGCAACGCCGCGGAATCTGCACCGCCGGAAAAGCCGACGATGATCTTGGCAGAATTTCCGTCAGCTCTGCCTTCTGTCTCGACTATGCCGAGGCGACGAAGCATTTCCCGCCCTTTTTTCGGGAGGAGACTCATGGCTTACGGCTCCTCTCTGTTTTCAATCGAAGTGAATCTCGAGTATCTGCCGTCGAAGCCGAGCTTTACATTCGCGGTGGAGCCGTGACGGTTCTTTGCCACGAGGCACTCCGCCTGCGATGTTCCCGCAGAGTCGATTCCGCCGACGGCATCCTTGCCCTCGGGCGCATTTGCATAATATTCGTTTCTGTAGAGGAACATTACCACATCCGCATCCTGCTCTATCGCCCCCGAGTCACGCAGGTCGGAAAGCATGGGACGCTTGTCGGTTCTGCTTTCCGGTCCGCGGGAGAGTTGAGCACAGCAAATACAGGGAACGCCGAGATCTTTGGCAAGGAGCTTGAGCCCTCTTGAAATGTCGCCGACCTCGAGAACACGGCTGTCGCTTCTCCTGTCACTCTGCATGAGCTGGAGATAGTCCACCACCACGAGCCCGAGATTTTTGACTCTGCGGAGCTTTGCCTTCATTCCGGTTACGGTTATCGAGCTGGAAGGATCTATCAGTATGTCACATTCATAGAGCTTGGAGGTGGCATATGCGATTTTCTGCCAGTCCTGCTCGGATATTTTTCCCGAGCGCAGAGCGTAGCTGTCAACGCCCGCTTCGCTCGAAAGCATACGGGAGGCGAGCTGCTCCGCCGACATCTCAAGGCTGAAAACGCATACCGTTTTCTTCTGCTGTATGGCTACATTTGTCGCTATATTTATGGCAAAGGTCGTTTTACCCATACCGGGACGCGCGCCTATGAGTATCAGATCTCCCTTTCCCATGCCGACTATTACATTGTCTACGGAGGAAAAGCCCGTCGGTATTCCCGAGACGGCGGCAGGATCCGTTCTGATTGCCTCAAGCCTGTCATAAGTCATGCCGAGTGCATCGCGTATATGGACGAAATTCTGTGTTTCGTTTCCCTGTGCCACATCAAAGATCTTTTGCTCGGCATCATCGAGAATATAGCGCACCTCGCCGTGGGCGGCATAGGCATTTTCCGTTATCGCCTCGGAAGCTGTTATCAGCTTG
This sequence comes from uncultured Ruminococcus sp., assembly GCA_900551005.1. Classification (GTDB taxonomy): domain Bacteria; phylum Bacillota; class Clostridia; order Oscillospirales; family CAG-272; genus Apopatosoma. The sequence goes on along the minus strand of URUL01000024.1, from coordinate 6,343 downwards.
CGAAGGATACTCTTGTCCTTGACTATCTGCGCATAGTCCTTTATATTTGAGGCGGTAGGAACGACCTCCGCTATTACGCGGAGATAGCGCTTGATCTCGTCCTCGGTATAGACACCACGGGAGACCAGCATATCTATGAGGGTGATAAGGTTTATATCCCTGTTCTTAACGAAAAGCTCCTGCATAGCTGCGAAAATTTCGCGGTGCTCACCGATATAGAAATCATCGCCTGTCATGATGGAGCCTATATCATTGAACTTTTCGGGGTCTATGAGTATAGCTCCGAGTACGGATTGCTCCGCCTCCAGTGCGAATGGAACCGTTCTGCCTGCTTCTGCCATAACCTCAATCCTTTTTAAGTGAAATTTTTGCTATCGCGGTTTATTTCTCCGTCACGACAACGTTTATCTTGCCCGTGATATCGCCGTAGAGCTTGACCTCGAGGCTGTACGTGCCGAAGGCCTTGATCGGCTCGGGAATCTCAATCTTTCTCTTGTCTACCTCAATGCCTGCCTGCTCGAGTAGCTTCTCGGCGATTTCTTTTGATGTTACCGAGCCATAGGTTTTGCCGTCGGCGCCTGCCTGTGCGGTTATCTTTACCATTATGCCCTCGAGCTTTGCGGCGGTAGCACGTGCGGCATCCTTCTCCAGCTCTATTTTATGAAGTCTTGCTTCTTCCTTGCTCTTAATTTCGCCCATCAGCTTTGCATCGGCTTCTGCCGCAAGCTTCTTCGGAAAAAGAAAATTTTTCGCATATCCGTCCGATACTTTTATTATATCGCCTTTTTTGCCCTGTCCCTTTACATCGGCCAAAAGAACTACCTTCATTTTTCTACACCTCTTAATCCATAAAAGTATATATATTATATAATACCACAGCTTTTTCCTCAAGTCAACACAAATTGCCGAAAAAGAGAGGATAGTTATATTAAACAAATCTATGCTATAAAAATCTGTAAATAGTAATATTGACATAAAGAAATAATAATGTTAAAATTATATAAAAATATCAAAAAATATCAAAAAAGTCTGACAGTTCAGACATATTCCGGAGGAAAATATGCAAAAGATCATACGAATACTTGCCTTTATACTGGCGCTTACAATGTGCGTCGGAATTGCCGCATGCGCAAATACCCCGGAGGAGACAACAGCATCCTCTTCCGATACACAAACAACCGCAAGCGAAGCGACTGTCGGCACGACCGATACAAGCAGCACGTCTGATACGAGCGAAACGACCGCCGCAACGACAACGACAAGCGGCGGCACGGTAGTTCCTCCCGTGCCTTCTGCGGTGTATAACAAGCTTCTCTCGGAAAAATTCGGAGAATATCTGACCGTAAAATATAATCCCGCATACTGCGATCTGACGGTGGAAACGAAAGCGGGCCTGGGCGATTCCTACCGGGCGACGGTTCGTGTAAAGATGAAGGACGGCTATATTTTCAAGGGCTTTTCTCTTGGCAACGGTATCGCCAACGGGGCAAAAGCGGATTCGGTAAATACGGAATATACCTTTGACGTGGACGATGAATGTACGCTCTATGTCAACTGCTCGATGACGTATGTTTACCATGTGAACGGCGGCTCGCACGTCAGCGGCAAGGAAGCTGTGGAATACGATGCCGACGTGACGTATTATAAAAATCCGAATTCACTTCCCGAGCGCGGATATTTCAAGCGTGACGGATACGTCCTCGTGGAATATAATACCAAGGCTGACGGCACGGGAGAAGGCATCAGTCTCGGTTCCAGACCCTATGTCGGCGACAGAGCGAGGATCGACCTCTACTGCATCTGGGCAAAGGAAGCATCTGCCTCCGATTTTGAGTACGAAAAATCGGGAAATGCAGTAAAGATAACAGGGTATACGGGAAGCGAAGAAGGCACTCTTGCGATTCCCGCAAAGATAGAAGGATGTACCGTCACGTCCATAGGAAAGCACGCTCTTGCGGGCACAAAAGCGGAAACGATCGTCCTGCCGTCGAGTATCCGCGAGCTGTATGAAGAGGCTTTTGCCGATTCCGCCATGTCTACTCTCGTGATAACGGATAATATAGTTACTTTCAAGGGCGGATCGAGCTACAATGTAGCCGATACCGTTATCATGGGTTGCAAAAACCTCGCAAATCTGCGCATAAACGCGGTGCTTTCCCCCATATATGTAACTTATCTCGAGTCCAATATGAAATACGATTATCTGCTCTGGGCAAAGGAAAGACAGAAGATTGTCTATGTGGCAGGCTCGAGCGGTCAGTTTGGCTTTGTCGCCGAGGATATGGAAAAGGCTTTCAATGACGAATATGTGGTTGTCAACTATGGCACAAACGCAAATATCAGCGGCGCTTTCTGGATGGAATATCTCTCGAAATTCATGAATGAGGACGATATTCTTCTCTGGGCTCCCGAGGACGGAAGCTACCTTTTCGGAAATAATAAGCTCAATAACAGACTCTGGCGCTCGATTGAATGTAACTATGATATTTTCAGATATGTCGATATCAGAAATTATACAGGCGTATTCTCATCATTTGAGAGCCAGCAGAAGGAGAAGGCCGCATCGAGCAGCAGGAGAGAATACAGCCAGTTCAATACTGCCGTAAACAATAACGGAGACCTTTTCAATGACCGTGAGGCAAAGAATCCGTCGGGCAATTTCAATCTCAATTCCTTCCCGAATGACAACTGCATAGCCCTGCTCAATTCACAGCTTGACAAAATGAAAGAAAACGGCGTGAAGATCTATATTTCATTCGCTCCCATGTCGGAAAAAACGCTCTACACCGAATCAGGCAAGAAGGAAGCCGACCTGCTCAGATACAGTAAAAATGTAGCCGATTTTTATCACGGCACGGTGATATCCGATATTAAGGAGCAGGTATTCGAGGTGAAATATTTTGCGGATTCTCCTTGGCATATGACGGATGAAGGCGCACGCATGAGAACGGAGATCATCGTTCGCGATCTCAAGGCTCAGCTTGCAAAAGAGGTAAAATAAATGTCTCCCGATACTATCATTAAAATGTTTCCCGATACGCTCGCGATATTTTCTCATCCCGCTTTGATGATACTTCTTGCGGCGATGGTAATTATGTTTATACTCGAGTTTATTTTCAGAAGAAAGTTTTTCATGATAGCAAACGCCGCTCTTGCGGCGTTTGCCGTAATACTGGGACTTTATTTTGAAATATCGCTTGCCGAGGTGTTGATACTGGCGCTTTTCGCGCTCGTTCTGCGCCTTGTGCTGACTCTTTGGAGGGGAAAGCATGACGTTTAATTCCTTTGAATTTCTGATATTTTTCCCGATATTCCTGCTGTGCTATTTTTTGCTTCCGAAAAAGCTGAAAATGCCTGCCATGCTCATCCTGAGCTATTGGTTCTATGCGGCATGGAATTTCAAGCTGCTCGGGCTGATCCTTTTCACAACGGCTGTTTCTTATTTTTGCGCGCTGGCGATGGAAAAAACGGAAAAGAAGTCTCTGAAAAAATTCTATATAACCCTGACGCTCCTCGTCTGCCTCGGTACGCTTTTCTTTTTCAAATATTATAATTTCATGGCAGATACCGTATCGGGCATAGCCGGCGCCGTAAGCGGGAAAACGTATGATTTTTCACTGAATCTGATACTGCCCGTCGGAATATCGTTCTATACCTTCCAGACGCTTTCCTATGCGATAGATATCTATCGCGGTGATATAAAGGCAGAGCGGAATTTCTTCTGGTATGCGCTTTTTGTCAGCTTTTTCCCCCAACTCGTGGCAGGACCTATCGAGCGTCCCGAAAATCTGATGCCGCAGCTCAAGGAATTTCATCGGCTCGATGCGGAAAATGCCTTTATCGGCATGCAGAAAATGGCAGTCGGCTTCTTTAAAAAGATAGCCGTAGCTGACATTTTGGCTACATATGTCAATGCGGTCTACAACGATATAGAGAATGCCACGGCACTCGGTATCATCATAGCGACGTTGCTTTTCGCCGTTCAGATTTACTGCGATTTCTCGGGCTATACGGATATCGCCATCGGCTGTGCGAGGATCATGGGAATCAAGCTCATGCAGAATTTCGACAGACCGTATACGGCACGCTCGATAAAGGAATTTTGGGACAGATGGCATATCAGCCTCTCCACTTGGTTTCGCGATTATCTCTATATTCCGCTCGGCGGAAACAGATGCTCACGCATGCGGTACTATCTGAATCTTTTCATTGTTTTTCTCGTCAGCGGACTCTGGCACGGGGCAAACTGGACCTTTATCATATGGGGTGCACTGCACGGATTTTTCCGAATTTTCGGCTCGGCTACGAAAAAAGGACGTATGGCGCTCTATGAAAAAATGGGCATCAAAAAAGATTCGCGCATATTCGCCGCCATGCAGAGATTCTGCACATTCTTCCTTGTCTGCTTTGCATGGATATTCTTCCGCGCGAACAGCATTTCGGATGTCGGCGTGATTTTCCGCAAGCTCTTTTCATCCTCGGCATATTCCTTTGCGGATACTGTCTCGAATATGAAGCTTACCGCGACAGGTGTACTCTGTATGCTGCTCGCCATTGCGGCGCTGATTCTTTTCGACAGACTCATGAGTGTACAGACGCTCGAGGCAGAGAGCGGAACGATAAAAAAGACAACGCTCCTGTATACCGTCTGGGGTGTAATCGTCGCGTGGGCGCTGATTCTCTCGGTCGGCGGCGCAAGCACGTTTATTTATTTCCAGTTCTGAGGAGGTGTGCGGTATGAAAAAATCATTTCTCAGATTTATCTGTATCTTTTTCCTTATTCTGCTTCCTCTCTCATGTGTCGCCTCCATCGGCTTTTTGACAGAGCCGCAGTTCTCAAAAATTTATACGGCAGAGCTATATGACAAGGTGGAGCGGCTGGACAGTATAGAAGAGCCGAAAATAGTGATCGTCAGCGGCAGCAGTGCCGCCTTCGGACTGGACAGCAAGCTGCTTGAGGATACGCTCGGCATGCCTGTCGTGAATTTCGGCTTGTATGCTTCCATCGGTACGAAGGCGATGATGGACATTTCCCGCAAAGCAATCAACAAGGGTGATATCATCGTTCTCGCGCCTGAAATGGATAAGCAGCTGCTTTCGCTTTATTTCGGCGCGGATTCGCTCTGGCAGGCATGCGACGGGCATTTCGGGTTGCTTGCGCGTCTCTCGCGCGAGGATCTGCCTACGATGTTCGGCACATACTGGAAGTTTGCCGCCTCGAAATTCCGCTACAGCAGAGGAGAACCGCTTGACCCTGTAGGTGTATATGCCAAAAGTTCCTTCAATGAATACGGGGACATCGCTTATCCCGACCGAAAATACAATACGATGCCGCTGGGCTATGATCCCGAGCATATCATCGATTTTTCGACGGATATCGTCTCGGAGGATTTCATAGATTATGTGAACGAATACATTGCCTACGCAAAAAAGCGCGGAGCGACGGTATATTTCGGTTTTGCTCCCATGAATCAGAGCGCGCTCCGTGAGGGGACGGAGCTTGAGGACGTCGAAGCCTTTGAAGCTTTTCTCTCGGAGAAGCTTGATGCGCCGTTACTCGGCAGTGCAAACGGCTATATCTACCGCGAAGGTTATTTTTATGACAGCAATTTCCACATGAATGAAACGGGCGTCATTCTCCATACGCGCAGGCTGGCTCTCGATCTCGCCGAAGTCATGGACGGGGATATACAGATCGATATAGAAAAGCCGAAGGAGCCGGTGAAACCGGATGAGCCTGGTGAACCTGCGGAATATGACGAAAACGAAAGGTATTTTGTCTTTGAAGAGAAGGCGGGTGCGATATATATTACGGGCGTGAGTGAAGATGGAAGAAAGCTGTCATCTCTGCGAACTCCGACGGCATATAACGGCAAGCGCAGTATCGTTATCAGCGCCAATGCTTTCGCGGGTTGTGATTCTCTTACGGAGCTGTATATTACGGACAATATTTCGTATATCTCCGACAATGCTTTTGTCGGTGCAGGGAAGCTTATGAAGATCCATATTCTCGCAGAGGATCCCAATTTCACAACGGTGAACGGCATGGGAAATGCTCTCACGGCAGGGTTGCCATCGGGTGCGCGCTTCTATGTTCCGCGTGCTTCGCTGGGAAGCTATGTCGGAAACTATTTCTGGAGCACGTTTGCAGACCGCATCGTGGGCGAATGAACCGAATAAATATCCAAAAGGCAGGGCGACCTGCCTTTCTTTTTTAAAAGAGTATCTGGTTATTACTCCATAGGGAAAGTAACAATAAGTAAGGGGGTACTTTTCGCTTGTCCGAAAAGTAACAAAAAAGCACCATGTACTTTTCGCCTGTCCGAAAAGTACGAAAAGGACA
>URUL01000023.1 GCA_900551005.1 uncultured Ruminococcus sp. | reverse complement strand
GAAGTTCAGGATCAAATGCACGGGTTGTCTGCTCGTCTTTGCTCTGCGCCATGCCGATGCGCGGCAGGGGTTCATGCCTTTTCCTCTGTCAGCGTACAGACTTCATGCACGCCCGCCACACCTTTATATGCGGGCGTGGATTTTCGCATACGCGAATCTGCTCGGCTACTTCGTGTGATGTGTTCGCACGCGTGGTATGGATAAAGCCATGGGGAGAGACAGACTTGAGTTTTTTGCTTTGCCCGCCGCCCGCACTCACTTGCCACGCACTGCTTCCTGCGACTCAGTCGCGTATGCGGAAGGAGTTCAAAAGAGGAATGCCTTCCTCTTTTTGTCCTTTTCGCACTTTTCGGACAAGCGAAAAGTACATTAAATTATTGCTACTTTAATATAAAGTGGCGACCACAAACATTTTCTATAGCTGAACGGCACTGCTCTTGCAGTGCCGCTGTCTTTTTATACTACTGTATAAGTTTGATTATTTCCGAAAATTCATATTCTGCGAGCGCTCTCCATGTGGGAAGGCTCTGCCGTATATGCTCTTTTATTTCCGCGCTTTTTGAGATCACGGCATCTGCGATGCCCATGAGCTCCTGCGGTGTGCTCTTGATATCTGCGGAAGGACATACACCCGCTATATCCTTGATACCCGAATATTCGAGGTAGGAATAAAGCTTCACGTCCTCGGAATATGCCATCATCGGACATACGGCGGAGGTAGCGCAGATGAGCGTATGCAGGCGTGAGGATATGAGAAATGCCGCCTCTGAAAGAAGAGCGAGAACTCCCTGCAGATCCGTATTTTCCTCCGCGACGAGACTGCTCTCTATATCTCCCGCGAGCGCACGGCAGACAGGCAGATCCTCATTTCTCTGCATTGCTATGAGAACAGGACGAAGTTCGTATTTCTTTGCGATAAAGTTTACCGCTGCAGAGAGCTTTTTCATAGAAAACCTGTCTATCTCTCTCGGAGATATGACAAAATACTTTCCCGCTTCCAGACCGAGCGAAAGGGCAATATCGCTCCTTCCGCGAGACTCCCGCAGGAGTACGGGGTCAAAGGTCAGGCGAATATTCCCATTCTGCGGGCAGAGCGATTTTGCAAGCTCGAAGGAACGTCTCTCACGCATGGAAATACTGTCGGCCAATGACAGCACTGCGGCTATCTTCTCCAGATTTTCCGCCTCCAGAACGGGCCCGATGCCGTTGGAATATACAACTGTCTTCATTCCGCATGCTTTAGCGGAGTTCAGAATATACAGATAATAGCGCAGTGAGGCATTGCTCGTGCTGTCCTGAAGCAGATTTCCGCCGCCAAATATCATGACGGTACTCTTCTTCATTCTTCGTCTCACACCCGCCATATCAAAACGGTATACTGTATCCACGGAAAATTTGCGTGCGGTTTTCCCCGGTGCGGCAGTCATCACGCAGAGCCGTATATCGGGCATTCTCCTTCGCAGACCGCGTATCAATTCTCCGAGAACCGCTTCATCTCCCATATTCCCATAGCCGAAGTAACCGCATATCAGTGCGTCATACCTATCGCATCGCGTTGCTATGGGAGAAAGCCTCTCGTAAACCGCCGTATGATCGTCTGCCATTTTCTCCACAGAATAATTTTCGAGGATAAAACGGCGGTTATATTCTCCGAGAGAAGCAAGATAAGCCTCATCTGCATTCATCAGACGGCAAATATCTTCCGCCAGCACATCGCTTTGAACAGGTGGCTCGCCACGGCAGCAAAAATTCGTAGCCGCCGCTCTCTCCCATACGGATTCGTCAAAAATTCCGATATATCCCTGAGAGCCTCCGACGATAACCGGCTTTGCGCACGCCATAGCCTCGAGTGCGGCACGGGAAGGAGCAGCGAAAATATCGCATGCACGGATATATTCGCGCACATCGGGGAGTGCTCCGAGAAGCAGTATCTCTTCTCTGCCGAGCGACGCATTGATGCTTCTTGCCTCTGCCGCAAGCGCCGCAAGCCTTTTTCCACCGCCTATGATAACGGCTTTTGCCGCATGGCTTTCGCATATCCTCGGCATAGCCTCCATCAGCTTTTGCGCGAAATCCGAGCTGTAATCCTCGAGTCGGCTTATGTGAAGAAGCATTTTTTCCCCTTCCGCTATGCCGAGATCGGCACGGAGCTTCTCTGCAAAAGCGGGAGAAAAGCGCTGTGTATCAATACCGTTTAGCGTCACGGTGACGTTGTCCCCACCGATTCCGTATTCGCGAAGCAGATATCTGCGCAGATCATCGGAAACAGCAAAGGTATGCTCGCCCCAATCTGTCATGCGGCGAAGGGCACTGTTCACGCGGAAATCGTAATGCGCGCTTGTGACAAAGCGAAAATCAAACTTCCTCCTCAAGCCGCCGCAGATAAAGGCGGGGATGCGCGCATGAGCATGAACTATGTCATAATGATTTCTCTTTATTTCACCCGAGAGAATAGCGGAAGCGCGTGCCATTGAAAGCGGATCTTTTTTATCAAGAGGTGCATAAATATGGCGTATCCCGCTCTTTTCAAGCTCGGAAACCAGCGCGCCTCCCGAAGAAGCCACGCTCACCTGTATTCCGCGCGCATCGAGAGCACGGCAAAGCTCTATGATATGGGTTTCCGCCCCTCCTATCCCCATACCCATCGCAACCATGAGTATCTTCACGTAAAGCACCTCCTTTCGCCTTTTAATTATAGCCACACGCTCTTAAATTTACGCTCCCGATGCAAAGATATCCATCGGGAGCGCAATTTTTATTACCGTAAATGATTATTTCTTGAGAGAAACTGCTGCCTTTGCCTTCGCGGCAATATTCTGCGCGGAAAGTCCGTATTCCTCGAGAAGAACGGGAACCTTGCCGCTCTTGCCGAATTTATCCTCCACACCTACGCGGAGAACGGGAACGGGACATGTTCCTGCGAGAGATTCGCATACAGCGCCGCCGAGACCGCCTATGATATTATGCTCTTCAGCTGTAACGACCGCTCCTGTCTTTGCGGCGGAACGCGCGAGAAGCTCATCATCGATAGGCTTTATCGTATGAATATTGATGACCTCGGCATCAATGCCTTCTGCCTTCAGCAGTTCGCGGGCTTCAAGTGCAAGATGAACCATAAGACCGGTTGCGACTATGGTAACATCCTTGCCCTCGGCGAGAACGATACCCTTGCCCATCTCAAACTTATAATCCTTGCCCGCATAGAGATACGGAACAGCTGCTCTGCCGAAACGCAGATAGACAGGTCCGACATAATTGATAGCCGCTTCTACAGCCGCACGCGCTTCCTCTCCGTCGGCGGGACAGATGACCGTCATTCCGGGGATGGTGCGCATGAGAGCGATATCTTCATTGCACTGGTGCGTAGCGCCGTCCTCACCTACGGAAATGCCCGCGTGAGTAGCGCCTATTTTCACATTGAGATGAGGATAGCCTATGGCATTTCTCACCTGTTCATAAGCTCTTCCTGCCGCAAACATGGCAAAGCTGGAGGCAAAAACGGTCTTTCCCGTCGTGGCGATACCTGCTGCCACCGTCACCATATTACCCTCGGCAATACCGCAGTCAAAAAAGCGGTTCGGAAATTTCTTTTTGAAAACGCCTGTCTTTGTAGCCGCTGCGAGGTCCGCGTCCAGAACCACAAAATCATATTTATCGCCGAATTCGGCAAGCGCGTTGCCGTAAGCTTCTCTTGTTGCAATCTTATCTGCCATTTTCTGTTCCTCCTTATGCCATAAGCTCGGCTACAGCCTGCTCATATTGCTCCTTGTTCGGAGCGGCACCGTGCCAGCCTACCTGATTTTCCATGAACGAAACGCCCTTGCCCTTTGTCGTATGGCAAACGACAGCCGTAGGCTTGCCCTTGCATGCCTTAGCGGCATTGACAGCGAACTCGATCTCCTCGAAATTATTGCCATCGATGGATATAACATTCCAGCCGAAAGCTTCAAACTTTTTGTCTATGGGAGTGGGATTCATAACATCGGTTACTTTGCCGTCTATCTGCAGACCGTTGAAATCAATGAAGGCGCAAAGATTATCGAGCTTATAGTGAGCGGCAAACATAGATGCCTCCCATACCTGTCCCTCTTCCAGCTCGCCGTCTCCGAGTATCGTGTATACGCGATAGCTCTTATCGTAGATCTTGGCGGAGAGAGCCATGCCGCATGCCGCGGAAATACCGAGTCCGAGCGATCCCGTGGTCATATCCACGCCGGGTGTATGCTTCATATCGGGATGTCCCTGGAGGAAGCTGTCCGCCTGGCGAAGTGTCTTGAGCAGATCGCGGCTGAAATATCCGCGAAGCGCAAGAGTTGCATAAAGCGCGGGAGCCGTATGACCTTTCGAGAGCACGAATCTGTCTCTGTTTTCGTCCTTGGGATTTGCAGGATCGATATTCATCTCTTCAAAATAAAGATATGCCAAAATATCGGCTATGGAGAGCGAACCGCCCGGATGACCCGAGGATGCGCTGTAGACCGCCTCGAGCGCGCCGAGACGTATATCGCGAGCCTTTTCTTTCAGCATTGAAAGCTTTGCCTGTTCCATTTGAAAACCTCCGATTTCGGGTATATATATTTTTATTATCTAATGATAAATTACCAATTATAAATTATATCGTCTCCTTTAAAATTTGTCAACTGCCTTTTGATAACAATATCACATATTTTGAATATTTTGCTGAAAATATCATAATAACATGGTAAATTATGTTTTTTCTCTTGTAATTTACACAGATTTAGTATATAATTGATTATTATACTTGATTTGCATCTTTATGAAAGGACTCTATGGAAAATGAAAAGAACAACAATAAGCGAAATTTATAAAAGTCCCGAGCTTTTCGCCGATAAGGAGATAACCGTTGCCGGCTGGGCAAAAACGATCCGCTCCAGCAATGCTTTCGGATTCATCGAGCTCGGCGACGGCAGCTTCTTCTCTCCGCTGCAAATAGTTTTCGAGGCAGAAAAGCTGGATAACTACAAGGATATAGCAAAGCAGAACGTAGGCGCGGCGCTTATTGCACGCGGCACGCTCGTTCTCACGCCCGAGGCAAAACAGCCCTTTGAGCTGAAAGCTGCCGAGATAGAGGTCGAGGGCACCTCCACACCGGACTTTCCTCTTCAGAAAAAGCGCCATTCTCTCGAATTTCTGCGCACGATAGCACATCTGCGCCCCAGAGCAAATACCTTCAATGCGGTATTCCGCGTTCGCTCCTGCGCCGCTCAGGGTATACACAAATTCTTTTCTGAACAGGGCTTCATATATGTCAATACGCCGCTCATCACCGTCAGCGACTGTGAGGGTGCGGGTGAGATGTTCCGCGTGACAAACTTTGATCTTGCAAACGTCCCGAAGAATGAGGACGGCAGCGTCGATTACTCTCAGGATTTCTTCGGCAAGGCGGCAAACCTCACCGTTTCCGGTCAGCTGAATGCCGAGTGCTTTGCTCAGGCTTTTGCCAAGGTCTATACCTTCGGACCGACCTTCCGCGCCGAGCGCTCGAATACTCAGCGCCATGCCGCTGAATTCTGGATGATAGAGCCGGAGATAGCCTTCTCAGATCTGCGCGACGATATGGAGCTTGCCGAGAACATGACAAGATACGTTGTGAAATACGTTATGGACAACTGTCCGGCAGACCTCGAATTTTTCAATAAGTTCGTTGATAACACACTTCTCGACCGTTTGAATAATATAGTTAACAGCAGCTTTGCTCATGTGACATATACGGAGGCGATAAAGCTTCTCGAGGAGAGCGGAAAGGAATTTGAATACAAGCCCTTCTGGGGTTGCGATATGCAGACGGAGCATGAAAGATACCTCTGCGAGCAGATATTCAAAAAGCCGGTATTCGTTACGGATTATCCGAAGGAGATAAAGGCATTTTACATGCGCCAGAATGACGACGGCAAGACTGTTGCCGCCATGGATATGCTTGTGCCCGGCGTAGGCGAGCTTATAGGCGGAAGCCAGCGCGAGGAGCGCATAGATAAGCTTCTCGAGGCATACGAGCGCTTCGGTCTGAATCCCGATGATTACTGGTGGTATACAGAGCTTCGCAAATACGGAGGCACGCATCATGCGGGCTTCGGTCTCGGCTTTGAGCGCCTTATCATGTATATCACGGGAGTTTCCAACATCCGCGATGTAGAGGCGTTCCCGAGAACCACGGGCAACGCGGAATTCTGATCTTTCAAATTCTTTATCTGACGGGGCAAACGATAAATGAAAAATTTTAATTTAATGTCAAAAGAAGAGCTGTGCAAAATCGAAAGAGAGCTTGCGGCAAGATATGAAGCCTTCATGAAAATGGGACTGCACCTCAATATGGCACGCGGGCTTCCCTGCGCCGCTCAGCTCGATATGGCTGCTCCGCTGCTCTCATGCGTGACGGGAAAAGACGGTGATTATCTCTCCGAAAACGGAACGGACACTCGCCAGTACGGAAAGCTTGAGGGACTCGACGAGGCGGCACGCATATTTGAATACATGTGCGGCGCTCCGCGCGAGTGTACCACCGTAACAGGCTCGGCAAGCCTGAACATCATGTATGATGTTCTCTCTTGCGCCATGCTTTTCGGTGTAGGCGAAGGATACGCCCCATGGTCCTCGCAGGGAAAAATCAAATTCATATGCGTAGTCCCCGGTTATGACAGGCATTTTTCCATGTGCGAGCTTCTCGGAATAGAGATGGTAAGCGTCGGCATAACACCGGAAGGTCCCGATATGGATAAAGTCGAAGAGCTTCTTCGCGATCCCGCTGTCAAGGGCATGTGGTGCGTTCCGAAGTTTGCAAATCCTACGGGATATACTTACAGCGAGGCTACCGTTCGGCGCATAGCCGCCCTTTCGCCCGCCGCCGAGGATTTCCGCATCTTCTGGGATAATGCCTATGCCGTCCACGATTTCTCAGGATATACGGAGCTTGCCGATATACTCGCACTCACGCGCGGCACAAAGAATGAAAACATGATATATATGTTTGCTTCCACCTCCAAGATAACAACACCGGGCAGCGGCATCTCTGCTTTTATGTCGAGCGCGGCAAATACCGCGTGGTTCCGCAAAATGCTCGGCGTGCGCATCATCAGCTATGATAAGATAAATCAGCTCCGTCACGCGCGTTTTCTCCCGACAAAGGAAGCTCTCTTCTCCCATATGGCACGCCATGCAGAAATAGTGCGCCCGAAATTTGAGGCTGTGCTCTCCGTTTTCGAGCATGAGCTTGCAGATTCCGGCATCGCAAGCTGGACAAAGCCGAGCGGCGGATATTTCATCTCTCTTAATGTCATGAGCGGCACGGCAAAGGAGGTTTTCCGCCTCTGCCGCGAAGCAGGCGTTGTGCTGACGAATGTCGGTGCCACCTTCCCTTACGGCAAAGATCCCGACGACAGCAATCTCCGCATAGCGCCGACCTTCCCCTGTGTTGATGAGCTGAAACTCTCGGCAGAGGTCATATCCGTCTGTGCCGAGCTTGCCGCGGTACGGCTGCTTCTTTCAAAATAAAGGCAGAAAAAATCCGGGATTATCAAAGTCAATTCTTTTTCAGGAGATAAAATTTATGAAAATAGCAGTCCTTGCGGGAGGCTACAGTCATGAACGCGATGTCTCGATAACATCGGGATGCAAAATAGCCAATACGCTCTGCTCTCTCGGGCACAGCGTAGCCTTGGCGGATGTATACAGCGATATCGATACGGCGAAAATACAGGACATGTTCAGTACAAGAGGCGGTTATTCATATACCATCCCGAGCGCCGAGCCGGACCTTGCGGCTCTGAGAGCCGAACGCGGTATGGGCGAACGTCTCATCGGCCATGGGATAACAGCGCTCTGCGCCGCGGCGGATATCACCTTTCTTGCACTTCACGGCGGCATGGGTGAGGACGGCAGAATACAGGCTATCCTCGAATGTAACGGAATAAAATACACGGGCAGCGACTATGGCGCATGCTATCTCGCCATGAACAAAAGCATCGCGAAAACGCTTTTCTCGGCGGCGGGAGTCCCCGTGCCGCGCGGCTTCATTTACCGTGGGGAGAATACGGAGGATATTTCTTTTCCCTGCGTCGTAAAACCCTGCTCGCTCGGCTCAAGCGTCGGCGTTTCCATCGTACATACCAAGGAAGAACTTATCTCGGCGCTCGGTAAAGTATCGTCCTACGAAGGCGATACGCTGATAGAGGATTTCATCTCCGGCAGAGAATTTTCATGCGGTGTGTTGGACGGAAAAGCTCTTCCGGCTATCGAAATAAAACCGAGATCAGGTTTCTATGATTACATGGGTAAATATCAGGCAGGCATGACGGAAGAGATATGTCCTGCCGATATCACAAAAGAGCAGGAAGCCCGAATAGCCGCCCTTTCGGAAGCGGCATACCGTGCTCTGGGGCTTTCGGTATACGGCAGATTTGATTTCATACTCGATGAAAAAAGCAAAGATTTCATTTGCCTCGAGGCAAATACTCTCCCCGGCATGACACCTGCAAGCCTTATTCCCCAGGAAGCGGCGGCAGCAGGACTCTCCTATTCCGAGCTAGTCATGAAGATCATAGACCTCTCACTGAAAAAATAAAACAAAGGAGCGATGCAATGAAAACCATAGTCGGTATAGACGTAGGCGGAAGCACTACAAAAATAGTCGCCTTCCGCGGCGAAAGCATAATAGAGCCGCAGCTCGTCACGGCGACAGACCCGATCACCTCGCTCTACGGAGCTTTCGGCAAATTCACCGCCGAAAACAAGCTCGGTCTCGGCGATATAGAAAAAGTCATTCTCACGGGCGTCGGTTCTTCTCATCTGAAGGATCCGATCTATGCGCTTCCCTGCGAAAAGGCAAGCGAATTTGAATGTGTGGCACGCGGCGGACTTTACCTCTCGCATCTCGATGAAGCGATCGTCGTCAGCATGGGGACGGGCACTGCTATCGTTCACGCCAAAAATGACGGTTCGGAGTATATCACGGATTACCTCGGCGGCACAGGCGTCGGCGGAGGAACGCTCGTCGGACTCTCTAAGATAATGCTCGGCATGGAATCCATCGAGCATATCACAGAGCTTGCCGCGGGCGGCTCTCTCGACAACGTAGACCTGCGCATAAAGGATATTTCCTCGAAGGAATCCATGATCAATCTTCCGCCCGATATGACGGCGGCAAACTTCGGCAAGGTTTCGGATGTGGCACAAAACTCCGATATCGCTCTCGCCATCATCAATATGGTGTTTGAAACGGCAGGCATGCTCGCCATCTTTGCGGCGCGCTCAGTCAAAACAAAGGATATCGTTCTCACGGGTAATCTTGCCGCCATGCCGATGGCAAAGAAGCTTTTTACATCGCTCTCGCCGAAATTCGGTGTCAACTTCATTATTCCCGAAAAGGCACAGTTTGCCACGGCAATCGGCGCCGCAAAAGCAAAATAATACAAATGTATATTATAAAAATCCCGTTCTCACCGAGGTGAAAACGGGATTTTTTCTTTTTTATCGTTTTCCGCACAAAATCGCGGGTTTTCCATATAATACAGCGAGATAATGACGCGGAGGAAATAAAAATGGAAATTCCTTTTACAAAAATGCACGGCGCGGGAAACGATTATATCTTCATAAACTGCATGGATGGCAAAATCAATATAAAAAATCCTTCTCTGCTTTCGGTGCGCATGTCGGACCGGCACTTCGGCATCGGTGCCGACGGGATAGTGCTGATACTTCCTTCCGATGCGTGCGATGCCCGCATGCGCATGTTCAATTCCGACGGCAGTGAGGGCAAAATGTGCGGCAACGCCCTGCGCTGTATCGGCAAATTTCTCTATGAGAAAAAATATATCAGCAAAACATCCCTGCAGATCGAGACGGCAGCAGGCATGCGACGATTGTGGCTGAAGGTATCGCGGGGCAAGCTCAAGGGGGCGCTTGCCGATATGGGGCGTGCTTCTTTTTTCGCTGCGGATATTCCCGTGCTTGCCGCACCCGACCGCGAAGGCATTATCACCGTCGGAGGACTGGCGGGAGGGCACTGCCGCGCTACATGCGTCTCTCTCGGAAATCCGCATGCCGTCTTTTTCACGGAGGACCCCGAGAAAACAGAGCTCTCGAAAATAGGCGCTTCGCTCGAACAGCACCCGCTCTTTCCCGAAGGTGTGAATACCGAATTTGCACACATCACGGACGGAGAAATATCCATGCTTGTAGGGGAACGCGGCTCCGGAGAAACACTCGCATGCGGGACGGGCGCATGCGCATGTGCCGCCGCCGCCGTGCTCCATTCCCTGCTGCCGTATGACACCCCGATAAAAATACATATGCGCGGAGGAGAATTTGAAGCCACGGTAAAGAAGAATTTCCGAGTTCTTCTTTACGGCACGGCAAAAACCGTCTTTGACGGCATATATTACTGCGATACGGAGGAATGAACTTGATTTCGGCAAATGAAAAT
This sequence comes from uncultured Ruminococcus sp., assembly GCA_900551005.1. Taxonomy (GTDB): domain Bacteria; phylum Bacillota; class Clostridia; order Oscillospirales; family CAG-272; genus Apopatosoma. Next base: position 13,846 of record URUL01000023.1, on the reverse strand, counting down.
TTTGGGCGCCTTAATAAGAACTATATTTTCGCAGAGGTCGCGCTGCGAACCCAAGCGTACAAAAAAGAGAACCCCCTCTCGGATATCATGAACCTCGGAATAGGCGATGTAACGCTCCCCCTGCCGTACCCGATATCCCGTGCCATGGCAGAGGCGGCATTGGAGATGAGCACTCCCTGCGGCTTTCACGGCTATCCGCCAAGCGGCGGATACGGCTTTTTGCGCGAGAAGCTCGCCGCGCGGTACGGACTTTTCGGCGTTTCCCTCTCGGAGGAGGAAATCTTCATCTCGGACGGAGCGAAAAGCGATCTTGCCGCTTTTCATGAGCTTTTTGATTTTTTTGCCGCCATGCAGATCTCGCCCTCGTATCCTGTTTTTGGCGAGAGCTGTCTCCTGCGCGGCAAAAAGCTGATCTCCCTTCCCGCAACGCGCGAAAATGCCTTCCTTCCCCTGCCGCCGAAAGGCATTTCGGGTAGCTCCTATCTGATATACCTCTGTTCTCCCGCCAATCCCACAGGTGCCGCATATGGCAGAGAGGCTCTCGGAAAATGGGTTGATTTCGCCAAAGAAAGCGGCTCGATCATCCTCTTTGACTGCGCCTATGAAGGCTATATCAGGGACGATCTGCCGCACAGCATTTTTGAGATTCCCGATGCAAAATATTGTTGCGTCGAGATGGGAAGCTTCTCAAAATTTGCGGGGATGACGGGCATCCGTTGCTCGTGGTGCGCCATTCCGCACGAGCTTTCCGCTCGCGGCATGAACGTGGGTACGCTTTGGTCCCGCAGGCAGAATATGAAATTCAACGGGGTCTCCTATATTATTCAAAGAGGCGCCGAGGCAGCACTTTCAGCGGAAGCCACGCCCCTCCTGCAGGCAAATATAGATTATTATATGAAAAATGCCGCTGTAATTGCGGACGTACTGGAGGCACACGGTCTGTATTTCACCGGCGGCAGGAATTCACCGTATATCTGGCTTTATTGCGGCGATTCGTGGAACTTTTTCGAGGCACTCCTGCATGCGGGAATTGTCGGCACGCCCGGTGTCGGCTTCGGCCCGCTCGGCGAGGGTTATTTTCGTCTGACGTCATTCGGCTCACGCGATGATGTGACAGAAGCGGCAAAGAGACTGGATGATTTTTTACAAAGCAATCACAATTTTACTGCATATAACCCTTGAAAAACCGGGGAAGATATGATAGAATATAAGCAGACAGGATGTACTGCATGCTTGGTTTAATGATGAAATAAAATACACATAGAAAATCAACATTTACAAAAGTAAGGATAAAAACAAATGGAACTGACCAAAAGTAATTTTGAAAAAGAAATACTGTCACACGAGGGACTTTGTATTGTCGATTTCTGGGCTTCATGGTGTATGCCCTGCAAGATGCTCGCTCCCGTTATAGATGAACTGGCAGAAGAATATCCCGAGGTAAAATTCGGCAAGGTAAATGTGGATGAGCAGGGAGAGCTCGCCTCAGAATACGGTATCGTGAGCATACCCACACTTCTCTTTTTCCGCGACGGCGAGATAGTCAATAGATCCGTCGGCTACCGCGCAAAGGAAGATATTGCCGAGCTTATCTCGGAAGCATAAGAGGCATGATATGGGTAAAGTTCGACTCAATGAAAATAAAGAAATCGTGGAAAATATACGTGACGGGCTGAAACGCACAGGCGGCTACTGTCCCTGTAAGCTTGCCCATACGGAAGAAAACCGCTGCATGTGCAAGGAATTCCGCGAGCAGATAGAGGACCCGAATTTCGAGGGATACTGCCACTGCATGCTTTACTACAAGGAAAAATAGGAGATACAAAAAATGAAGGAATTTAAAAATACGGAGCTTACGGAAAAACAGATCAGCTCCACCTCGGTCTTTCGCGGCAGACTGCTCGATGTTTACAGCGATGATATAGAGCTTCCGAACGGCGATCAATCCAAGCGCGAATATATCCGTCATGTCGGCGCCGCATGTGTCGTCCCGATAACGGATGACGGAAAGGTCATCATAGAATATCAGTACCGCTATCCCGTGGCAAGAGTAATGACGGAGATCCCCGCAGGCAAGCTCGATTCCAAGAACGAGCCTCCCGAGGAGGCTGTCCGCCGCGAGCTGCTGGAGGAAACGGGCATCACCGCAGGTACGCTCATCTATCTCGGCGAGCTGATACCCACGTGTGCCTATTCCGACGAGATCATACATATGTACGTTGCCAAGGATTTGAAATATGCAGAGCGCAAGCTCGATGACGATGAATTTCTGAATCTCTGCGAAATTCCGCTCGAGGAGCTGGTGCATGAGATCATGGAAGGCAAGATCCCCGATGCAAAAACGCAGGCGGCGGTGCTTCGCGCATATCTTCTCGAAAAAGGGATTTGATATTAAAGAACTGTAGCTTTTGAATTCATATAAAAACTGCGTGGCTATAGAATTGTCCGAATTTAAAAAATCACGGCGAGAGCATTTCATCGCCGTGATTTTTTTAATAATTTATGATATAGTGCACCAGTATCGTGCGGAGCTTCCCATCTGATTCGAGATCGGGCGCGGTTATGATGGCTCCGCCGAGGCTGAGCAGCTCGGAAGCATCCATCTCATCTATATTGCATCGGAATATCACGCGGTTGTCGGCAAAAACGATAAACACTCCATTCCTGATATTAAAGCCGCCTTCCCTGCCGATAATGATATCCGTATCATCGATCCTCTCCACGGCATAACGCATGCGTTTGCGCGCTATTTTCTCCGCCATCGCCCGTCTGAAGGCAGGCGTACCCTCCTTCGGCTTTCGCCCGAAAAGTGCCATAAGCTCCGCTCCTCTCGCTTTTTTTATATTGTAACATATTTCGCGCAAAAAATCCATACTGTTTTTGAGATTTTGAGGGAGCTTTGCGGGTAATATTTTTCTCCTCATGAAATATAAATAATATAAAGCGGAAAACGAGGGGAGAAAAATATTGTTCTCATCAAAAAAATATCGCGCCGCGAAGGTCCTGTGCCTTTTCTGTGCGCTCATCATATGCACCGCCTATGTAAGCGGAGCAGTATACCGCGGCGGCAAGGCGAGCATATATACGGGCTCCGACGGCAAAAGCTATATCAAATGGGTGGATTTCGACATAACGGAGGCAGCGCTCGCCGATGCCGTGTGCCTCGGTATAAAAAGCCATGAGGAAGGCAAAGACTTCGGCATGACCCAATTGCTCGCATATCTCGGAGCCAAATACGGCGGCGATTTTTCACGGTATAAAAAGGCGGATATGGAAGTTGCCTACGCCGCTCTTTCGGATGATCCCGCCTGCTTTGACGAAATGAAATATTATTCCTATTATCATGAGGCATACGATGCCGTTCTGTCCGGCTGGCTCGGAGAATACTCCCTATATGAAAAGAATGACGGCGGATATACATATACGGAAAAATACGGTCTCAAAGTCTTCTCTCCGATCGCATATGGCTTCTGTTACAGTGATTACGATGACTTCGGCGCTTCCCGCTCATTCGGCTATCGTCGCCGTCATCTCGGGCATGATATGCTCGGCAGTATCGGAACGCCCATCATCGCCATGGAATCGGGATATGTGGAGGCCGTCGGCTGGAACAGATACGGCGGTTGGCGCATCGGCATACGCAGCTTCGACGGTAAGCGTTACTATTATTACGCTCATCTGCGGCGCAATCATCCGTACTGCGATATGTATGAGGGAAAGATCGTGACGGCAGGTGAGGTCATCGGCTATCTCGGCATGACAGGCTACAGCAGCGAGGAAAACAAGAATAACATCAATGTACCGCATCTGCATGTGGGCTTACAGCTCATATTTGATGCCTCACAAAAGGACGGTACAAATCAGATATGGATAGATATGTATGAAATAACGAATTTCCTTTCAAAATACCGCAGTAAGGTTTACTACGATAAGGAAAAGAGCGAATATTATGCCGTGAATCCGATAACGGATTTTTCGATTCCCGATTAAAAAAGACAAGGCGATGCCGCATGGCATCGCCTTGTCTTTATGAGCATCGGATTTTATTCTTTGTCGGATTCATCGGATTTTCCGATATCGACATTTTCTTCTTCTGCATCATTCTGCACATCCGCCGTCAGTTCAGGGAAAGATTCCGTGCCTGCTGAAGATTTTGCCTCTTCTGTTTGGGCATCGCCACATTCTGCCGTGCTTTGTCCCGCACAGTCGCAGGTCGCTGTCTCTTTCTCCGGCTTATCCGAGGCATCGATGAAATCGCCGAGGAAGCTTGCCTTTGCAAATACCTTGTTCCTTACCTTTTTGACCTTGGTGATAATGATGAAGAAGGCAAAGAGCAGAATGCCCACGGCACTTGCCATGAAGCCGACAACATAGCATTTCGGCATATAACGGAATTCGAGCGTATGATATCCTTCCTCCACTTCAAACGAAAGAAGTGCGCTGAGCGTACGATAGGTTTCGACCTTCTTGCCGTCCACATAAACATTCCAGCCCGCATCATAAGGAATCGTTGTAAATACGAGCTTCTGCTCCTCGGTCACGGTTATCTCGCCCTTGAGATGGGAGTTACCGTGCTCCTCCACATACATTCCGCAATCATCAAGTGCGTTTATCGCCTCTGTCATGGCGCTGTAATCGATACAGTAGAAATAATAATCGGACTCTCTCGAGAAGTAGACCGCATCCTTTTTCAAGCGAAGCTCCGCTACGATCTTTGTGCCCTTCGTGAAGCTGCCTATATTTACAATACCGGTTGTATCGTTGAAATAGTCACAGATATATTTGCCGTTTACATAAAGACCGCATGTCTTTTGGAAATTATCGGCGGGAAAATGAACGTATATCTCCCCGTCCTGCGGTGCCGTCAGAGTGAAGGTGACCTTTGCACCGTCCGTCGCCTTATCGAAGGTATAATAAGGTGTATCGTGTATCTGCTGCTCTCCGTTTTCATCGATATATTTTGTCGGATGAGTATAGCTGATACCCATATTGCAGTTCTGATAATCGATAACAGCGCTGATGCCCTTGAAAACATTCTTTTTGAAGCCCGTTTCGGAAAGCATCTCAAGAATGATATTGTTCTGAAATTCAAGACCCGTTATCGTGCCGCTGATATCGCCGAGGTCGGCGGTGAGAATACTCGGGCTTACACCGTATGCGATTGGCAGCGCCTTTGTGTTCTGCATGGCGTAGATGGTATCCTCTGACTTAATATATTTATAATATTTCGTACCGCTTGCCGCCACGGTATAGAGCTTCGGATCGAGGGTATCGTTTTCCGTTATGACATATTTGATGCCGAGAAGCGAATCGGAGAGAGGTGTTCCTCCGACATAATAGGTGTAATGGCTCTGCGAGGTATATCCGAGGGAGCTCATGAATTTGATAACGGAAGAATTGAGCGTCGAGGTCGAATGTGCGATGCCGTTATAGCCAAAAGCCATCGGCATATTCACCGCATTTCTGTAGAGCGATCTTACCATTTCCATTCTGTAGAAGGAATCGTCTTTTTCGAGTATCTCATTCACCACGTTCTGGCTGCGCAGTATCGCTCCGCGGTAAGAAGAATAATTTTCCTTTGCCCCGTTGCTTTCGGTATAGTTGTCGTATTTGACAGAACCTACATCCGTCACTTCTTCGGATATGGTTATCAGCGTATTCGCAAACATCTCGACACATACGCCAATGGCAAGGATAAACGCCGCCGAGCTTTCATACGATTTATTCGACAGAAGATTCAGCACGATCACATATGCCGCGATAAGCACGAGCGTGAGAAAAATACAGGTGACATCGTCCAAAGGATTTTGCTTTGTATCCTGATCAAAGACATAATTCAGCTTTTGAACGATCATCACGACCAGGGCAAGTATCGCACATACGGCGCCGACCTGACCGAATTTTATCTTTTGAATATGTGCTACGGCATCATATGCCATAACTATGATAAAGAATGAGAATACAAAGGAATATCTGTAATTGAGCCAGTTCGGTGCGGAAAAGCCGTGCCATACGAGGTCTATCGCATTTATACTGAAGCTGAAGATCAAAACGGCAAGAAGCATGGAGGCGTGTACCTTCTGCTTTTTCGTGATTGCCGGAGACATATAATAAAGAGGAATGGCGATAAGTGCAAGAAGCCCGCTGTATATCATGGGAAGTCCCGTCGGGCGCACGGAATCGTAAGAACCGGGAAGGAGCTTGACTATCATGTCAAGGAAGTCAAATCTGAGCGAGAAAGAAAAGTCCGGATTGGAGAAGCCCTGCTTGCCGAAGGTGAGTGAATAGTAAGCGGCTATGAGCATAAATGCCGCCATGAGCAGCGATATCAGCGTAAAGAAAGCAAACCGCATGAAGGTGCGAAAGCCGTAAGTCTTGAAAAGAGATATCTTCTCTTCGCCACGATAGATCAGATTCTCGCGATTCAGACTGTAATAATAGAGAAAATAGAAAAACGTGAATATACCGCACATATAACCGATATAGTAATTGGTTATAAATATCATCGTCAGTGAAGCGGTATAGAGAATGAATTTCTTTTCCTTTATCATCGCTTCCAGTCCGAGTATCAGCAGCGGCAGGAAGATCATTGCATCCAGCCACATGGGGTTTACAAGCTGAACGACGGAATATGCACAGAGCGCATACATCAGAGAGAAAGCTATCGTATGCATCTGCGAAATGAAGCGTGTCTTATGAATATAGTAGCCGAAGGTAAGTCCCATAAAGCCGACCTTGCAGAGTTGTATCACCATCATGGCGTCTGCAATTCTGTCCTTGGGGAAGAGCGCGAATATCAGGTTCAGCGGGCTTGCTCCGTAGTAGGCAATGATACCCATGAATTCTCCGCCGAGCGTGCGCTTCCATGAATAGAGCCAGCTTCCGCCCTCTGTTATCAGACGGCGTATTTCTTCGTAGTAATAGATATATTGTGCCTGAAGGTCAAGCGTAAGCACGCTGCTGTTTCCGAAGGGATGCACACCCATGCATGCATATACGCCGAGCAGGATGAGCGCGGGCAGGAAAAACGCCGCAATCAAATAGAGATACTCGCTGTTTTTCAGTCTAAACCAAAATCGTGCAAATTTTCCTTCCGGCGGAATCATGATTGCCGCCTCACCGTTTTGTACTTTCAGATTCATTTGAAATATCCTCTTTCAGGTTTGTTTTTTTGTTCTGCGCTGTCTTAATACGCCGCAAAAACATATTTTTCTGAAATATGATATAAGTATACCATATTTTTCATAAATAATCAATATCAAAAGATAAAATACCTGTTGCATACAGCAAAGAGCGTATTGCAACAAAAAATAATTCAAAATAGTATGGACTTTTGCGGATTTAATGGTATAATATACACAGAAAGTCTTGCTTGTGCTATAATATACAAGAAAGTCTTGCGCATGATATATAAATGCGTACATCTTATTTTGCAAGTATCTTTACTTACATTCATCATAAATACATTTGCCGCACTATCGGCGAAACGGAGGATAAAATGAAATATGACTCAAACAATAACAGAGACTATGATTACAATAGCTATTCCATAAACACAACCAACAGGCAAGAAGCAAAGAAACCGCAAAACGGTCATAAAAAAAAAAAATTCAAGCCGAATAAAGAAGGCATGACAGCACTTTTGTTGCTCGCACTGATCGTTATCGTTATTATTGCCACTTTCGTCATCATTATAAAAGCGATCGTCGGCAAAGCCCCTGCAGAAACGACGGGATCCACCACTGCCATGCAAACAACGGAGTCCACCGAGAATCCGAGTGCCGTCATTCCCGAATGGAGTAAAAACTATGTGAACATGCCCTATGCCTCAAGCGATATCCATAAGGGCAAGCTCATCCTCGTCAATAACTCTGTCGAATATAAATTTCCTTCCGCCGTGGAGGAATCGCGCGATATCGTTTCTCTCTGGGGCCAGGAGGGCTATAATACGAATTATGTTCTCGGCATAGATGCAAAGCTCCGCCGCGATATCATATCGCCGATGAATCAAATGTTCGCAGACCTTCGTGCCGCTCTCCCCGAAACCTTTGAGACAGGCGAGGACGGCAAAAGCGATAAGATAATCGTCGCCAGCGGATACCGCGATTATGAACGCCAGCAGAGCGTCTATAACCGCACCATAGAAGAAATGGGCGAGGAAATAGGCAAATATTATGCGGCTAATCCCGGCTTCAGCGAGCATCATACGGGACTTGCCATAGATCTGAAAATATACACCTACAAGGGAGCAACCGTCGATTTCAATACCGCTCAGCAGGATTGGATGATCAAGAACTGTGCCAAATACGGCTTTGTTCTCCGCTATGACGGCTCTAAGGTCAATATCACGGAAATACTGCATGAATCATGGCATTTTCGCTATGTCGGCGTGCCGCATGCCGCATACATGACGGAAAACAATCTCTGCCTCGAGGAATACATAGACCTGCTGAGAAATGAATATTCATATTCGAAAAAGCCTCTCGAATACAGTTATGACGGAGCGGATTATCTCATCTATTTCTATCCGGCGGAAAGCGCGGAATCCGTGACATTCGTTCCCGTACCCGCGAGTGGCGAATATACCGTTTCGGGCAATAATGTTGACGGCTTCATAGTTACGGTAAAAAAATAAGATGGCTGTATGGAATCCTTGGCACGGCTGCGATAAATACAGTGCGGGATGCATGCACTGCTACGTTTACAGAACAGATTCGCGCTTTGAAAAGGACAGCAGGCAAGTCACAAAAAACGCGGATTTCGATCTGCCTGTGCGTCTTGCGCGAGACGGCACATATAAACTCCAGCCGGATGGCGAGCCCGTATATACATGTTTTACATCCGATTTCTTTCTCGATAAAGCCGACTCTTGGCGAAGCGATTGCTGGCGGATGATGCGCAGACGTCCCGACCTTGATTTTCTGATAATAACGAAACGGATCGTCCGTTTTGACGACTGCATCCCCGAGGACTGGGGAGAAGGCTACCGGAACGTGACAATATGCTGCACCGTCGAAAACGATGAGGAGGCAAAAAGACGACTTCCCGTCTTTCTCGAAGCAAAAATACGCCATAAAATGATCATTTGCGAACCACTCCTCTCAAAAATAGATCTGTCTCCTTATCTCTCTGATCAAATAGAGGGTGTCATCTGCGGCGGAGAATCAGGAAATGAAGCCCGCGTCTGCGATTACGAATGGGTGCTGGATCTGCGCTCTCAATGTGAAAAGGCAGGTGTTCCCTTTCATTTCAAGCAGACAGGAGCAAGGTTTCTCAAAGACGGCAAGCTCTACCGTATCCCGCGAAAATTTCAGCATTCACAGGCAAAAAAAGCGGGAATAGATTTGAAATAAAAAATGACCTGATGAGATTTTTATCTCCTCAGGTCATTTCCGTCTGTCGAAAACAGCCGGAAATACTTACTGGTGTTTCATGTACTTTTGCATGACCAAAAGTCATCTAAGAGGTTCCCTCTTAGAAATCTCCCTGTCATTTCCCGCTTTGCCAAAGCGCGCTCAGCGCCTCGGCTCTGTCAGCGTACAGACTTCATGCACGCCCGCCACTCCCTTTATATGCGGGCGTGGAGCCAGCGCATACGCGAATCTGCTCGATTCTTTCGTGTGATGTGTTCGCACGCGTGGTATAGAGAAAGCCATGGGGATAGACAGACTTTATCTTTTTGCCTTGCCCACCTCCCGCACTTGCTTGCCACGCACGCTGCCTGCGACTCAGTCGCGTATGCGGAAGGAGTTCAAAAGAGGAACACCTTCCTCTTTTTGTCCTTTTCGTACTTTTCGGACAAGCGAAAAGTACCTTATACTTATTGTTACTTTGCAAAAAAGTGACAGCCATATATCTTTTCACAAAACCGGAGGCAGGCAAGACGCATTTGCGTCTTGCCTGCCTTGATGATTACTTCAGATATTTCCGAGAAGCTCGTGAAAAATATTGAGATGAAGTTTTTCATCCTCGATGATCCTGTCGATAATACTTATGATATTTTCATCGTCCGTCATGCCGCGGAGCTGTTCGTAAACGAAGATCGCGCCCTCTTCGCCGGCAATCGCATTTTTCAGTATCTGCGTGGGATTTTCGCTGTAGTGCAGGTTTGCCGCGGTAAAAGGGCGCCGTCCCTGGATAGCAACATATCTCGGATCACCGCCGAGCAGGAATATCAGCTCTGCGAGTATGTGCATATGGTGCATTTCCACAACGGAGATACATTCGAGAACATCGGAGATGATCTGGTCTTTTCCTCCGTTGAGAACAGTACTGCCGTAGAGATAAGAGAGAATGGCGGATATCTCACCGCCTGTTCCCGCATACGGTACGGAAAGAAGCGCCGCATAGGCGGGATCCTTTTTCGAAACCTTGACCTCGGGATATGGCTTGTGCACGGTGCAGTTATATTTCAGCTTATCGTTCATTGGTGAATCTCCTCTTTTTTATTTTTTGCTGTTTCTCATATGGCATTATATGTTTTTCTTTGCTTTTTTGCCATAAACATTTGACAAGGAGATATTAAAATAGTATAATATATAAGATTAAACCGATTTCGGGAGGTGAAGACCGGTGATAAGCTTCGGCACGAATGATATTTCGCTCGAGTTCGGCACGGACGTCATACTGAGCGGAATCAGCTTTTCCGTAAACGAAGGAGAAAGGCTCGGCATCGTCTGCGTGAACGGTGCAGGCAAGAGCTCTCTCATGAAAATAATAGCCGGAATATCGAAGCCGTCATCGGGAAGTGTCTATACGCAGAAGGGCGCCTCGGTCGGTATGCTCGCGCAGAATGAAATGCTCGAGAGCGAGCTCTCCGTTTTCGAAGAAATGCTCGGCGCTTTTCCCGCGCTCCGCTCACTCGAGGAAAGTCTCGCGCAAATGTCAGCCGAGATAGAGCGCCGTGCCACTCTTGTACACGATGCAGAATATGAAAAACTCATATCACGCTTTTCTGAGGCGCAGGAGCGATTCCGCGCGGACGGCGGATATGAGTATCGTTCGAAGATCAGCTCGACTCTCGCAAAATTCGGCTTTGACGAAAGCAGACGCGATGTATGCGTAAAAACCCTGTCGGGCGGCGAGCGCACAAGGCTGGCGCTTGTGCGTCTGCTCCTCTCCGAGCCTGATATACTTTTGCTGGATGAGCCCACCAACCATCTCGATGCCGATACGCTCTACTGGCTCGAGGAGCATTTGCGGTCATACCCGCATACGCTCGCCGTCATCTCGCATGACAGATATTTTCTCGACCGCGTGGCGACGAAGATCCTCGATATAGAGCATACGAAGGCCACGCTGTACAACGGCAACTATGCCGCTTTCACGGAGAAAAAGGCAAAGAATGCGGAGATTCTCGAGCGTCACTATAAAAATCAGCAGCGTGAGATCGCACGTATTGAAGCCTTTATCGAGCAGCAACGCCGCTGGAACCGAGAACGCAATATTATCGCCGCGGAGAGCCGTGAGAAGGCACTTGCCCGCATGAAAAAGATAGATGCGCCGAAGAGCGCACCGAAGGATATAAAATTCGCCTTCGGTGAGGCGGGAGAGAGCGGAAACGACGTTCTCTATGCACAGCACCTGTCGAAAAGCTACGGGGATAAGAGAATCTTCTCGGATGTTTCCTTCACGGTGAAGAAAAACGACAGGATCCTCATTATCGGTCCGAACGGCTGTGGGAAATCCACCCTTGCCAAAATGATCGGCGGTATGCTCGGGCAGGATGCGGGGACATTGGAATTCGGCTCGAACGTAGTCTATGGTTATTACGACCAGGAGCAGCAGTCCCTCGATGAAAACAGCACCGTGCTCGATGAGGTCGTACGTGCGCACGAAAAGCTCGGAGCCGCGGAGATACGTTCTGCGCTTGCGTCGTTTCTGTTTTTTGATGAAGATATAGGCAAGCTTGTCTGTGAGCTGTCGGGCGGAGAAAAGGCACGTCTCATGCTCTGCAAGATGATGCTTTCCAAGATAAATCTGCTTATTCTCGATGAGCCGACCAACCATCTCGATATCAATTCCCGCGAGATACTGGAGGATGCCGTTCTCCGCTTTCATGGAACGGTCATCGCCGTCTCGCATGACAGATATTTTGCAAAAAAGATAGCGACCCGCATTTTCGATATGACAGGCGGCGTATTATTCGACTACCGCGGCGGATATGACGAATATATGGAATATAAACATTCGACGGCGCAGTCGGAGGAGACCGCGGTTCCTGCCGTGAGAGCGGAGTCGGGAAACCGCGAAAAATATATGGAAAATAAGCGTCTTGCCGCCGAGATACGCAAGCGCGAAAAGCAGATAGAGCGCGCCGAAGCGGAAATAGAGACGCTTGAAGCGGAAAAAGCGGCACTTGAGAGAGAAGCACAGAATGAAGCTTCCTCAGACTATATCCGCCTCTCGGAGATCGCTTCAAGGACAGAAGAGATAGACGAGAAGATAAATGCGGCTTTTGATATCATGGCGCAGGCGGAGGATTTCCTTTCGCAATACAGGGAAAACGGAGAAACATAAATGCAGAGGATCGCCATAATAGGTGCAGGCGCGGCGGGCATGAGCGCCGCCGTCTTTGCCGCTGACCGCGGTGCTGCGGTCACGGTCTTCGAGCGGAACGCGCTGCTCGGGCGCAAGCTCGGAATTACGGGCAAGGGTAGATGCAATCTGACAAACGATTGCACGCCCGAGGAATTTATGCGGAACATCACGGCAAATGGGAAGTTTCTCTTTTCGGCGATACGTCGCTTTGACAGCGAAAGCACCAAGGCTTTTTTTGGGGAGCGGCTCGGCGTGCCGCTGAAGACGGAACGTGGAAACAGAGTTTTCCCTGTTTCCGATAAGGCGACGGATATCGTCCTCGCGCTGAAAAATGAAATGCGCCGCCTCGGCGTTACGGTGCTCACCGAGCGCGTGACGGATATCGAAGCCAAGGAGACGGAGAGTGGTAAGCGCATCTCCGCCATCATAACGGAAAAGCGGCGCTTCACCGATTTTGACAGCGTTATCATAGCGACAGGGGGCGCTTCCTATCCCGTCACGGGATCGAGCGGCGACGGCTATCGCTTTGCCGCCGGGGTCGGGCACACGGTAAAGCCGCTCGTGCCTTCGCTTGTCGGTCTTTGCAGCAACGACCGCGCATGCGGTGAGATGCAGGGGCTGTCGCTGAAAAACGTCGGTATTACTGTGATAAAAAACGAAAACGGCAAAGCCGTATACCGCGATTTCGGCGAGCTGCTTTTTACGCATTTCGGCATAAGCGGACCGACGGTACTTTCCGCTTCGGCACATATGCGGCCGATGTCCGCAGGCGCTTTCAGCGTGAATATAGATCTCAAGCCCGCGCTCGATGAACAGACGCTCGACCGCCGCATCATGAGCGACTTCGAGAAATACAAAAACAAGGATTTTGCAAACGCGCTGGGAGACCTGCTCCCGGCGAAAATGATACCGGTGATCATCGCGAGATGCGGCATCCCGCCCGCGCTGAAGGTCAATTCCGTGACGAAGGAACAGCGACGGGCACTGCTCTCCGCTCTCAAGTGCTTTCGGATAGATATATCGGGTTTTCGCCCGATAGAGGAAGCCATTGTCACGAGCGGAGGAGTTGCTACCTCTGAGATAGAGCCTGCCACGATGCGCTCGCGCATCTGCAAAAATCTCTATTTTGCGGGAGAGGTGATAGATGTGGACGCATATACGGGCGGCTTTAATCTGCAGATCGCCTTTTCTACGGCATATTCGGCGGCGCTTGCCGCTTCAGAAAAAGAAAACGAGAGATCGGAAGAGCACACGTCTGAACTCCAGTCACATTACTCGATCTCGTATGCCGTCATCTGCTTGAAAA
>URUL01000022.1 GCA_900551005.1 uncultured Ruminococcus sp. | reverse complement strand
TATCCGCCCCTCTGCCTGTCCCCCCCCTCCCCCTCCTCCACCCTCCCCCCTCCCCCCCTCCCCCCGCCTCCCCTCCCATTTTTTTTTTCAATCTTAATACGGCATACGAGATCGCATGCATTCGACACAGACAGCACCAAATTCTCGGAATATATCCGCCCGCTTGAGGAGCTTCCGACTTATTGCAGACTCCGTCAGATAGAGATCGGAATCATCACGGTACCTCATGATGCGGCGCAGGAAACGGCAGATTTTCTCATCAAAAGCGGCGTACGCGCCATATGGAATTTCTCTTCCGCAAGACTCAATGTTCCCGACGGCATCACCGTGCAGAATGAAAGTCTCGCGCTTTCGCTTGCAAGGCTGAGGCAAAAGGTCGAAAATCACTAAAAACTATAAAACCAAGGAGGAACTCATGGAAACAAACAAAAGAACATCAATAGACAGCGTTGAAACGCTGAAAGAAGCACTCTCTCGTATAAGAGAAGCGCAGGAAATGTTTGCTTCTTATACGCAGGAGCAGGTGGATGCAATATTCAAAGCTGCAGCCATAGCTGCAAACAGAGCACGTATCCCCCTCGCAAAAATGGCAGTGGCTGAAACAGGCATGGGCATTGTCGAAGACAAGGTGATAAAAAACAACTATGCCGCCGAATATATATATAACGCATACAGAAATACAAAAACATGCGGCGTCATCGAAGAGGACAAGGCATACGGCATAAAAAAGATAGCCGAGCCTATCGGTGTTATCGCCGCCGTTATCCCGACGACAAATCCCACCTCTACCGCAATATTCAAGACGCTTCTCGCACTGAAAACGAGAAATGCGATCATCATAAGTCCCCATCCGAGAGCAAAAGACTGTACGATAGCCGCGGCAAAACTCGTCCTTGAAGCGGCTGTAGCGGCAGGCGCTCCCGAGGGCATCATAGATTGGATAGACGTTCCCAACCTCGATATGACGAGCCTTCTGATGAAGGAAGCCGATATCATTCTTGCCACAGGCGGTCCCGGCATGGTAAAGGCGGCATACTCCAGCGGCAAGCCCGCCCTCGGCGTCGGAGCCGGAAATACGCCGGCGATAATAGATGATACGGCGGATATCGTTCTCGCTGTAAGCTCCATCATTCATTCCAAGACATTTGACAACGGCATGATATGTGCCTCAGAGCAATCCGTTATCGTTCCGGACGGGATATACGATGCCGTGAAAACAGAATTTGCCTCACGCGGATGCTTCTTCCTCTCCCCCGATGAAACGGAAAAGGTCAGAAAGACCATCATCATAAACGGCGCGCTCAATGCCAAGATAGTCGGTCAGAGCGCAGCAAGGATAGCCGAGCTCTCCGGCGTGAATGTTCCGGCGGGGACCAAGATACTCATAGGTGAGGTAGAGAGCGTGGAGCTCTCCGAAGAATTTGCGCATGAAAAGCTCTCTCCCGTTCTTGCGATGTACCGTGCCAAGGATATCAAGGATGCCTTCGACAAAGCTGAGCATCTGATAGCCGACGGCGGCTACGGTCACACCTCCTCCATCTATCTCAACGAGCAAACAGAGCGTGCAAAGCTCGATGAATTTGCCGCCAGGATGAAAACGTGCCGTATCCTCGTGAATACGCCCTCCTCTCACGGCGGAATAGGCGACCTTTATAATTTCAAGCTTCCGCCGTCCATGACATTGGGCTGCGGCTCATGGGGCGGAAACAGCGTTTCCGAAAACGTCGGTGTCAAGCACCTGCTGAATATAAAAACAGTTGCCGAAAGGAGAGAAAACATGCTCTGGTTCCGTACTCCCGAAAAAGTCTATATCAAGAAAGGCTGTCTGCCCGTCGCCCTCGATGAGCTCAGGACCGTCATGGGCAAAAAGCGCGTCTTTATCGTAACCGATGCTTTTCTGTACCGCAACGGATATACAAAACCAATCACCGATAAGCTCGATGAAATGGGCATTGTCCACTCGACTTTCTTCGATGTCGCACCGGCCCCGACTCTCGCATGTGCCGTCGCCGGTGCAAAGCAGATGACGGATTTTGCGCCCGACTGCATTATCGCCCTCGGCGGCGGCTCGGCTATGGACGCGGGCAAGATCATGTGGGTCCTCTATGAGCATCCGGAAGCTGACTTCATGGATATGGCGATGCGCTTTATCGATATACGTAAAAGAGTATATACATTCCCGAAAATGGGAGAAAAGGCATATTTCATCGCCGTTCCCACCTCTGCCGGCACAGGCAGTGAGGTAACTCCCTTTGCCGTTATCACAGATGAAAAAACAGGTATCAAATATCCGCTCGCAGATTATGAGCTCCTGCCGAATATGGCAATCGTCGATACAGATTTCCATATGAGCGCTCCCCGCGGGCTCACGGCAGCTTCGGGTATAGATGCCGTCACGCATGCACTGGAGGCATATGCCTCGGTGATGGCAACGGATTATACGGACGGACTCGCTCTGCGCGCGCTGAAGATCATCTTCGAATTTCTGCCGAGAGCATATGACAACGGTCAGACCGATGTCGCAGCGCGTGAGAAACTGGCGAATGCCGCAACTATGGCGGGTATGGCTTTTGCGAATGCCTTCCTCGGCGTATGCCACTCCATGGCACATAAGCTCGGCGCTTTCCATCATCTGCCGCACGGCATTGCAAACGCGCTGATGATAGAAGAAGTCCTCCGCTTCAATGCTTCCGAAGCTCCTGTCAAGATGGGTACCTTCTCGCAGTATGACCATCCGCACACGCTCGCACGGTATGCGGAGATCGCAGACTATCTCGGCCTCGGCGGAAAAACCGACAGCGAAAAGCTCGAAAATCTCATCTCGGCTCTCAATACGCTCAAAGAGCGTGTCGGCATAAAGAAGGCAATACGCGATTACAGCATAGATGAAAAGGATTTTCTCGATAGGCTTGACGCGATGACGGAGCAGGCATTTGACGACCAGTGCACGGGAGCAAACCCGAGATATCCGCTGATGAGCGAAATAAGGCAGATGTATCTGAATGCCTACTACGGCAAGGAGCACTTTACCGATCCCGAAATGCCGACGACAGCCGATGCCTTCCGCGAGGATGACGAACACAATTTCAAGCAGGCTTACCGCAGACAGAAGAGCGGTATGAGCAAAGCTTGATCGGGAGGCAGAAGTAACGATGAATCCCGACAGAATCATTGCCGTAAGAAACGATAAGACGGTATACCGCGACGGCAACCTCTGCATTAAGGTTTTCGGAAAGACTTACTCGAAAGCCGATGTTCTCTGCGAAGCTCTTAATCATGCAAGAGCAGAAGAAACGGCACTGCACATACCGGAGATAAAGGAAGTATGCGTTGTTGACGGAAAATGGGCGATCGTCTCAGATTATATCAAAGGGAAAACGCTTGAGAGGCTGATGACGGAATGCCCCGATAAAAAGGATGAATACCTTGACCTCTTCACAGATCTCCAGCTCGAGATGCACAGGCAGAGCTGCCCTCTTCTCACCAAACTTTCCGACAAGATGAACAGCAGGATTCTGCAAACGGATTTTGATGCCACAACGCGCTATGAACTTCATACGCGTCTGGATGCCATGCCAAAGCAAATGAATCTCTGTCACGGCGATTTCAATCCATCCAATATCATCATAGCGGAGGACGGCACACCGTATATCATCGACTGGGCGCATGCCGCTCAAGGCAATGCCGAAGCCGATGTCGCAAGAACGTATCTTCTCTTCTGGCTTGCGGGAGATATCTCAGGTGCGGAAAAGTACCTCGGGCTTTTCTCTCGCAAGAGCGGTAAAGATAAAAAAGATATACAGAAATGGATGCCATTGGTCGCCGCCGCACAGACGGCAAAAGGAAATGAAAAAGAACGCGAATTCCTCAACAGTTGGGTGAATGTCGTGGACTATGAATAATTTTATTAAGGAGAAATAAAAATGAAAATAACAGTTTGCATCGGTTCTTCCTGCCATATCAAAGGCTCACGCCAGGTAGTGGAAGGACTCCAGTATCTCATAGCAAAGGAGAATCTCGGCGATAAGGTCGAGCTCGGCGGAACATTCTGCATGGGCAGATGCCAAGAGGGCGTTTGCGTTACGGTAGACGGAAAATTTCATTCCGTTTCGCCGGACACACTCGAGGAATTTTTCGATAAAGAAATAAAAGCGAAGGTGTAAAAAATGATTTTTGTTGAAGTTTGCGTCGGAAGCTCATGCCATCTCAAGGGTGCGCCCGAAATAGCGGAGCTTCTTCAGAAATATATCGCGGATAACCGTCTGGAGGATGAGATCGTCCTCTCGGGCAGCTTCTGCGCCGGCAAATGCAACCGCATCGGCGTAACGGTCACGGTAGACGGCAAAGTATATACAGGCATAACAAAGGATACTTTCCGAGATTTCTGGAATGATAAAATAATGTCCGCGCTCGCGGCAAGCAGGGAGGCGAATTAAAAGATGTCAAATTGCCTTACTCTCAAAAAATCAAATTGCAAGAACTGCTATAAATGCATACGCCATTGCCCCGTGAAATCTATACGTTTTTCGGGGAATCAGGCGCATATTATAGGAAATGAGTGCATTCTCTGCGGTCAATGCTTCGTAGTCTGCCCGCAGAATGCAAAACAGATAGTAGACGATACGGAAAAGGTAAAGGTGCTCATCATGTCCGGCGCGCCGGTATATGTAAGCCTTGCGCCTTCGTTTATCGCAAATTACCACGGGATCGGCATCGAGGGCATGCGCAAAGCGCTCAAGAAGCTCGGCTTTGCCGACGCGGAGGAAACGGCGATTGGTGCAACCATAGTCAAGAGAGAATACGATCGCATGCTCGAGGACGGCACACATGATATCATCATATCGTCGTGCTGCCATTCCATAAACCTGCTCATTCAGAAATATTTCCCGAAGGAGCTGGAATATCTTGCTGATGTTCTCTCCCCCATGCAGGCACACTGCGAGGATATCAAGCGCCGCCATCCCGATGCCAAAACCGTTTTCATCGGTCCCTGCGTCGCAAAGAAGGACGAAGCGGAATATTATGAGGGGATCGTTGATGCGGCGATAACCTTCGAGGATCTTACAAGGTGGCTCGAAGCCGAGAATATAACTCTCGAAGCCGACCCCGACAAAAATGAGGAGAGCCGCGCCCGCTTCTTCCCGACGACAGGCGGCATACTGAAAACAATGTCGCTCGATGCGAAGGATTATACATATCTGGCAATAGACGGCGTGGAAAACTGCATGGCTGCTCTGCGCGATATCGAAAACGGAAAGATCCACAAATGCTTCATAGAAATGTCGGCTTGCATCGGCAGCTGTATCAGCGGTCCGGTAATGGAGAAATACCACCGCTCACCTATTTCCGATTATATGGCGATAGCAGAAGCGGCAGGAAGCAAGGATTTTGACGTGGCTCAGCCCGATGCCGTGGAGGTGCGCAAGGTACTCGAGCCGATAGAGCGCCGAAACGGCATGCCGAGTGAAGAAGAGATCGCGGAAATCCTGCGCAAAATGGGCAAGACACGTCCTGAGGACGAGCTCAACTGCGGTTCCTGCGGATATGATACCTGCCGCGAAAAGGCCATTGCCATATATCACGGCAAGGCGGAGATATCCATGTGTCTGCCGTATCTTAAGGATAAGGCAGAGAGCTTTTCCGACTGCATCGTAAGCAATACGCCGAACGGACTCATCGTACTCAATGAAGCCCTCGAGGTCCAGCAGATAAACGATGCGGCGAGAAGGATCATGAATATCCGTTCCGCCTCCGATGTGCTGGGCGATCAGGTTGTCCGCATACTCGATCCCTCCGTTTTCTTGCAGGCGCTCGAAACAAAGCGCAATATACACGACAAGCGCACATATCTTGCCGAATATAAAAAATACGTCGAGCAGACCGTCATCTATGACGATACATACCATCTGCTCATATGTATCATGCGCGATGTGACCGATGAGGAAAATGAGAAAGAAAAGAAAGAGGATATCAGCCGCCAGACAGTGGAAATAGCCGACAAGGTCGTAGAGAAGCAGATGCGCATCGTTCAGGATATCGCTTCCCTGCTCGGCGAGACCGCGGCTGAAACGAAGATAGCGCTGACAAAGCTCAAGGAGAGTATCACCAATGAATGATTTATGTGCCGATATCGGCTACAAAAGCATCAATCACGCAGGCGAGCAGCTCTGCGGCGATCATGTGGATATTGTCGATCAGGGTGAAAATTCCACGGTGATCGTCCTTGCCGACGGACTCGGCAGCGGCGTCAAAGCGAGTATTCTCTCCACTCTCACAAGCAAGATAATCTCCACGATGATGGCGGAAGGTCTGACGCTTGAGGATTGCGTGGAGACGATAGCGCAGACACTGCCGATATGCTCCGTCCGCGGTGTGGCTTATTCTACATTCACGATCCTCCATATAGTCAATAATACGGAGATGGAGCTGATCCAATTTGACAATCCGCAGGTCATCCTGCTCCGCGGCGGAAAAAACTATGATTATCCGACGACGGAAATGAATATCGGCGGAAAAAAGATACAAAAGTCCGTGATCAAGCTCATGGAGGATGATATCTTCATCGCCATGAGCGACGGCTGTCCTCATGCCGGCATAGGAAGAGCCTATAATTTCGGCTGGAAACGCGCTGATATTATCGATTATATGGAAACGGTCTCCATCGCGGGATATACGGCAAAAACGCTTTCCACCATACTCATCGGTGAGGTCGATAAGCTCTATGGGCACGAGCCGGGCGATGATGCTACGGCTTGCGTGGTAAAAATACGCAAGAGAGAGCCGATGAATATTCTCTTCGGTCCGCCCTCCAACAGAGACGACTGCAACAGAATGATGTCGCTCTTCTTCTCAAAGGAAGGCAAGCATATCGTCTGCGGCGGCACCACCTCCTCGATCGTGGCAAAGTATCTCGGAAAACCGATCAAGGCAAGCCTTGATTTCAGCTCAGGCGATATCCCGCCGACAGCGGAAATAGAGGGCGTAGACCTCGTGACCGAAGGTGTTATCACCGTTAACAAGGTCGTGGAATACGCTAAGGACGCGATAAGCGAAAACAAGCTCTATGAAAAATGGGGCTATGGGCATGACGGCGCTTCGCTTATCTGCCGCCTGCTCTTCGAAGAAGCTACCGATATAAACTTCTTCGTCGGCAGAGCGATCAACCCGGCACATCAGAACCCGGATCTGCCGATAAACTTCAATATCAAAATGAATCTGGTGGAAGAGCTTTCAAAATGCCTGCGTCAGATGGGCAAACGCATAAAAGTCAGTTACTTCTAAACAGAACGGAGATGAATGAAAATGAGAAAGTTTGATACAAAAGTACAGTATCTGAAATATAAGGTCCTCCGCGAGGTGGCACGTGAAGCATGGGCTGACAGACTGCCGGAGACGGCTTTCGATATCCCCAAAACGATCGTTCCCGGGAAGATTCCCACCATGCGCTGCTGCGTATATAAGGAAAGAGCCATCCTCATGGAGCGTGTAAAGATCGCCATGGGCGGCAATAAGCATAATCCGAATGTTATCGAGGTCATCGATATAGCCTGCGATGATTGTCCCATGGGCGGCTATGAGGTGACAAACGCATGCCGCGGATGTCTTGCACATCGCTGTGAGGATGCCTGCCGTTTCGGTGCGATCACCTTTGACGAAAACCACGTTGCGCATATAGACAAGACAAAATGCAAGGAATGTGGCGCATGCGCAAAGGTCTGCCCCTACAGTGCGATACATAATTACAAGCGCCCCTGCGAGACCGCCTGCAAGGTAAAAGCGATATCCATGGGCGATGAAAAGCAGGCTTGCATAGACAACAGCAAGTGCATCTCCTGCGGCGCGTGCGTATATCAGTGCCCCTTCGGTGCGATTACCGATAAGTCCTTTATCCTCAATGTTATCGACATGATAAAAAAGAGCGAAAACAATACGAAATACAAGGTATATGCCATAGTAGCACCGTCTATCTCCAGTCAGTTCACCTATGCCAAGCTCGGCCAGGTGATAACCGGTCTGCGCGAGCTCGGCTTCCATACCGTCATAGAAGCCGCACTCGGTGCCGATATGGTCGCTCAGGCGGAATCAAAGGAGCTCGCGGAGAAAGGCTTCCTCACCAGCTCCTGTTGCCCTGCCTTTGTCGATTTCATAGAAAAAAATTTCCCGGACATCAAGCCCTTTATTTCGCATAATCTCTCTCCCATGGCTACAATAGCGAAATATATCAAGGAGCATGAAGCGCCCTGCAAGGTCGTTTTCATCGGTCCCTGCACGGCAAAGAAGATGGAAGTGCAAAAGGACAGCGTAAAACCGTATGTGGATGCGGCTATGACATTTGAAGAGCTTCAGGCACTCTTTGACAGCAAGGATATGGATATCACAACTCTCGGTGAGGGCGTCCTCGATAATGCATCTTATTTCGGCAGGATTTTCGCCCGTTGCGGCGGTCTTTCCGATGCTGTGGCAGAGGGACTTAAGGAGCAAGGAATAGACTTCCCGCTCAAGCCCTGCTCATGTGACGGCATCGAGGCATGCAAAATAGCACTCCTCCAGAAGAGCAAGAATAAGCTTGACGCAAACTTCATCGAGGGCATGGCATGTATCGGCGGATGTATCGGCGGTGCAGGTTGCCTCACTCACGGTGAGAAGAACAAGGCGGAGGTTGACAAATACGGCATGGCGGCTTATGAAAAGACCATATCAGATGCTGTTTCCGTATTGAAATAACCGAATAAAATAAAAGAACGGGCAAAACATATAGCCCGTTCTTTTTTGATTGCGTAAGCTGAAGCTTTGCGCCCCCGGTCAAAGTCGCTTATGCTCCGTATGTCTTTTGTTGCAGACCGGATCTTTTATCTTTCCTTATCCTCTTCGCAGATATTCATGCTCTTCAGCTTGAAGAAATTGATGAAATCCTGTCTGTAATCACCGAAGACGGTAACCCTGTGCCACATGGGCATCCAGTTTTCGAGGAGCGCTTTCGCATTGCAGGAAGCAACAAGCTTGGAGCGGCATCCCGCATCTCCTCCGGCATTGCCGACAGAAACAGAAGAATGGATGCAAGCCCAGTTGTCGAGATTGCTCATATTGATCGTAGTCAGCTTTTCTCCGGCGGGGAAAATAACCTGTACGGAAGCGCCGAGCTGATCCTCTGCATGGCTTCTGATATAATAATCGCAGATATCGGCGGAGTTTGAACCGTATACCTTGCGGCATGCAACGCAGTGTGCATATATGATCTCATTGCTCGATGTATCGACCACAGGATCGGAAACAAAGCCGTGTCTGCCGGTGAGATAGCGCGTGACAAGTGAAGAGATGGTGGAATCTATATCCGCCTCACAAACGCCGAGCTCGCCGTCATCCGCCATCTGAAAATGAGAGAGGCAGGGATACATATGGCGACTCTTGCCGTATATATCATTATACGAAAGCTCGAGACAAGCTATGGTAACGGCATCGGCAGCCGTATCGCGCATCATCTTCTTTATTGCAAGATATATCTTGGCACTCTCGATGATATCGTCATGTGACGGTTCAATGGTCTTAACGGCACCGTGTGTCCACTTTTCTGCTACGGCAAGTGCTTCCTTTTCGTCGATGCCGTCAAATTCCGCCATGAGATCAGCTGCCGTCTTATTGATGAATTTACAGCCGAAGCGCTTTTCCGCCGCACACTCTATATCGTTCTCTGCATCGTTCTTGACAACGAGAACGGTGGTATTTTTCAGCTGTGCATTGACAATCAGTGTGCGTGCAAGTCTTGCTATATCGTTATAATCGCGTGAAGCTGTGAGAGGAACGGGGAGCTTTTCGTTTCTTATCATAGGACTTGTACCGGAAAGAGCCGAACCGCTTCCGCAGAAAGGAACATCGGCAACAGCACACGGAATGCCGTCAACAGACTTTCTCGCATAGAATTCGTCCAATCTTATCCAGTTTGTCATAAGCAAAACCAGAACGCCGTCATATACCTTGCGGTCATCTTCATATGCAGCTGACGCTTCATCCTTGGAATTATACTTGAAAACGTCAAAATCCGCATCGGGATTATATGCTCTTACATACTGCATGATCTTTTCGGTCTCTCTTTCGTAGCCGAAATTGATATGAGGCCAGCCGGGAACATTCTCCTTCTTAGCCTGAACAACTACTTTTATTTTTACTCTTTTTTCCATATTTTCCTCCGCTAATCTGCACCGGGAAAGGGCATCATCTGTGCCTTTCCTGCTATTTTGCCTTTTGATTTTATCATAGTAAAGATCCTTTTTCCATTGAACTTTACGGCAAGAAATTGTATTATTACGGTATAAAGCGGTGAAGCTTTTATTTTTATGGATAAAAGCATACGCTAGACCGTAATGAATGATCGCCGCCAAGGGCAAGCTCAGCGATACCAAGCGTTCATCAACCAAATTATAACACAATAAGAAGAGCAATTTTCATAAAACCTATTCCCGAAATTAGAAAACGCATAAAATAAGGCAGAGCTGTATTTTAGCTCTGCCTTAGCCATCAATCATTCAATTATTTCTGCCTATTTCGTTTTCTTTTTCTTAATCGTATAAATGACAAACAGCACAACAAGAATCGCCTCGATAGCAGCAATAATTATGATAATAATTCTGTAAGTAAACTCCATTTTCTCATTCTCGGCAATTACCAAATTAAGTTTACTTTCCAATTCATCATCCCGTATGTCGAGTTCTGCCTTAATTTCATTTAGTCTTTGCTGAAGCTCCTGAATCCCCGCCCGCAATGCGGAATCCGCTTCGTTCATTGCATTTTCAAGGGCGGCTATTTTAGCTTCCAGTTCCTCGTCTGCCTCAGTGAAATCGGAGCGAAGAATTGTATCCGCCGCTTTGTAAGCCGAATCCAATGCCGAAACTTTTGCCTCTATATCCGTCTCATTGGCATTGATTGCCGCCTGCAATTCCGCTACCGCATTGTCGAGATTGGTCTGAACCGTATCTATTGCCGCCCCGACATCGTTCATGATCGTTTCAGGCGTAGGAATCCAATATGCATAGAGTGTGAGGTTCTGCTCGGTTCTGTCCCATCCGTTTACGGTATAATTTACGGGTAGCATATTCCTGTCGAAAAGCATTTCTCCATTGCCGTCTTTTTCCGTAAAATAGCCGCCGAAGGTATAGCCGTTACGCACGGGAGCCGTAAGCCCGCTTACCGACAGCATTTCGCCGTAACCGACCGAAAGATTTGCGCTTCCTCCTGTTCCGCCGTCCGCGTCAAATGTTATTAAGGTTTTAATCTGTTTCCAGACTGCATAGAGCGCAATGTTTGCGCCGTTCTCAGCCGAAAGATTGAAAACCTCGTCCCCGTCTGCAAACACGCATATTCCACCCTCTGAGAGCGCCCAACCGACAAAAGTAAACCCTTCCTTTACAAACACGTTTTCCGAAAGGGAGCCGATCGTTCCGTAAGAATATGCGCTGTCCTGCATTGCGCCTTCGCCGCCGGCCGCGTTATAGGTGACCATATAAGAGTTAGCTCGCCATACTGCGTAAAGAATAATGTCCGTATTCGAAAAAGTAAGACTGCCGCCCGCCTCATAATCTGCCGTTTGAGCGTCTTTGCTGATTGACCAGCCGCAGAATGTATAGCCCGTACGCACGGGAATGACTTCCGAAAGGGTTACCACACTGCCCATAGAATAAATACTGCTGTCCGTCGGAGCGCCGGAGCCGCCATTTGCCGAATAAATTAAAACGAGCAACGACGAATCGGCAACGATGACGGAGATATTTTCGGTAACCGTGAACGAATATCTTCCTTCCCCGTCGCAAGCGATGGGCGTTCCGTTTATATATACTTTAGGATTTTCGCCCGAAACGGTAAACTCAAGGTTATCACCGTAGAAATATCTTTCCGAAAGTCCCGAAATTGCGTAACCTGACGCTATATTTCGCGAAACGGTAAATTCCTGTCGTTCCCATACGGCGTAAAGAACGGTATTAACCGAGGGCATTGTAAACGTGCCGCCGCTTACATACTGCGCCGTTTCGGCGTTGTCGGTCGTCGCCCAACCGACAAATTCATACCCTGTGCGAACGGGCTTAATCGCCGTAATTGTCACAGAGGAGCCCGACGCAGGATAAACTGCCGAAACGTTGTTGATAAATTCACCGCCATTCGCGCTGTAGCTGAGAGAAGGGTTGAGCCGCCACACGGCGAAAAGGGTAACCACCGAGTCGCCCATAGTAAATTCCCCGCCGGGGAAATACTCCGCCTCGTAAACATCCGGATCGGTCGTCCAGCCGAGAAATGTGTAGTTATCTTTTTGGGGAATGATTGTGCTAAGACGGATGGTTTCATCCTCGTGTGCCTGCGTCATTGCGGGTACCCCCGAGCCGCCGTTGCCGTCGAAGGCAAGGCTATGTATGGCTTTTTCCTCCCACGCGGCGTACAGCACGACGACCTCACCGTCCCCGGAGGCAAGACCCGTATTATATGTCACGTCGGCGCGGTACATATTCCAATTCTGGTCTCCGTAAATGTTCCAGCCAACGAAATCATAATTCGCCTTTTCAAGTCCGAGAGTTTCGGCGGACGGCAGAAGCAATGTTCCGAAAATGACGTTTTCTATCGTCCCCGCGTATTCCCCCTCATTGTAAAGCTCGATTGAATAGCTTATCGGCTTCCAAAAGGCATAAAGATTGATGTCTTCGCAAGCCGTGTAAGTCATACCATTGACCGCTTCTCCGTCAGCGGTGTAATACTGCTGTCCATTCCCGTCGGGCTCGGTAAAATAGCCTTTAAAATTGTACCCCTTGCGCGAAGGCTCGGTTATTAAGGCAGGAAGAGCGCCGTCATATAAAACGCTGACCGTGCCCGAGCCGCTTCCGCCCGAGGCATTGAAGGTGATCTGATGAGCCGTCTGTTCCCATACCGCGTAAAGGTTGAACGTGCCGCCGCTCTCCGCCGTAAGGTTTTTGACTTGAGCCCCGTTTTCATACTCAACGCCACCGCTTGCGCTCGTCGCCCAGCCTCGGAAAGTCCAGCCTGTCAAAGAATAACCGTTTGCCGAAAGTACTTTCTGCGTATCGTATCTGTGCGAGGAAGAAACCGTACTGCCCGTTACCGTGCCGCTTGCGCCCGAAGGCTTATTCGAATTATAAATGACCGTATACGTATTTGCCGTCCAAAGGGCATACAGAGTGATGCCGTTCGTTTGGTCGAAGCTTCGCAGACTGCTTCCGCTCGCGCTGTAATACTGCGTTCCTTTTCCGCCCGTCTGCGTAAAATAGCCACCGAACGTATATCCCGTGCGGACTGGCAGCGTTATGGCGGGCATTGCGCTGTCATAAGTTGCCGTAGCGGAGACTGAACCCATGTTTCCGCCCTGTATATCAAAGGATACCGTGTACGTCTTGGCAACACCCGATGCCGTAACGGCGATATTCCCCGTAATGGCGCTGCCCTTTACGGTAAGTGCGCCCGTGGAAGAATCATACGTATAGCCCGTTCCCGGAGTAAGCGTTGCGCCGCCCACGGTAACTTTAATAGCAGAAGGAAGCGAATAGCCCGCTGCCGCCGCAAGAGAGGCGGTATAATCGGTATGGTACGTCGCCGTACTTCCGCCCGAAAAGCTCAAATGAGAAAGCGAAGAGGAAACGGACATCGTCTTGTAATATTGCAGAGTTTCAGCTGAAGGGCTGCCGCTATACGTATAGCTGTTGCCCGCCTCGTCTTTTACGGTAAGCCCCGAAACGGAGGAAAGCGCAATCGTTCCGCTTTGGCTTCCCTCAGGTAGAGTGAACGTGTAACAAGCCCTGCTCTTGCCGTTTTCGGTAACGATTTCCGCACTGCTTGACGTAAGATATGCGCTTCCGTTGAAGGTGACGGCAGCTGTTCCGCCGGAAGTGATGCTTACCTTCTCGTTAAACCCTATGCAGTACTTAAACGTGTCGCCCGTAACCACCCTGTTATTTGCGCTGTCCGCAACCGAAGTCTTTTCCAGCGTTGCGCCCGAAAACGAGGGTGCGGTCGTATCGTACAGATAGCAGGTAGGATTGGCGATATATGGTCTGCCGGAGAGAGTTCCCCAGTTAGAGAACCATACCTGTATCGAACAGGTTCCCGCAGGCACGGCGGCACCGGTAAGGGTCAGAGTAACGTCCTTCTGCGCAACGTAATAATTGTCATAAGTTTTAGTCACGCCTGAACCTATCGCCGTGCCGTTTGAATCATAAAAATAGACGCGGATGGAAATGTAGTGGCGCGAGGACGCCTGAAACCAGTTGACGGACGAGGCGCTAAGTGTAAGCTGACCCAAATTTGCTTTCACCCTGTCCGCTTCCGAAAGCTCTATCGTGTAATAAACGCCGCCTGTATAGGACTTTGTACCAAGGTCGTCTTCCGTGTCCTGTGCGCGAATGACGTAGCCGTAGTTGTTGGACTCCCAAGAACCGTTTGCATTTACCTGATTCGCGTCCCATAAGCCCCATCCCTGATTGAGAAGAGGCTCTCCCGTAAGGTCGGGAATGAGGTCGAATGTCTGCCCCGTCGTCCAATGACTGTCGGTATTCGTTGCGGCATATGCGTTAAACGCCGATAAATATAACCCTGCTAAAACAATCGCGCAAGAAATTATTATCGCAAATAACCTACTGTTAATTTTGTACTTCATTTTCGCTCCTACCCTTTTACCTGAATCCCGGCTGTCGGATTTTCGGCAGAATTATGTTATTTACGTTTATTTTAACATTTCCACACTTACTGTGCAAGCGTTTTGCCCTGTCCGAGGGCAATCGTAACTTTTCGTAACAAACACATACCTATTGATTTTTAATGAATTATAATGGATAATACTTAAAATATTGCACAAAGGAGGAAAGTCGTTTGAGGCAGGATATAACTGACAGAAGAATTTTATTTGTAGAGGACGATCCCGAGCTTCTATCGGAGATGAAAAATTGGTTTTCGGCTAAGGGAAATATCGTAAAAACTGCGGACTGCTTGCGCGAAGCGAAAGCCGTTCTCGACAACGAACAGCCCGAAATGATAGTGCTTGACGTGGTTCTGCCGGACGGTTCCGGGTTGGAACTCCTTGAAAACCTCGTTCCCCTTCCGCCCGTCATCATTTTGTCCGACCTCGGAAACGAGGAAAATATCTTAGACGGGTTCAGCGCAGGCGTCGTAGATTATGTCGTAAAGCCCTGTTCCATGCGACTTTTAGAAGCAAGAATGCGCCTTCGTTTTCTGCCGCAGAGCGAAAGCGTGGTTGAAAGCGGGCAAATGGTCGTTGACTGCCACAGGCGTACCGTGATTTACGCAGGGAAAAACGTTTCGCTGACTTCAAGCGAATTCAACATACTTTGGTTCCTTATGAAAAATCCGTGCGAATTCTTTTCCGCAGACGAGATATACGAACGCATTTGGGCGGCGCCCAGCCTGCAAACCACCACGATACGCAGGCACCTTTCAACGCTCCGAAGAAAATTGAAAGAATTTACCAAGGAAAATATTATTTGTACGGAATTCGGCAAGGGCTACGCCTTCTTCCCAAAGGAGTTTTAAATGAAAGGACAATATTTAAAGCGTTATAGCATTCTTCTTGCAGTTATCCTGTTCTGCGCCACCCTGATTGCCGTGCTGACCTTCGCCATTCCGCACACCGCAGAAGCACAGTCCTGCTACGACTTGAACGGCACGGACGGCAGGTCTGTCGCTTCCATCTCTATCACGGATTTGCAGGAACTTAACGCGCTGACCTGCGTAAATTATACGCCCGACGAATTTTTGATTCCCGGCTCGCAAAAGCAGGGTACGCCCGTCGATCTTACTCAGAATAACCAGTTTGCACAGCGCGGCACCTTTGTCTTTATCATAAGAAACATCGACCCGATGTCGTCCGATTTTATCGCGCAGTCTGAGGAGCTGACACCCTATCTTCAGGGCGACGGATACTGGCATTTTACTCTTTATATCCCGCACGTATGGTCCGCATGTAACGTCTATGTTCGGTCGGCATTGGTTCAAAGAACGGGCGAAATTTCAGATTATAACTTTATTAATTATACCGAATACGTATATGAAACGAAAACGCATACCGACAGTACGGAACCTCTGTTTTTAGACCTTAAATTCTATCCGAAACAGCAAGCGATTACGCCCGACGCGCTTCTTGCGGCGACTGTCGTGACCATTCATTATGAGGCTCGAAGGCCAAGGGGGCAGGAATAGAAGGCATCCCTCTCATCGGGTCGGACGAAGCCGTTCGCGGTGCGGTAGAACGCGACAAGACGCTTTTGATCATTTTATTCGTCCTTGCCGCGCTGATTTCCGCGATTTTTGTTTTCGTATGCTTCTTGAAAAAGACGGCTTCCTTTTTACCTCACCTCGGCATAGTATTCGGCATTTTCGGAATCGTCTTTTCCTCTTACGTCCTGACGACGGCGACCTCTTTCCCCTATCTTTGGAAGTTTGTCCGCACTTTCATGTATGCATTAATTATGCTTTCGGCGTTTTACGCCCTCAGGAATAAAAAAACGCCGTTCAAGGGTTGGATAGTGTTTGCTGTTCTGTTTCACGCCTTCTGTTTGTCCGTTCCGCTTTTACAGATCCTGCCTTTCGATGTTTCTGCTTGGTTAGGCTTTTATTCGCTCGTCGTTACGCTGATATGTTCATGCGCCATTGTAATTTCGGTTTTTGTCTACGCAAAACAAAAAGAGGTTGACGTCATCTATCTTATCAATTCCTTGCTCGTAGGAATGATGGAAATTTCACTGTGTCTGCCCGACGGTAACCTGTTTGCGGCGTTCAATCCTGCGCTCTGGATGTGCGCTATCATGATCGCCTATACGGCTTTCTTAGGACTTTGTGTCTTTATCAGACAAGAAAAAAGGCTTAATTATCTCACTAAAAACCTGCAATCGGAGGTTCAGATTCGAACCAAAGAAATGAAAACCATGCTTGAAGAGCGCGAAAATCTTTTGCGATACGTGTCCCACGATATGAAAAAGCCCGCCCAAAGTATAGAGCATTACCTCGGCGTATTGAGACAGAAAGAGCAGGACCCCGAACTTTGTAAAACCATAGATATTATCAGCAGAAAAACCAACGAACTGAACCGAAATTTTTCCGACTTATCTTCTTATTCAAAAAACAGTTTCGCCGCCGAGGAGTCGCGGATTTTCGATTTAAACGAATTGCTCATGCGCACTCAGGAGGACTTTGAGCCGGACTGCACCGCAAACGGAATATGCCTGAAAACAATTCCTTGTAAAATATCCGTCTACGCGCAGTACAATAATCTTTATTCTGTTATAGGGAACATAGTCCTCAACGCCATAGAACATTCAGAGTTTAAAATCATTCTTATTGCGGCTATGAAGAAAAAGGGCATTTGTATCCTTTCCATAGCCGACGACGGTAAGGGGATAGACGAAAGCAAAGATGTCTTTATGCCCTACTATTCTGAAACCATGTCTGAAAACAACACGGGTATAGGGCTTTATATCTCCAGAAACTTTATGCGTTCTATGAACGGAGAGCTGGCTTACAGACAGGAAGACGGGAAGCTGGAGTTTTTAATAACCCTGCCACTCGCATAAACAGCTTATCGTAAATAAAAAAGCCCCCTATTTTTCGCTCGGATTTTGCAAATCTTTATATATTTCGTCTGAAACGACCAAATGCTTTCCGAAGACCAAGCTTACATATTTCCAACCGTCGGGAATCATGCTGTCCGCTCCCAAAAGCCTGAATTTCCATCCCATCGCACCTGACTTTCGTCAGCTTTTGAACCACGCGACTATCGCGTGGTTTTTGTTATGCAAAATAAGCCAAACACCACGGATTTTCTTCCGTGGTGTTTGGCTTTAGGAGCACTTATTCGGTTGTTAAATGATACCGCTGCTTTTGCAGCCATTCCTGCCGCTTCTTTTTGTATATGGCTTAAGGATGATTATATCTTGTCATGCTCCGCGAGCCATGCGGAAACCTTCGTCGCGATCTCACCTACGCAACCCTTTTCATAGGGCAGCTTCATTCCGGCATAGGAAACAGCCTCGGCAAAGGTTTTCGTGCCGCCGAGATTGGTGTATTTCATATAGCTTTCCCATGCCGCCGTCTTATCCTCGAGCATCTTGAGCCAGAACTGGAAAGCCACGGTCTGTGCCATACAGTAATCTATATAATAGAAAGGATTCATATAGATATGCGTCTGTCTCTGCCAGCCTGCACCGCGGGAATAGAAAGGAATATCGGCACAATCCATATAAGGACGGTATTTTTTCTCCAGCTTCATCCATTCTTCATTGCGCTGCTCCGGCGTAAGAGATGTGTTTTCATAAATTATATGCTGGAATTCATCTACCATCGAGCCGTAAGGCAGGAATACGAGTGCATCCTCACAGTGAGAGAGCTCATATTTTGCCGTGTTTTTGCCAAAGAAGAGCTCGTGGTATTCCGATGTGAGAAATTCCATGCTCATGGAATGGACCTCACAGCCTTCAAGCGAAGGACTGGCAGTCTCGAGCAGATATCCGTGCTTTGCCGCCGTATATCCGGCAAAAGCATGCCCCGCCTCATGTGTGAGTACGTCGACATCGCCTGCCGTACCGTTGAAATTTGAGAAAATGAAGGGCGCTTTGTAATCCGGAAGCTCCGTGCAGTAGCCGCCGGGTGCCTTGCCTTCCTTGGCGAGAACATCAAAGAGCTCGTTTTCAAACATGAAATCGATAAATTCCGCGGTTTCCGGAGAGAGCTTATGATACATCTCCTTGCCTGCGGCAAGGATCTCCTCAGCCGTGCCCTCCGGATTTGCATTTCCGTCG
This sequence comes from uncultured Ruminococcus sp., assembly GCA_900551005.1. Classification (GTDB taxonomy): domain Bacteria; phylum Bacillota; class Clostridia; order Oscillospirales; family CAG-272; genus Apopatosoma. The sequence continues at coordinate 5,607 of URUL01000022.1, read as the reverse complement.
GGGAAACAGAAGAGGTCATCATAGAAATACAGTTTATCGACGCCTATTCTGCGGCGCTGACGCTCCTTTGCTTCGGAAACGAGAGGTACTATCTCTTTCGCTATCTGTTCGCGCAGGCTTGCAACCTCGGCGGTGCCGTAGCAGTTTCTTCCGAGGCGGTCATAAGCAAGTTCCACAAAGCTCTTGTAACCGAGCTTTGCGGCGATCTCGCTTCTCAGCTTTACGAGCTTGTCATATATCTCGTCAAATTCGCGGCGATGAGAATCAAAGCATTCGCCCTCAGCTGTATATGCCTTCTTTCTCGTCTCTCTGTCGGGACTTTCCTTATAGGGACGAAGCTTTGTTACGGGAAGCTTTTTCCCGTCTATCTCCACGGTACAGGAAGCATAGATGCGCTGATATTCGGAGACAAGCTTATTTTCCTCCTGGATCAGGCTGATGACTGCGGGAGAAAATGTTCTGCGCGCGATCTCAATATTTTTGAAGATAAGCGATCCGAGTTTCTCCTCCAGCTCGGGGCGAAATTTGCTTTCGAGCAGAGCCGTATAGAAATTCTGAAGCTTCTCCTCGAAAAGAGGTCCGACCTCATCTATAAATTCCTGCTCTTTTGCGTAAAATTCGTCTTTTGTATTGGTGGAATAACGGATATAAACAATGCTGCTCAGCGTTAAAATATTGGAATAAAGCTTCTCATGCTCGGAAAATGCTTCGAGCTGCTCTGCCGCGCTTGTCGCTTCCTTTACTTTTTTTGTGATAGCTTCGTATTTTGCAGATATTTCAGCTATATCAGGTCTCTTATAGGGCATTTCTGAAAAACGCATTTTTCTTTTCTCCTTTTTATTTATTTTTCTTCTATTTCCTCTATCTCGCAGATGTACATCTTATGAAAGTCCTTTTTCGGATAGCATGCGGGAATGAGCGCCTTGTCGATGAAATCACCTTCCTTAAGAGTCGTGGCAAAAAGCTTTTTCGCCTTGATCGTCAGCCGCGCCTCATCAAAGGTGACATAACCTTCATCCACACGCTTTGTCAGTCCGGTCTCTACCGCCTTATCATAGTCCCTGCCGCTCTTGCTTCCGCAAAAACTCAGCGCGGGGCGATACTTTTCCGTGAAGAACGAAAGCGTCAGCTTATTGCTCTCCTCACAGAACTCATAGGTATACCTCTGCGGACGGACAAAGACAAAGCAGACATTCTTATTCCAAAGAACACCCATGCCTCCCCAGCTTGCCGTCATCATATTGGACGAGCCGTCCGCTTTCGCCGCGGCTACGAGCATCCAGTCCTTCCCGACAAGGCGAAAAGGATTTTCTTTCAGGTTTTCCGGTAATATTTTCACGCCGAATCCTCCGTTTCCGATCGTTATAGTATGCTTTACAGGTCCTCGAATGATTTATCAAAGGTGAACGTCACTTCGTCCGCCTTCAGGATATACCCGTCTCCGAGCTTCTCCGGTGCGACACTCGTCAGCACGGTGTATTCACAGCCTGCGTATCGACATTGGAATCCCTTCTCAAAAGAGTGCACGTTTTTACCGTTCTTTCCGGGACGGTATATCAGCGCTCCGCTGCTTTTTATCATCATTTCGTTTTCACGGAAAATTATTTGAGCTTCACTGCCGTTTTCAAAGAAAACTTTTATTTTCAGAATATCCTCTTCGGTTTCCGCAGTGATATTTCGGACGCCGTCACCTACGGAAAGCTCGCATACATCCGCGCCATCAGAGTACAGAAATCCGTCCGCCAAGGGGAAAGCATCATAGACCGCATCAATCTGCTCACATGGATTTTCCAGATATCTCTCCGCATAGTTTTCATCATATTTTCTTATATCGCGGAAAAACAGGTGTTTTTCATGGAGAAAAAGATTGGCACGGTAAAAACGGGAGCTGTACCATACCGACTGATGCCCCTTTCCCGCCCAATCGGACAGTGCCGCAAGCACGGACGGCGGCGTTATGGCATAGGAAGCCGCAAACTTTTCCCCGCTCTCTCCGAGGGTTTCAACGGCAAGCTTCCCATCGGCACGCCACCGGGAAATAAGCTCCGCCTGCATCGGGTATCCCTTGTTTATGCTGTCAAAGCCGAAGCTGTTTTCCTGACCTGTCGTGGCATGGGAATAGTTCAGCACGGCATTTCCGTAATATTGCTCGAAATACCACTCCATGATCCTTTTGCTCTGCCCGGATTTCCAGCACGGCTCCATCGTAAAGCAGCGTCCCACGCTCGGATCAGGACCGTATTTCATATCGTCATATCCGTATATCGGATCTATCCCGAGCATTCGGAATACCGGCGTGCTTATCTGCATTTTCTCTGTCTGCGCGGGAATGAACATATTTTTCCTGCTCGGATAATAAGCTCCGCTGTAATATCCGCCCCAGAGAGTATATGCATCTACTGCAAACTGCTCTCGGCATATGCAGAATGCCTTCATATCGTATTTTTCGCTCATATATTGCATCGAATGGGCATCCAGCAGCCAGGATCCCGCGACGGAAGGAAAGAATCCGAAAATCTCCCTGAATCTCCCGAACACCTCATCGATGATCTTTTCTCTCTGGGAGACGGTATACGCCTCGAGAAAGCCCGGATCCACATGCCAGTCCCAGTCATATCCGGGACGACCGCGCCACACCATACCGAGCTTTTCGATAAGACCTCTGCTCATTTCAAACCAGACGCCCAGCTCTGTCAGCGAAGCATTCTCTTTAAGCTCCCTCTGAAACAGCGTCCTGAAATCTTCTCTTTCCATGGCGTCATATTGCAAAAGAAACGTATGCGGCAAATGATAGCGTCTGTCTGTCTCAAGCTCCAATTTTACGGGAGCGAAAAGGTCCAGCTCTCTGCGCTGTTCGCATCCACGTACAAAATTCACGAGATTAATTACTCTTTTCTCCATGTTACAGATACTCCTGTTTACCTGATATTACAAAAACCGCGGGAGTCAGACAATGATATTTACGCAGAAACATCCCGCGATGATTCTTTTCCCGCCGAAATTTTTATGCGAAAGCATGGTATTTTTCTATATAGATATCAAGAGAATACGCTTTTAATTTTTCTCCGGCTCTTCGGCTCTTTCCGCAATAGCGTCCTTTTCCGGCTTTGCCGTGACCTTTGCACGCTTGCACGGTATCTCCATGAAAAGTCCCGATTTTATGAGTGCCGGACGCAGCAGATTGTAAACAACGCAGACCAGCACCGTGCCGACTGCGGAGTTTATTGCCGTAGCGCCTGCTGCCCATGTGGCAAGTATCTTTGCCGCATCATAATCTATTCCGAGTATGAAATTCTTATAGAGAAAACCGACGATGGGGTCGAGTATCACATTGAGACCGAGCGCCGCTATGCTGGAGATAAGCGACCATTTTATAACATATTTTGTGCTGTGGCTCTTATCGGAAATATTCGCTATATTATGTGCGATAAAGCCCGCTACCAAGCCGATAATCATCTTCAGGATAAAGGTTTTCGGTGCGCTGCTTATGTATGCAGGGTCGGTAAGGTCGGCTATCGTCATGCCGACAGAGCCTGCTATGCCGCCGTAAACACCGCCGAGAAGCAGTGCACAGAGCACACAGAAGGCATTTCCTATATGAAGCGCCGTACTTCCTCCGGGAACGGCTATCGGTATCTTCAAAAATCTGAATGCCACATAACAGAGTGCCGCCATCAACGCCGTAAGCACTATTTTAATAAGTTTTTGATTCCTTGTTGTTTTCATTACACATCATCTCCGTGACTGAATTGGGGCTATGATTATTATATGATAAAAGCACGGATTTTTCAAGCGTATTTTACATTTTTGGAAGCTTTTTTATGAAAAGCCCGAAAGTTTATGGTATTAACAAATTTTTCATAATAAAATGAGTCAAATATATTGACTAAAATGATTTTTAAGTATAAAATATAGAAGTAATACTGAAATTATCGGGAAGGAGAAAGCACTTGAAAAAAATAGACTGGAACAAAAAATATACCACTATAGCAGTTTATGCATTTCTTGTAATATTGCTTTCGATAATTTGCATTTTCTTCTTTCTGAATTACAGCGATTTCGGCGGATATATAAAAAAGTTTTTCAGCATTCTCAGCCCGGTACTTCTCGGCATACTCTTCGCATATCTGCTCAATCCCATAGTGCGTTTTTTTGAAAACAAGGTATTTGCCTTTATTACAAAGACCGGAAAAAAACGCCACCTTGCGCGCTCCCTGTCCGTAGTATGCACATATGTCCTTGTTCTCCTTGCACTTTCGGGATTTGTAGCGCTCATCGTTCCGCAGATAGTCTCAGGCTATGCGGACCTTTCCTCGAATATGTCCAACTATATCAAGACGATTCAGGACTGGCTGGCAGGTCTTGCAGGCAACAACGCATTTATTTCCGATATAGTGGAAAAGCTCACAAAATATCTGTCAGATCTGCTCGGTCAGATCTCGGAGCTGATCACACAGATCATCCCCGGTATCACCAAGGTGATATCCGGCGTTATTACTGTTGTCAAAAATTCATTTATCGGTATCATTATGTCGATATATTTTCTTCTTGCAAAAGAGAGCCTCGGCGCTCGGGCAAAGAAGATAGCGCACGCCTGCCTCAGCGAGAAAAAGTACGAATCCTTCATGAAGAATGTCGTCATAGCGGATAAGAGCTTCGGCGGCTTCATATCGGCAAAGATCCTCGACTCCATCATCATCGGTATCATCTGCTTCTTCAGTATGGCAATACTCGGAATGCCGTATTATCCTCTTATAAGCCTTATTATAGGTGTCACAAACATCATTCCCTTCTTCGGTCCTTTCATAGGAGCGATCCCCGGCGCTTTCATTATATTCATCACAAGTCCCGGCGATGCTATTTGGTTCTGCCTCCTGATATTGCTGATCCAGCAGATCGACGGCAACTATATCGGTCCCAAGCTCATCGGTTCTTCCATCGGTCTTGATCCTGTGTGGATCATCGTATCCATCACCGTCATGTCCGGACTTCTCGGCTTTACGGGAATGGTATTCGGCGTACCGATCTTTGCCGTTATATATGCTTTCATCAAGAACGGTGTTGAAAACAAGCTGAAAAACAAGGGATTGCCGCAGGACACCTCCGAATACTATACAACGGAAGCAGGCCGTCAGCTCTGCAATGAGCGTGCCGCACGCGATGCGAAGCGGGCAAGGAAATTCTCGCAAACAAAGCTCGGCGTGGTGCTTGCCGGCGTATTCATAAAGATAAAAAACAAAATAAAAAAGAACGGTTCCGCAGAAGCTGCCACAGATGAGACTCCGACGGATACGGAAAGATCCGACATTGCGGAAGGGGCGGAAACCTCTGACAAAACCGAAAGAGCAAGCGAAGACGCACAGGCAAACGATGCGGAAGAGGTGGCAGCAAACATCGACATATCCGATGACGCCGAAAAGAACGTCTGACTTGAAAAATCACTGAAAATTCAATCGCTTTTGGCGGGCACTGCCCGCCGAAAGTTTGAAAAAGCCCATCTCTGCCGATCTTGTATCGACTGCTAAAAAAGCATACGTTTCCGTAGCTCAGCCGGATAGAGCGACCGCCTCCTAAGCGGTAGGTCGGGTGTTCGAATCACCTCGGGAA
>URUL01000021.1 GCA_900551005.1 uncultured Ruminococcus sp. | reverse complement strand
GGCTTACGTTATGCTCTCCGGGGCACTCATGAGCGTTGCGGGCATTGCGCTTACCGCGGCAAGGATAAAGCCGGTAATTGACATGGCAAAGCCTATCATGGACGCCGAACCCGAAATTTCCGAGGGAAAACACATCGTGACGAAGATATCGGGCGGCATTGAACTTTCCAATGTCAGCTTCCGCTACGAGGATCATTCACCGCTTGTCGTGGATGATTTGAGTTTGAAGATCAAACCCGGTCAGTATGTTGCCATTGTCGGAAAAACCGGGTGCGGAAAATCCACATTGCTTCGCCTTCTTCTCGGCTTTGAGAAGCCGCAGAAAGGCGCAATTTACTACGACGGCAGGGATATGGGTACGCTTGACCTGAAGTCTCTCCGCAAAAGGATCGGCGTTGTCACGCAGAATGGCAAGCTGTTTCAGGGGGATATTTATTCAAACATCATCATATCCGCACCTTATCTTTCGGTGGACGATGCGTGGAAGGCGGCAGAGATCGCCGACATTGCGGACGATATCCGCGCGATGCCCATGGGGATGCATACCATCATTTCCGAAGGGGCAGGCGGCATTTCCGGCGGACAGAAACAGCGGCTGATGATCGCGCGCGCAGTTGCGCCCAATCCGAAGATCCTGATGTTCGACGAGGCTACCAGTGCGCTCGATAACATCACGCAGAAAAAGGTTTCCGAAGCGTTGGATTCTTTAAAGTGTACCCGTATCGTAATTGCTCATAGGCTTTCCACCATAAAGCAGTGCGACAGAATCATCGTGCTGGACGGCGGAAAGATCGTGGAGGATGGCAATTACGAGCAGTTGATAGATAAAAAAGGATATTTTTATGAGCTGGTAGAGCGTCAGAAGCTTGACTGAAATAAAAAAATTCAAAAAGATTTCGCAAAAACGGAAAAATGACAGTATAAATAAGTGAAAGACGATTTGAGGTGGGAATCGAGAGTCGAAAAATAAAAAATATTGGAGGATACAGTTATGCAATTCTCAAAAGAACTTATCGAAAAGGCAAAAACAGCAAAAACGGCAGAAGAACTGCTCGCGCTTGCAAAAGCGGAAAAAGTTGAACTGACCGAAGAAGAAGCGGCAAAAGCGTTTGCCGAACTGAATAAAACAGGCGAACTTTCCGACGAGGAGCTTGACAACGTAGCAGGCGGTTGCGGCGACTCCAATAAAAGCGGAGATACACCGAAATATTCCGTAGGTCAGCGCGGTTGTACGTGTGTTGGTCCCAATAAGGTTTATTATGTCATTGAAGAAGTTCTTCCGAAAGTCGACGGTACTTATCAATATAGGATACGATATGAAGGTAGCGACGACTGGGTCGAATGTGTATTTGAGAACCGTATACACTTGGCTTGACTGATGGACGTCGCGTTTGGCTCAATTTTATTCAGTATCAAAAAAACAAATAATTCAAGGGAGATAATATTATGAAATTCACAGACGAAATGCTTGAAAAAGCGAAAACAGCAAAAACGGCAGAGGAACTGCTTGAAATGGCAAAAGCGGAAAACATCGAACTGACCGAGGAACAGGCGGCAAAAGCGTTCGCCGAGCTTAATAGGACGGGCGAGCTTTCCGACGAGGAACTTGACAACGTGTCGGGCGGTTGCGGAAGAGATTATGAGCCGAGCGGCGAGACACCGAAATTCCACGTTGGCGATAGATTGGCGATGGTTCATCCGGTTATAGGACGGAGTATAGCAGTAAGAGTAACCTACGTTTCAAGCGTGAAATCGTGTATGAACGGCGTCAACGTATTTACCTACAACACTGTGGCCATAGGCAATAAAGATTCGTACACAAACGTGGCTGAATATGATTTGTTCATAGCGGAATGGGTGAAATAATTTAAATTAAGGAGCAAGGATATGAACATCTCAAAAGAACTTTTGGAAAAGGCAAAACAGGCAAAGACAGCAGAAGAACTGCTCGCAATGGCAAAGGCGGAAAATATCGAACTGACCGAGGAGCAGGCGGCGCAAGCGTTTGCAAAGATGAACAAGAACGGCGAACTTCCCGACGAAGAACTTGACAACGTGGCGGGCGGTTGCGGAGGAAGACCCCCGAAATTTTCCGTGAACGACAGAGTAGCGCATAAGGGAAGCGACGGCAAAGAGGTTTACGGTACGGTCGTTAACATCCTTCCAGGGCTTGACTATGTATATCAGGTTGTCGATGACGGCGAAACACGGCACCAAGACTATTACGAAAGCGAATTGACTCTTGCTGGGGTTGGAGGCATCGATCCTGAAATTTGCAAAAGCATTCTGTAATTGCCGCAGATCGGTGAGAAATCGGAAAGAATATGATCGGAAAGGATACAATGATTATGGATAACAATGAAATAAAGAACCATGAAATTACTGACGAAGAAGCCGCCGCAGTTGTGGCAGGGTTTGCCGTCGGAGATACCGTGTATTACCGGGAGACGAACGCCAAAGTCAAAATCATCGGTGCAAATCGTGCCCCAAAACCCGGGAATGTAGTAGTAATAGGCGTACCGCCTATGCTCTATTCGATCGAGTTTGAGGACGGCACAAGGATGTCGGTGTACGAAAATGCGCTTTCGGAAAAAGATCAGACGTGTGAATTGTTCAGCCCGTGCAGAATCGCCGGAAGTCGCCGTTGCGATAATTGCGAATTACGTTATGAAGACGAATGTCCGAACAATCAATAAAGGAGAAATGATATGAACATTTCAAAAGAACTTTTGGAAAAGGCGAGAACAGCAAATTCGGCAGAAGAACTGCTTGCCATGGCAAAAGCCGAGAGCGTTGAACTGACCGAAGAACAGGCGGAAAAGGCGTTTGCCGAACTCAACAAGACGGGCGAGATCTCTGACGAGGAACTCGACAATGTTGCAGGCGGTTGCGGCGACCCCGAAACGCCCGGCGAACCAAAATTCAATGTCGGCGACCAAGTATATTATCTTGTTACGAAACCTGTCGGACCGCGTGCTTTCCCCGTTCATGAAAAAGTATTCAGCACCGTTACCCGTGTCGGCAAAGGCACTGACGGCGGTTATGTATACACCTTATCAAACGGTCAGATAATAGGTGAAAACAGTTTATACCGTTGAGTAGAACGGCTATGAAAGGCAATGTATGAAGAAAAATGATTCTGTTTCCCGCTTTCATAGAGAAGTAGTTGCGTATTACATACAAAAATATGATTTGAACCGCGTCGGAGAGATGGTTGGCGGCACGTTTGCTGACGATACTGCGGTAAAATATCTTCTTGGTGATGTTTCCGAAAAAACGCGCAACAGGTATTGCCAGACAACGTATCGTTCCATGTGCGGCGAAGCGATTATGATCTCGACAAATTCAAAAATCGATAACCTCATCGTCCTGTGTCCGCCCGGATATCGTGGGATTCCGACAATGCGTTTTTTACGTAGCGGCGGTATCAGTACGGTTTGCAAAATAGGTCTTAGCGCGATGAAACGTTCTATTACGTTTGAGAAAAATGCCGTCGAAGTGCGGAAACGCTTTTCGGACGACCGCACTTGGTATCTGATGACTTTTGCGGTCAGAGCCGGAAAAACGCATCATGGGCTCGGTTCCGAAATTTTGCGACCGGTATTGGATTGGATGGACAAAAACCATTATTCCGTATACTTGGAAACGCATAAAGCGGTAAACGTGGAGATGTATGAGCATTTCGGTTTTCAGGTAGTGGATATCTGTATGGTTCCGGGATCGCAGATCAAGCAGTATGGGATGTTGCGCACCGCAAGGTAAAATCAAAGAGAATACACAAAGTGACGGTGAATAGCAATGTATTATTTTTTGAACGAAAGAATAGCCCTGCGTTCGTGGTGGCTTGTGCCGTATGCCTATTACATAAAGCATGACGAGATGGCGCACGGACTGAAAAAAGAGGAATTTGAACTGCTTTCCCTCTGCGACGGTCTGCACGATATAGAAGAAAGCGAGTTGACAAAAAGCCTTGTCGAGCGTCGGATGATTTCCCCAGTCGAAAAGGGTGGCGCGGAGCTTACCGAGTGGCAAAAGCCGCTTGTGTGCGACAACCGTTATATGCCCCATATGAACTGGATGATCACAGGCAAGTGCAACTATAACTGCCTGCACTGCTTCAACGCCAAGGACAATGCGCCCTTGCAGAGTGAGTGGACGCTCGATGAGGCGAACGCCCTTCTGGACGAGGCGCAGAGGAGCGGTATCAACGCTATTCTGCTCACCGGCGGCGAGCCGATGGCGCATAAGCACTTTTTTGAGATTGTAGAGGGTATATACAGCCGCGGAATGTATGTTTTCGAGCTGAATACCAACGGCTTTTTCATCAATCAGACTGCCCTTGACAAAATGAAGCAAATCGGCTGTAATCCACTGATGAAAATCTCTTTTGACGGCATCGGCTTCCACGACTGGATGCGAAATCACAAGGGCGCGGAGGAAATTGCCTTGAATGCCATCCGGCTGTGCAAGGAAAACGGTTTCCGCGTCATGGTGCAAATGAATATCAACCGCAAAAATCGGGAAAGTGTCACAAAAAGTCTGGAGTGTTTGGACGAAATCGGCGTTGACCGTACGCGGGTTATCTGCACGACCGAATCCACCCGTTGGGCGGAAAATGCCGCGGGACAGTCCTTCACAGTACCCGAATATTACGATGCCTGCCTGGAGATCGCGCAGGACTACATACGTGGCGAGCATAAAATGACGTTGGATTTCTGGCAGCTTCTCGATCTCGATCCCATGAGAAAGAGTTATAATCTTGCCCCCCTGCGAGGATGTTTGATGGGATACCGAGAATCACTTCCGCTCTGTAAAGGCACAAGAGGAATGATTGCGGTGGCGGCAGACGGCGAGGTCTACCCCTGTATGCAGATGTCGGGCTGGATGAAGGCGCACAACGTTACCTTCGGCAACGTAAAGAAGGATGGCTTGCAGTCTGTTCTTCAGAGCAGCGCATATCTCGATACCGTTTGCGCCACCGTCGGCGATATGATCAAGGTCAATCAGAAATGTGCGCAGTGTAAGTATCTGAAATATTGCTTGTGCGGGTGTCCCGCCATCTCTGCCTTGACAAGCGGAGGTAATTTCCTCTCGCCCGACCCTTGGAAGTGTTTCTTCTTTGAACAGGGCTATGTGGAGAAGTTTGAAAATAGTCTTGTCCCATACGTAAATCTGACGCATATCGACGAAACGCAAGGAGATAGAAAATGAGTACGACAAAAAAGTTAACGGCGCTGTTCGATTATCAGCGTTTTGAGCGTAACAAAAGACTGCAGGCGCTGATCGATGACACCGAAAGACGTTGCTTATGCTCTTTATCGGATGACGATCTGGAGTGGGTCAGCGCGGCAGGGGAGGAAACCGACCCGAAAGAAAAAAAGGACGGGAAAGAGGATGAATAAACATGATTGCGGTTTCATCTATACGCAATACCGTGATAAGGTCTTCGGCTTTGTCCGCTCCAAAATAGTCAATCAAACCGAGGCTGAAGATATCGTTCAGACCGTATTTCTGAAGGTCTATTCAAATCTCGATAAATACGATGAAACCAAGGCTTCTCTTTCCACATGGATCTATACCATAACGCGCAATACGGTTTATGATTATCTTAAGGAAAAGCGTGACCATCCGGTGTTGGAATTGATTGAGAACACGGAAGAATCCGAAGAAAAAATGGATGAAAGTATTTGGAACAATGAAACGCTCGAAGAACTTGCGTGCGCACTTGAAAAATTACCGCAAATAGAGCGGGATGTGATCATTCTTATCTATTATCACGGAAAACCCAAAACCGAAGTTGCAAAAATTCTCGATATTACTTACGGACAGCTGCGTTATCTACACGACAAGGCTCTCAGTCGACTGAAAGAGACGCTCTCGCGTCATTTATCATCAAATTGAAAAAATTTTGTTAAAGGAGAATATATCTATGAAAAAGAAAAAACTGTTAAATATCTTTTTGCTGTGCGTTGTGATAGCGATGAGTGTCTGCGGCATAGCTGCGTGTGCCAGCAAGCCCGACAGCGTAACCGTCGAACAGATAATTGAGGCAAACGACAGGCAGAAGGTAATCGAAGAATACGGCAATCTGCACGTAACCTTAACGGCTGACGAGGTAATGTACGGCAGCAATCTTAAAACCATTTGTTTCACCTCCAACGAATACGGGTTGATAATGGATTATGAAGATGCGGAGTCAGAAGATAAGTATAATCACTGCACGTGTATAAACGGCGTGAGATACGTAGCTTGTAAAGACGGGGATGAAGAACAATATTATGCGTCTATTTTTACGGGCGACTATACCGCTTTTATAAGCGAAATAAGGAATATAAACACTCAAGCGAATGTTGGCACGCCTGAAATAAAGGACGGGAAAGTCGTACTCGTTACGACGGAAACTTATGATTATACAGACTTTTCATTAACGTATGAAAATACCTATTATTGCAATAGGGAAACGTTGCTTATTGAAAAAGTAATTTTACATGCGACCTCCGACGGTGAAGAAATTGCAACCGATGAGTATACTTACGTCTACGGCTCGGAACATACACCTCCATTAAAGGCGTATTCTTTACATAAAAACGCCACAGACAAGGCGAACTTTGTCGTGGTCAGCAATGCAGGTACGTCAAGCGAAAAACGCACTGAGTATACCATAGCCGGTACCTCTGATTTACGAGTTGAAAATTTAGGCGAAACCCAATACGCCCTGTACTCAGATGCGGTTCACTCCGAAGAAGTGGAACAAATTGCACCTTACGTAACGGGCGGAGAAACTCCCGTGTTCTATCTTGCCGAAAGTACCGCCCCCACGCTTAAACAGCTTACAGAGGCGAATGACAGACAGAAGGTAATCGAAGAATACACCAACCTGCACGTTACGGAAACCACCACGTACGATTCAGGCGCAGTTTATACGGCAAATGCGTTATTTTACGCCAACGATTACGGTCTGGTAATGGATTATCTGGACGAGGCATCGGACGGAAGCAAATATAATTCCACTACAATGATTAACGGTATGATGTTTGTATTTAATAACGGCGTCAACAATAAGCTGTATATTGCGGACTTATATGCGGACAGCGAATATAACGCTAAAATCAGTACGATTTACAATTTAGTAAAAAGCGACGTAATCCAAGCCCCCGAAGTCAAGGACGGAAAAATCGTAGTCAAAACGGAGTTCGAGTATCCGCTGTTTAATTATTCCGAGAAAAAGACCTTCTATTTTAATGCGGAGACGTTGCTTATAGAAAGGGCAACTACGCAATATACAATCACTACGTCCGATGCAATCGGAACGACAACCAACGAGGTTACCTACGAATACGGTTGTTCAAACGATAGCCCTGCGCTGACGGCATACAACGCGCATAAAAATGCCGAGAACAAGTCGGACTTCATAGTCGTACGCAATGCCGGAACGGCAGACGAAAAGCGTACCGAATATACCATATCCGGCCAGTCTGCTTTGGTTGTATACGACGGGGAAGAAAAGGAATACGCCCTGTATGCCGACGCTGACTGCACGATTGAAGTAGAAAACTATAAAGACTACCTCACGGACGGAGAAGCCCCCGTATTCTACCTTGCCGAAAAGACCGCCGTACCCACTCTCAATTAGATTATAGAGACAAACGACAAGCAGAAGTCGTTGATATTTCGCAAATCGAAGAGTGTTAATCAAAAAAATAATAAGGTGATTAACGTATGAAACTAATAAAAAGGATTGTTACGGTTTTAACAGCAACTGTCTGCGTATTGGGCGTCAGTGTTCTTACTGCCTGCGACTTAGGAGAAAACCAAGAAGCCAACAATATAGAGGCTTCAGGATATATCTATATCGACGGGCAACAGCCTTTGTTTATTGAAGGTCAATCTTCCTTGAACGACGACGAGGCTGCACGTTTCAAAGATACCATAACCGCTTCTGACATTATTTTGGGCGACGAGCTTGCGGGAAAGACGGTTACGAGTGTGGAGTATAAGGACGAGTCCTCTTTGGTCGTATACCTCGACGGTAAGGCAAACGACTTTGAGGGTGACAGCGTGTACTGTAAGGTTACGGTCAAAGGCAGCGCTACGAAAGACGGCAAAAATTCTTACGGCTACGTAATCTTACGCAAACCCAAGCTTACCTGTATGGGCGGTATGTATACAACCAACACTCTTAAAAGCAGATTGTCTTTGCCGTACGGCGAGTTTATAACCGAGAACGTCACACTTGAAAATATCACCGCTGTCGAGCCTGCTGGGGCTAAGGTGGAAGAGGTTTATCTTTCAGACGGAGAGCTCTACGTTACGGTATCGGGGCTTGCCGACAGGTTTGATTATCCTACGATAAGCATTTCGGCGTCGGTAACAAGTTTTAACAAGCAAATAACAATAACGTTATCGACGTTCAGTACGGCGGAATTATATTAATAATAACGTGTAGACGATTTTGTGTTTACAAAAATCAATAATACTGAGTGAATCAAAATGAAAAACGTAACACTGTTAAAAATCTAACAATTGGCTCGCAAATAAAAAATAAATTAACAGGAGGACATTATGTCGGAATTTATTAACGCAGTCCGCAGTGCATGGGACGGCGGACTTGATGGCGTTTCGGACGCTGTTATACTTGCCATGGGTGTGGTTTGCGGTCTTTTGATCATCGTCTCAATATTTGCATTGGGCGTTTCGATTTTTCTTGCTATCAGCTATGTACGCTACAATAAAAAGCAGAACAGCTGCGGCAGGACGGGTGAAGAGATTGCAAGAACGATACTTGACAGAAACGGACTTGAGAAAATCAAGGTATCTAAAACCGGTTCCATTCTCTTTGGAAACAGTTACAGTCACTATTTCAAAAAGGTAAGACTAAGACGCCTTACATGGAAAAAGCAGAGTGTGACATCTCTTGCCATGGCGGCGCAGAAATCCGCACTTGCCGTTCTTGATAAAGAAAACGATGCGGATATGAGAACGCGCGTCCGTCTGACGCCGCTCATCTACTTCGGACCGATCGCTTTTGTTCCGATGGTGATCATCGGGGCATTGCTGGATCTGTTTGTCTTTAAGAGTTCAAACGGCATATGCACCATTCTTTTGACATCCATCGGACTTGCCTTCTATCTTTTGTCCTTTATCATGTCGATCCTTGTGCTGAAAACCGAGAAAAAAGCGCAAAAAAGGGCGTATGAGATCATGAAAGCGGAAGGGCTTGCGACAGCAGAGGAGCTTGAAATGTGCAAAAAGCTGTTCCGGCTCTACAACATCGAATACATAAACGACATGGTGATCGCTCTGCTGGAGCTGATCTATCGTGTGCTTCAGATCATTGCGTATGTTCAGAATTCATCCTCATCGTCGAGCAAATCGTGACATAACGATAAAAATCTGATTTCCATCGGAATGTTCGTATTACAATTCTTGTCTTGTATAAAAATAATATATTTTAAGGAGAAAAATCATGTTAGAAATCTTATTTCCCGGTATCAAAGAAGGACAGTATACGCTTGCAATTATTATATCTTGTATCTCAGTTGCGCTTTGGCTTCTGGTAGCAGCGGCACGATGGCGTATGTTTACCAAGATGGGAGAAAAGGGTTGGAAAGCATTTGTTCCGTTTTATGGTCTTTACATCATGTTTTCTAAGTGCTGGAGCACAAGGGCGGCATGGAACTACATCACGGGGATTTTTGTTTCCATGCTCTTTGAATTCGGAGTTTTTAAATCCACCGGCGATATTGCGATGATTGCAAGTTATATATGCGAATTGCTGGTTGCTATATGTATGCTCTATCTTTCTATCCGTATCAATTTCCGTGTTGCAAAGGCCTTTGGGCACGGGGCAGGCTTCGGATTCGGACTGTGGCTTTTCCCCTACATTTTCACATTCATTATCGGCTTCGGAAAGTCCGAATATATCGGCAATCCTCTGCCAAATGCAAAAAATAAACATTAATCGGTTCGGTTGCATTCGTTCCGATGGTCATCATCGGCGTGTTGCTCGATATGATTGTGTTCAAAACCACAAGCAGTTACTGCGGCATCCTTCTCTCAGTACTCGGTCTCGGCTTCTATCTCTTATCCTTTGTTATGTCCATTCTCATACTGACAAACGAGAAGAAAGCTCAGGAGCGCGCGTATGAAATTATGAAAGAGAAAGGGCTTGCGACCGGGGCAAATATAAAACAGCCCATCAAATTTCGATAGGGGGGCAACTATGAGCACACTGTTTATCAATGCAAGTGTACGCGACGGCTCCAGAACAGAGGAACTTGCGAAATTCTTTCTTGACGGATTTTGTGACGATGTACATGAAATAACATTGCGGAATGAAAATATTCAACCGCTGGATAGGGAATCGTTGATGCTTCGCGACAGATTGATTGCGGAGCATATCACCGACCATCCGCTCCTGCAATATGCAAGAGAGTTTTCACAGGCAGATACCATTGTAATCGCCGCCCCTTTTTGGGATCTTTCATTCCCGTCGCTACTCAAGATTTATTTTGAAGCGGTATCGGTAGTTGGATTGACCTTCTGCTATGAAAACAACGCTCCGAGGGGTCTGTGCCGTGCAAATCGTTTGTTCTATATCACAACTTCCGGCGGGCCTATTACCAGCGACTTTGGCTTTTCTTACGTAAAGGAGCTTGCCGAAACCTTTTACGAAATTAAGCAAACAAAATGCTTCCGGGCAGAGGGGCTTGATATTATCGGAGCAGATGTTGACGGCATTATGGCAAAGGCAAAGAGCGAAATTGAAGTGTGGCTCGCGCTGAACAGTCATAACCGACCCACAAAGGAGACATAGTATACCTTATTTTAGTCAAAAATTTCAAAGGTCTGATTACCGTATGCTTCTGTATCGATCAGACCTTTGTTGTTTTTGCAAGCAAATCAAAAAAACAAGAGATTTTTCATGTGAAAATTCTTGGCTAATTAAAAAATATATGATATAATATACGCAGAAAAGCTTGCTGTCGCAAGCCTTTGGGCTTCGCCCTTCCGCGCTTTCGAACGGTTGCGTAATTGAATCAGGTCGTA
Organism: uncultured Ruminococcus sp.; assembly: GCA_900551005.1. GTDB lineage: Bacteria > Bacillota > Clostridia > Oscillospirales > CAG-272 > Apopatosoma. The sequence goes on along the minus strand of URUL01000021.1, from coordinate 13,518 downwards.
AAAATGCCCTTGCAAGCGAGCATTTTTACTTATGATATAATGTTAAAGATAAAAAGGTTTCAAAGATAGGTGAGATTATGACAGTAGGTGAAATCAACGTAACCCTGCAACTATTCGGCTCTGTTTTGAGCCTGATGATTATATTTTGTTTGTTTATCGGTGGAAATGCAAAAACGAAAACGGGAAGAATGTATGTTCTGCTGTTGCTTTTGAATATGGGTGGCTTGCTGTTCGATGCGCTTGCCTATATGTTCAGGGGTAAAACATATCCGTTCGCTTATTTTGGCGTTCGTGCCAGCAATTTTCTCGCGTTTTGCAGCCTCTGCGTGTTTTCAACGGTTTTCCTGTCCTACCTCAATGAGTTCGTATCCGTCAAAAGACCGGGAACATGCAGACCGTATCTTGCGGTTTCATGGGGCGTTTGCGTGGTTTATTTGGTGTTGTACATCGTCAATTTGTTCGTTCCTATTTTCTATTCTATTGATGCAAATAACATCTATATGCGCTCACCATTGTACGGACTTACGATGGTTCCTGCATTTTTGAATATGCTTTTGACCGTTATCATACTGATTAAGAACAAAGACGTACTTACCAAAAGCCAGATTACTGTATTCGGTATGTATGTGGCGCTTCCCATGATTGCCCTTCCGGTGCAGATTTTTGTATATGGATTGAATTTCTCAAGCATAACGACAACGCTGGTTGTTGTCATCATGTTACTGTTCCTGCAAACCGAGCAAACGAGACTTTTGCTAAAAGAAGAAAAAGAGGTCGCCGAGGCAAAATTGGCTTTGACAGAGAGCAATAACTCTTTGGTGCTCTCGCAGATACAACCGCATTTTCTGTATAACGCTCTGACTTCGATCTACCGCTTGTGTGACGTAAAGCCCGAGGCGGCGAAAGAGGCGGTCAGTAACTTTTCCAAGTATCTGCGTGGAAATCTCGATTCCATCAAGCAAACGAAGATGATCTCGTTTGCCGATGAGCTGAAGCATCTTCAGGCGTATCTTTCCCTCGAAAAAATACGTTATGACGACGATCTTGACATCAAATACGACATAAAGACTACGGAGTTCTTCATTCCGCCGCTGACGGTTCAGCCGCTTGTTGAAAATGCAGTCAATCACGGAATCAGCGATCTCCCCGGCGGCGGGCTCGTGACAATATCAACCGAAGAAAAGCGCGATTACTATGAAATACGGGTCAGTGACAATGGTGTCGGATTTGATCCCGAGACCGTACCCGAGGATGGACGCTCACATCTCGGCCTTGCGAATGTACAAAGCCGACTGAACATCATGTGTCACGGAACGCTTGACATAAAGAGCGCGCCCGGCGACGGCACAGTGGCAATCATTCAAATACCAAAAGGAGGAGCGACAGATGAATATCATAGCAGTTGATGACGAAAAATTGGCGCTCGATACGCTCGTTGATTCGATAGAAAAATCCGTTGCAGAGGCACGGGTGCATGGATTTCGGAATCCCGAGGAAGCGCGGGATTTTGTCCGCGAAAACAGCTGTGAAATCGCCTTTCTGGATATAAAGATGCGCGGAATGACGGGACTTGAGCTTGCAAGGCAGCTCAAAGATATTCAAGGGGATATCAATATCATTTTTGTGACCGGTTATTCGGAATATTCGCTTGATGCTTTCCGCCTTTATGCCAGCGATTATCTCTTGAAGCCTGCAACACCGGACGCTGTCAGACAGGCACTGGGGCATCTACGTACCCCTGTCAGACCCGCACAGACCAAAAAAATCCGTTTTCAGTGCTTCGGAAACTTTGAGGCATATGTGGATGGCAAACCGCTTGTGTTCAAGAGAGCAAAGACTAAAGAGCTTTTGGCATATCTGGTTGACCGGATGGGAGCGTCCGCCACGATGGGCGAGCTTATGGCGGTTATGTGGGAGGACGGACCGGATACCTCATCGAGGCAGAGCAACCTGCGGAATCTGATTGCGGACATGAAAAATGTTCTTTCCGATGCGGGTGTGGGGAATATCATTCTCAAGAACCGCAATAGCATTGCCATAGACTGTGCGTCGGTGGACTGCGATTATTACGATTTTCTCCGCCACATCCCGTATGCGGTCAATTCCTATCACGGAGAGTATATGATGCAGTATTCCTGGGCGGAGATCACGACTGCGGCACTTCCGCGGCTTGGGTAAATAATACACGAAAAACCGTAGGTTTTTTCGAGGAATATGGAATGCTTTTTACTTTGTGGCAATTTTTGTGTTGCACTTTTGTTGCACTTTTACCGGTATAATGTAATGAAAAAGTGTAAGACAACAGCGTGAGGTGAACTTTATGAAAAAAAAGAAGCTCGGCTCGGTTTTACTTGCGATAATTATATTGTTATGTATGAGTGGGTGCTCCGGAAAACAGGTATATCAGCCGATTGATGATGTGAGCGATCTTGGGGGGCGCACTGTCGGCGTAAATTTAGCGTGGAGCGCCGACTATATGCTGTCGGGCAGAGACGATATGACACTTGTCCGATATAATACGGTTGCAAGCCTTGTGATGGCGCTGCGTTACGGGCAGGTCGATGTCATTGCTATGGAACGCCCATCTGCAATCGAAATTATGAATTGTATGAGCGGATTGCGTATGGTAGAACCGGCAACGGCGACCGACGAGCTTGTTGCCTGTGTAAACATTGACAGAACCGATGTGCTGGGGGATTTCAACGCATTTGCTTCGGATTTTTACGGAAGCGAAGCCTACATAGAGCTATATGAACGGCTGAACGGCGATTCATTTGAATATCACAAAGTGGAGCCGACAGGCGGTGAAAAAATTCTGAATGTCGGGATACCGACAGATTGCTATCCGTTTTGCTATATTGATTCGGAGAGCGGAGAATTTGCCGGAAGCGACGTTGAGGTCATTACAAGATTCGCAAACGAATACGGCTATTCGCTCAAGCTTTCGGGCGGCGTTTTCAGCACCATAGAAATGGGAATCGTAAACGGTGAATTTGATATTGCCATAGGAACATTTTTTGAAAGCTCACGTGTCGATACGGAACTGACCGGTACGGTTCATCTTTCAAAACCGTATATGAAGCATGAGATCGTGTTTATCGAGATAGCAGATCCGGACAACATGAAGGTCCTGGTTCCGTTTGATTATTAAGAAGAGGTGACGAGATGGCGGAATTTTTTGACGAACTGTATAAGCAAATTTACATAACCTTTATCTATGAGAGCAGATGGCGCTTTTTTGTTGACGGCTTCTGGATGACGCTTCTTTTGACTTTTTCATCGTTTATCCTCGGAACGCTGATCGGAATCCTGTTTTGCAAACTCAAAATGTCGGGGGTTCGCTGGGTTCGTTGGGTAACGAAAGTATTTACATCGTTTCTAATCCAGATTCCCACGCTGGTGCTTCTGATGCTGCTCGTCTATATTGTTTTCGGTTCGATCTCGCTTCCCGTTGTCATATCGGTCATTATCGGGCTGACTCTGAAAACCGGATGCTATATGACGGATATCTTCCAGACGGCGGTCGAAACGGTTGCTCCGGGGGAGGTGGAAGCTGCACGGACTCTCGGCATGACGCGGTTTCAGTCGTTCCGGTACATCATTCTGCCGCAGACGGTCAAGACGGCACTCCCGGTTTATAAGAATCAGTTCATCAGTTGTTTGCAGGAAACATCCGTTGTCGGGTATCTTGCCATTATGGACCTGACCCGCGCGTCGGATATCGTGTCTGCACGAACCTTTGATGCGCTGTTCGCACTGCTTGCAGTTACTTTGATTTATCTGATCATCGGATGGGGCGTCGGAGCACTGATCAATTTGGCGGAAAGGAAGAAGCATCTGGGAGGTGAGGCGCAATGATCAAAGTAAGAGGGCTTTCAAAAAGCTATGATGGAAATCTGATTTTTGAAAATGTGAATTTTGATATCACAAAGGGAAGCACTACCGTCATCATCGGAGGCTCCGGATGCGGTAAAAGCACTCTGCTTCGTTGCATCAATCGTTTGGAAACTCCGGATGCAGGTAGCATTGAGATCGACGGAGAGAACATCCTCGCTCCCGAAGCGAACCTCGATAAGATCCGCCGTAAGCTCGGCATGGTTTATCAGAGCTTCAATCTCTTTTCCCATTTGAATGTCATGGAGAATATGATTCTTGCGCCAATGAAGGTATCCGGTATGTCACAGTCGGAAGCGATCCGTCAGGCGGAAGAATTGCTCGCCCTTGTCGGAATGGAGAATCGCCGTTATCATATGCCAAGTCAACTGTCCGGCGGGCAGAAACAGCGTGTGGCGATCGCACGCGCACTTGCCATGAAACCCGAGGTCATGCTGTTCGATGAGCCGACAAGCGCGCTTGACCCGACGATGGTGGACGAGGTTGAATCGGTCATTCGGCGGTTGGTGGATGCCGGAATGACCAGCATAATCGTTACGCATGAAATGAGATTCGCCAAAAACATTGCATCGAATGTTATGTTTATGGCCGAGCAAGGTATTTATGAACACGGAACCGCGGAAGAAGTGATCGGACATCCGTCTAAAGAGCTGACGCGCCGATTTATGTACCGTGCACGGATGTTTGAACGTAACGTGACAAAGGACGATATTGATATCTACTCGCTTTGCAGTGAGATCCGTCAATTCGCGTTGTCCTTCGGTCTGACTGCACGGCAGTCAAGAGGAATCGAATATCTTTGCGATGAGCTTCTGCTTCCGCTTTTGAGGTCGGACAAAAATGGCGGGCATCATGCAGTCGTACAGGTTATTGCGGGAGAAAATACGGCAGATTATCAGGTTATCCTGCAATTTCCGACACTTGCGGCAGATCCGCTTGAGTCGGATATAATGGACGAAATGGGCAGAAAGATCATTTCCGCCTTTACGAAGTCATTAAAGAGTGAAAAAAATGCGGAAGGCTTGTGGGAGGTTCATGCGGAATTATAAAAGCCATCGCACATGCAAAACGGAGAACAATATATGAAGCAGAAACGAAAATTTACAAAATCATTGATACGTCCGATCTTTAATGCCTTGATCGGGCTTATCATGCTTTTGTCCACCGCGATCGGAACCGTTGGTTATTTTGTATTTGCGGATGCGCTCAAAGAGCAGTATACGGAGATTGCAGGCGGCATCGCGGAGTATGTTGCCATCGGTATAGACGCTGAGAGACTTGACACGTATCTGGAAACAAAAACGGCGGATGATGAATACAATTCAATTCGTGAACAGCTCCAGCACACGGCAGACGCGGAGGATTGCAGCGTCATCTATGTTGCAAAAGTACATACCGACTCCAAAGAGAGAGAATACATATACAATGTGGTCAGTAAAACGAGCGGTTTTTCACCCTATGATATCGGATTTCGGGATGAGGTCAACGAGGAGTTTTTGAACGTTTATGATTCCATTTCGAAAGGGGAATCGGAACTTCATAACTTCATGTACGCAAGGAAGGGATACACCACAAGTGTATATCCGATCAAGGACGGCGGCGGAAATGTGGTCGCCATCGTCGGAGTTGTGAAAAACATGGAGCTTCTGAATAAAGCCAAAACCAACTATATTGTTCAGGTTTTGCTGATCGAAGCAGTTATTGCTGTCGTAAGCGGAGTTATCTGGACTATCTATATGAGACGCCGCATCGTTATGCCCATACGGCAGTTAAATGAAGCTTCGCTGGGTATGGTAGAGCATCTGGAGGACGGAACGGCACCCGAAATCCTTGTCAAAAATGACGATGAGATCAAGGACCTTGCGGATTCCTTCTCAACAATGTACCATGAGATAGGGGAGTATATTTCAAAGCTTGAGACCGTCACAGCCGAAAAAGAACGAATCGGAGCCGAGCTTGACGTAGCGGCAAAAATTCAGACTTCTATGTTGCCGTGTATTTTCCCACCCTTTCCGAATCGGGATGAGTTTGATATTTATGCTACGATGGATCCCGCTAAAGAGGTGGGAGGCGATTTTTATGATTTCTTTATGGTGGATGACGACCATCTCGCTTTTGTCGTTGCCGATGTTTCGGGAAAGGGCGTTCCCGCGGCACTTTTCATGGTGATCGGCAAAACGCTTATCAAGGATCACACCGGACTCCATAACGACCTTGGCGAGGTGTTCTCAGAGGTCAACAATATTCTCTGCTCATCCAACAGCGAGGAAATGTTCATCACAGCCTTTGAGGGGGTATTGAATCTGAAAACTGGAGAGCTTCGCTATGGTAACGCAGGGCATGAGATGCCGTTCATCTGCCGGATAAACGGGGTATATGAGCCGTTCAAGGTCAAAGCAGGTTTTATTCTCGCCGGTATGGAGGGCATCCGTTACAGAAGCGGAATCGTGCAGCTCCAACCCGGTGATAAGATCTTCCAATACAGCGACGGCGTACCGGAAGCCATGAACAGAAAAAATGAGCAATACGGTATGCATCGGCTCGAGAAGGTGCTTGTACAAAACAGCAAAAAAACCCCTGCCGAGCTTCTCCCCGCGATAAAAGCCGATCTGGATGCTTTTGTCGGTGAGGCAGAGCAGTTTGACGATATCACCATGCTGTGCATAGAATTCAGCGGAAAAGACAAAAAAACGGATATTTCGGTCACACCCGATAAGGATTCCATCAAAACAGTCACGGAGTTCATGGAAAGCACGCTGGAAGAGTGGAAAGTGCCGATGAAAGTCGCAAACAAGGTGCAAATCGCAGTGGATGAGATCTACTCCAATATCGTTTATTACAGCGGGGCGACAAATGCCAAGATTACCGTAACGGCAAGCGATGAAAAATTGTCGCTTTTGTTTGAGGATGACGGCATACCTTATAATCCTACCACCGCTAAAGAGCCTGATGTAACGCTCTCAGCGGAGGAACGCGATATCGGTGGCCTCGGTATCTTCATGGTGAAGAAGATGGCGGCGGACATTCATTACGAAAACACGGACGGGAAAAACAGGCTGACCGTTGTGTTTGGTGTGAAATGAGGGCGGCGTCGCATGACAAATATGATAGAAAAGGCGTTTCTGTTTGCCCTGAAGGTTCACGGCGGGAAGACACGAAAGGACGGGAAACCTTATATCACGCATCCTTTTTCGGTGGCGATGGAGCTTGCCAAAAACGGAGCGAACGATGAGCTGATTTGTGCAGGCCTTTTGCATGACACGATCGAGGATGGCGGTGTAACGCCTGAAGAACTGAAACGGGAATTCGGTGAAGAGGTGTTGCGGCTTGTTCTGTTTGACACCGAGAACAAGAAGCTTTCCTGGAAGGAACGCAAGGACGCAACTTTACTTGCACTTGAGAACTGTGACCGTGAATGTGCCATGCTGATCTGTGCCGATAAGCTGTCCAATATTCGGGATCTGGCAGAAGGGCTTGAAGCTGAGGGAGAAGCGGTCTGGAATAAATTCAAATACGGCAGAGACAGGCAGAAATGGCTGTTTTGTGAGTATGTCGAAGTACTCAGTCGCCTGTCCGATCTTAGAATGTATGACGAACTGAAACAAGCCGTTGAAACGGTATTTAATAAGAGGAGAATAAAAACCATGCAGGTAAATATCGAAACAAAGAACAAAGAAGCGGTGGCTTTCGTCGAGGGAAGCATAAATTCCGCAAATGCGACAGAATTCGGAGCGGCACTTGCCGCATTGCCGGGCGAGGCAGAGAGCGTTATGCTTGACATTGCAGGGCTTGACTATATATCCAGCGCAGGACTGCGCGTACTTCTCAGCCTGAAAAAAAAGTGCGAAAAAAAGCCTTTTCGTGTAATCAACGCAAACGCCGAAGTAATGGACGTGTTTAACATGACAGGATTTTCGGAGATCATGGAAATCGAGCCTGCCTGCCGCAGGATCAGCATTGACGGCTGTGAGGTCATCGGCAGAGGGGCGTGCGGCGAGTGCTATCGTATCGACGATGAGACCATCATTAAACTCTACTATGGCAATGCCGACATTGACTGGATCGAACATGAAAAGTCGCTTGCCAAAAAAGCATTTGTCATGGGTATTCCCACGGCAATCTCCTATGACATTGTGGAGGCGAACGGGCGAAAAGGCGTTGTGTATGAGCTGATCAAGTCCAAAACGCTGGGAGAGCTGATCCGTGCCGATCACACAAAACTCGACGAATATGTGAAAATGTATGCAGATACCTGCAAAAAGGTTCACGCTATACATACCTCCGATTCGGAGATTCCATCCTTCAAGGAAGCAAACCGTGCGGATATTGCGAATGTCACGGGCATCACCGATGAAGAAAGACGGTATCTGCATCGTTTCCTTGACCTTGTTCCCGAAGCTGACACATGCATTCACGGTGACCTCAATATCAACAATATCATGGTTCAGGGCGACGAATGTTGCCTGATCGATATGGGGGAACTCAGCACGGGAACACCCATGTTCGATATATCGAGAATTTTGTTTTCCATGGTGTATGCGAATACTGCTCCCGGCGAATATAACGCATTTTACAAAATGCAGTCGTCGGAAGTTTCGGAGATATACGAGAAATTTTTCCGTGGCTATTTCGGGTGCGACACCGTGGAAGAAGCCGAGAAAACAGATCCCGAGGTGAGATGGCTTCATCCGCTGGCATGGTTCCGGTGTTGTACGAGCATGCTGAAGGGCGATCGCTGGGGAGAAGAAATGAGAAAAAGGGCGCTTGGTCTGCTCCGTGAAAAGCTTATTCCGTTTGTAGATAAAGAGGAGACATTCCATGAGTAAGCAGGAACAGAATGATTCACACTAACGCCGGAAAAAAGTATTGTCTTTCAGCTTTCTTGCAGAGTTAAAGAAAGCTTTGTTATAAGCGATGATTTGATTTATTGATTATTAAATATGATGGAGAGGTATCTATTATGAGTCTTAAAATTGAAAAGAAAAACACCGAGACCCTTGCTCTTATCGGAAGGTTGGACACAGTGACAGCACCTGAGCTGGAAGCGGAAATTTCCGCTATTCTTCCCACCGCGGAATCGCTCGTGCTTGACATGGAAAAGCTGGAGTATATTTCTTCCGCCGGACTGCGTGTCATTCTCAAAACGCAAAAGGCTTTGACGCAAAAAGCGGGACTAAAGCTTATAAATGTTTCGGATGATGTTAGGGAAGTGTTTGATATTACAGGCTTTTCGGACTTCTTAACGATTGAATGAGCTGAACGCCATGCATACGTTGATTGAACAATTGGAGCTCCATGCAAGAGAAAATCCGAAGTAGACCGTACTGTTTGACGAAACGGTCACAAAGGGTATTACGTACGAAGACTTAAACGAGCTGAGCAGCAGGGTGTATGCGTGGCTCAAGCAAAAGGGTATCGGCAAGGAAGATTTTGTTTTAATTAATTTGACGCGCGGTGTGCTTCCGGTTGTTGCCATAGTCGGCATTTTAAAAGCCGGGGCAGCGTTCGCATTGGTTGAAGAAAATTATGCCCCCGAAAGAATTGAGTATATAAGGAAAGATTGCGGTTGCAGATCCGAAATCAACCGTGACGCATGGGAAGAAATATTAAAATGCGAACTGCTTGACGGTCATGAGCAAACGGATGATCACGATGCCGCATACGCCATTTATACTTCCGGAACGACCGGAAATCCCAAGGGTGTGCTTCACGAATACGGAAATATTGAAGAATGCATAAAATCCGTTAATTACGAAGGGAATCCGCTCCTTTCCGATAAAGACAGAGGTGCCCTCCTGGCTCCCATGAATTTTGTGGCATCTATTATGGTGCTTTTCTATGTGCTGTACTACGGCGGATGCAAAATTTTTATTGCTTCTTATAAAACCATTAAAAATCCGTTGCTCCTTAAAAAAATGTTTCTTGAAAAACGTATCAGTATTACATTTCTGACCCCATCCTATGTTCGTATGCTCGGTGGACAGACCGGACCGTTCCTCAAAAATCTGGTGGTCGGCAGTGAACCGGCAAACAACATTTATTTGGATAAAGTCGATATTTACAATATGTATGCGATGAGTGAAAGCGGATTTGTAGTCGGTGTTTTCAGAATTGACAAGCCGTATATCACATGCCCCATTGGTAAGCCGCAGTTTGACCTTGAGTATATGTTGCTTGACGAGGACGGCAATCCGGTGCCGGATAATGAAACCGGGGAGCTTTGCTTCCGTAATGAATATGTAAGGGGATATATGAATCTTCCGGAGGAAACCGGAAAAGCGTTTGTAAACGGAATCTATCACAGCGGCGACCTTGCTAAAAAATTGCCGGACGGGAATCTCGTGCTTCTCGGAAGAAGTAACGATATGATTAAAATAAACGGCAACCGCATTGAGCCTGCTGAAATCGAGGCGGCGGTGAAGAATGCTCTCGGAATTGACTGGGTAGCCGCAAAAGGCTTTGAAAACGGCAGCCAATCCTACCTCTGCGCTTACTATACCGCAGATGTGGAAATCGACGCGGAAAAGCTACGGGCAGAACTCCTGAAAAAATTGCCGTATTATATGATCCTGTCCTATTACATCCATATTGATTCCGCTCCGCTTAAACCTAATGGTAAATTTGACCGCAAGGCACTGCCGGAACCTGCACATCATGATTTAAGCTCGCAGTATGCCGAGCCGACCAATGAAACCGAAAAGGCGCTTTGCGATGCCTTTGCCAAGGTTTTAAAACTCGAAAGAGTCAGTATTCATGATGATTTCTACGAAATGGGCGGAGATTCTCTCGGCTCGATAGAGGCTATTGTTGAGAGCGGACTAAATTTATAGGTGCCTGATGCCGTAATAGATGCGGCTGCAGCTAATATATCTGTACTTAAATCACCTACTGTGTTGCGTCTTGAAGATGGCTCATTTTATGGTTGGGAGGGTGTTCGTGAAAAAGAAGGCTCTTGCCCGGGAACCTGTCAGCATGTGTGGAATTACGCATATGCAATGTGTTTTTTGTTTCCTGATTTAGAACGGTCAATAAGAGATTTGGAATTCAAATACAGCACAGATAAAAATGGCAGAATGGGATTTAGGTTAATGCTTCCTGTTGGAAGAAAAATGTCGGATTTTCGTGCTTGTGTTGACGGACAAATGGGTACAGTGATAAAATGTTATCGTGAATGGAAAATATCCGGTAACAATAAATGGCTTGCGGATAACTGGGAAAATATAAAAAAGGTTTTGGAATATGCCTGGAGTGACGAAAACCCTGACGCATGGGATTTTGATAAGGACGGTGTGCTTGAAGGCCGTCAGCATCACACTCTTGATATGGAACTGTTCGGCCCGTCCTCATGGCTTGAGGGAATGTATCTTGCGGCACTTAAGGCCGCCGCTGAGATGGGTGAATTTTTAGGAGATAAAGAGAAAGCTCAGGAATACCGTGAATTATTTAATAAGGGTTTTAGCTGGACAAAGAAAAATCTATTTAACGGCAAATATTTTTTTCATAAGATAGATATAACGGACAAAAATATTACTGATAGATTTTCGGCATCGGATACCTACTGGAATGAGGAAACAAAGGAGATAAAATATCAGATTGCAGAAGGTTCGTCAATAGATCAGATGCTTGCCCAATGGCATGCGGATATAATAGGTCTTGGGGATATATTTGACAGAGAACAGGTATCTACGGCTCTTAAAGAGATGATGAAGAACAATTATAAACCCAGTATGAGAGATTTTGTCAACCCCTGGAGGATTTTTTCTCTTAATGATGAATCGGGGACTGTTATATGCAATTATCCCGGCGGTATAAACAAGCCAAAGATACCTGTCCCATATTGTGAAGAAACAATGACAGGTTTTGAATATTCATTTGCCGGGCTTCTGTGTTCAAGAAATATGGTTGATGAAGGTGTAAAGGTTGCCTCGGCTGTAAGGGATAGATTTGATGGCAAGAAACGAAATCCCTGGAACGAATTTGAATGTGGAAGTAACTATGCTCGTTCTATGGCAAGCTATGCGCTGATACCGATACTTTGCGGCTTTGAATTTGATATGCCAAACAAATATATTGGCTTTAACCCGTATGTAACAGATAAATTCAGAAGCATTTGGAGTGTTGACGGTGCATGGGGCGAATTTGTACTTGATGAAGATAAAGTGGTTATTTCTGTAAAAGAGGGCGAAATTCTGTTGTCATCTTTGGGCTTGAAATTTTGCAAGAGCATTTCGGTATTGAAAATTGACGGTAGGATGATTGACTTTAACTTTGAAAATGGTATAATACATTTTGATGGAATGAAAATTTTTCAAAATATGGAGATTATTCCATGAAACATCTGAAAATAACAACTTCAGAACTTTCAAAGATATGCGGAGTACAGTTGACAGAGCACTGAATAACCGGTCAGACATTCGTGCAGAAACAAAAAAGAGGATTATTAACATTGCCAAACAGTATGGTTATCGTGAATATGTAGACAGTAACAGTGAAAATAAAATTATTGGTCAGGTTGGAATTATCGTATTTAATTTGAATAATGAATATTTTTCTAAGCTCATAACGGAAACAGAACTTGTTTTACACAAGCTTGGGCTTAGCGCCGTAATTATGATAACACATTATGATAAACAGTACGAAATCGAGTGCATCAGAAATATGTACAATATGGGCGTTCAGGGAATTGTACTCTGTTCCTGAAATAGCAAGATTGGCGGTTGATATTATAGTCGGCAAGAGAGGTAGTGGCGTTATTATAAAACATAGTATCATAGAGCATACCGAAAAGTAACGGCATCTATATCGTATATGAGAGCCATAATGGGGCAACAATTTTGCACCCTAACACAAAAGTCCTTGTAAATCAAGGGCTTTTCGTGTTTTTGGGGGTAAAAAACAACCCCCTTTTACCATTGCACCTTTTCCCCGACCTTTTGGACTTGAACTTGATACTTCAACCTCAGGTTGAATTAATTAAACCTTTGATTTATTGTATAGAATGATTGTTTGTGATATAATTAAATCAACGAAAGGAGTTGATGGTATGGAAAACGTAAATATTGTATTGGCGGCAAACATATTAAAGTATAGAAAGAAAAGCGGTTTAAGCCAAGATGAACTTGCACAAAAGTTAGGAGTTACTTTTCAAGCAGTTTCAAAATGGGAAAATGCAAAAGCTGCGCCCGATATATCTTTTCTTCCAACTATGGCAGATGTTTTTGAATGCTCGATAGACGACTTGTTTTCATATATGCCAAAATGCAAAAGGGAAGAATTTAACATATTGCCGGGTGATTCTGTTCCTGAGGGTATGAAAAAATATTTGTCTGATCAAATTAAATATCAGTTAGATAACAATGGATCAACAAATAGATTCTTGGAGATTATGGCAGAAAACTTTTCAGGAGAGTTTGAGTTGACTGATGAGAACATCGAAAGGTTGTTGGATGCTTATAGAGAGATGTATAGAGGTATGAGAAACAAGAAAAAAATATAAGGTTCGAATTTGTTGTGTGAGCACATCCCGATGCTACAAAAGGGAAACTCGCAAAAAGACCACAAGAGATTGTGGTCTTTTTGCTAATCTAAAGCCGTTATTTAATATCTTGTGTTTGGCTGATCAAA
>URUL01000020.1 GCA_900551005.1 uncultured Ruminococcus sp. | reverse complement strand
TATGATATTGTGGCGTGCGGCCTGTGCATATAGAAAACGCCGGAGATTGTGATTGAAAAGACGGGCAGCGAAATGCGGGCTATCGTCATCCGCAGCGGCTTTGAATTGCGCTACATAAATTCACTCTCGGGCGGTCAGCAGCAGAGGGTGGCGATAGCCCGCGCCCTTGCGGTCAAGCCGCGTGTGCTTCTGCTCGATGAGCCGCTCGGCGCGCTCGATCTCAAATTGAGACGCGAGATGCAGGTCGAGCTCAAGAAGATTCAGCAGCAGATGGGCATAACATTTATATATGTCACCCACGATCAGGAGGAGGCTCTCACGATGTCTGATTACGGCTTCGTGCCCAACCAGTGATTTATCCAGCAGATCGGCACTCCCGTTGACATTTATAACGAGCCCACGAACGCTTTCGTCGCCGATTTCATAGGCGAGAGCAATATCATAGACGGCGTTATGATAAGAGACCGCCTCGTGCGTATCCTCGGCGCGGAGTTCGTCTGTGTCGATGAGGGCTTCGGCGAGAATATGCCTGTCGATGTCGTCATAAGACCCGAGGATGTCGTCCTGACTCCGCCCTCGCAGGGCGAGCTCAAGGGCGTTGTCACCGATATAATATTCAAGGGCGTGCACTATGAGATAATCGTGGATATCGACGGATTCAAATGGATGATCCAGACCACGGATTACTGCGCTCCCGATTCTACGATAGGTCTTTATATAGAACCCGATGCCATTCATGTCATGAAGAAATCAGAGTATTCGGATATGTTCGGCGATTATTCCTCCTTCAGCGAGGAATTTGACGAGCTGTCTGTCGTCGATGACGAAGAGGAAGAGGATGAGGAGGCGGGAGAGGAATGAAAAAGCGTTCTTTTCTCGAGGGCTTTGCCGCCGTACCTCATATCGTATGGGTGTTGCTTTTTGTAGCTGCTCCGCTTATATTCGTCGTTTACTTCGCTTTTACGGACACCTACGGCAATTTTACCTTCAACAATATAACAATGCTCTCGAGCTATTCGCATATTTTTCTGCTTTCCGTTTGCTTTGCGCTGATAGCGACGGCTATATGCCTTATCATAGCATATCCGCTCGCATTCTTCATTTCGCAACTTTCGCCGACGAAGCAGAAGGTAATGGTCGTGCTCCTCATGCTTCCCATGTGGATAAGCCTGCTCATACGCACATATTCGCTCATGGCACTGCTCGATAACGGCGGATTGCTCAATTCGCTACTTGTCGCACTCGGGCTTCCGAAGGCGAAAATAGTGGGCACATCGGGTGCCGTTATTCTCGGCATGGTTTATGACTTCCTGCCGTATATGGTACTTCCGATATACACAAGCATATCCAAGCTCGACCCGCGTTATATGGAGGCGGCACGCGACCTCGGCTGCAGCAATGTGAAGGCACTTTTTCGCGTCACTCTGCCGCTCTCGCTCCCCGGTGTTATCTCGGGTATAACGATGGTATTCGTTCCCTCGATCAGCACCTTCTATATTTCGCAGAAGCTCGGCGGCGGTGCGTTTGACCTGATAGGTGACACGATAGAGCGCCAGTTCCAGAATGTGAACACCTATAATATAGGTGCGGCGATATCGCTTGTCATGATGATACTGATTCTTATTTCGGTAGCCGTGATGAACCGCTTTACCGACGGTGACGAAGGAGGTATTATCGTATGAAAACACTTTCTAAAATATATATGTGGCTGATTTTCGCGCTGCTCTATGCGCCGATCATCGTGCTTGTCATTTTTTCCTTCAACAGAGCGGGCTCGCTCAATCATTTCTCCACTTTTTCGCTCTATTGGTACAAGGAGCTCTTCCGCGATGCACAGGCGCTTAACGCTCTGAAAAATTCGCTCATTCTCGCGATCAGCTCTTCCTTGCTTGCCACGGTAATAGGCACTTTTGCCGCGCTCGGCATAGACCGCATGAAGAGCAGATTCCTGAAAACGGCGATATCTTCCGTTACGAATATTCCGATGATGAATCCGGATATCGTGACCGGTGTTTCCATGATGCTTCTTTTCGTTGCGGCAGCGGGAATGTCCTTCCTGCCCATCAAATTCGGTGCCGTGACGATGCTTATCGCGCATACGACCTTTAACCTGCCGTACGTTATCCTTTCCGTTCTCCCGCGATTCCGCCAGATGGACAAGCATCTTACGGAGGCGGCACTCGATCTCGGCTGTACGCCGACAAAAACTTTCTTCAAGGTCGAGCTTCCGTTGATCATGCCCGGTGTTATATCCGGTCTCATGCTCGGCTTTACGCTGTCACTCGACGACTTTGTCATAAGCCATTTCGTAAGCTCGCCCGATTTTCAGACCCTGCCGCTCTATGTTTATAACCAGACGGCACATGAGGTCAAATACAGCATGTATGCGCTCTGCGCGCTGATGGTATTTGTGATACTCGGGCTTCTGCTTGCCGTCAATTTTGCCGGCTCTCGCGGCGAAAAGACCAAGCGCGTGAAAGCAAACGGAGGTGCGTCGGCATGAAAAAATTTCTTTCTCTTGCACTTGCCTTTGTCATGCTTGCGGCAATGCTTCTTTCTTTTGCTTCCTGCGGAAATGACGATGACACTGAAGCTTCGGTACCGGCAAAGGGAAGCACTACACTCTATGTATATAACTGGGGTGAATATATTTCCGATGGCTCGGAAGACACGCTTGATGTCAATAAGGAGTTTGAAAAATACTGCCGTGAGGTGCTCGGCAGAAATGTCACGGTGAACTATTCTCTCTATTCCAGCAATGAGGACCTCTATGCAAAGCTTTCGAGCGGCGCTGTCAGCTATGATGTCATATTTCCCTCGGATTACATGGTCGCCCGCCTTGCGGCAGAGGGACTCTTGAAAGAGGTCAATCCCATAGACCGGATAGAAAACTATCAGTATATAGATGAGGATTTCAAAGGGCTCTACTATGACCCTGAGGAGAAATGGTCTGTTCCGTATACATACGGAACGGTCGGCATCATATACAATACGGGAATAGTCCGCGAGGATGATGAAAATATCGGAAGCTGGTCGCTCCTCTGGGATGAGGAATACACGGGGAATATCCTTCAGTTCAATAATCCGCGCGATGCCTTCGGCACGGCGCAATTTTATCAGAAGACAAGCGTGAATTCCGACGATATCGAAACATGGCAGACGGCACTCGAACTTCTGAAAAGCCAGAAGAGTGTTGTTCAGGGCTACGTCATGGATGAGGTTTTCAATAAGATGAAGGGCGGAAGTGCGGCGATAGCGCCATATTATGCCGGCGACTATTTCACGATGTATGCCGATAATGAGGAGCTCGCCTTCTATCATCCCGAAGAGGGTACAAACGTCTTTGTAGACGCCATGTGTATTCCTGCCAGCACGCAGAACTATGATCTTGCGCTCGAATATATCAACTTCATGCTTTCGGAAGAGATAGCCATAGCCAATGCAGAATATATCTGCTATGCAAGCCCCAATTCACTCGTATACGAAAATGAGGATTATATCGAGTATATGTCGGAGGAGGTTCATCCCGACGCGCTTCCGATCCTCTATGAGTTCGATATGAGCACGATGGAATTCTTCCATGATCTGCCGGACGGTACCCGCAGTCTGATGAACAGCCTCTGGGAAGAGTTGAAGATAGAAAGCGAAATAGGCGCTGCCGTCTATGTGATCTGCGCGCTGATCGTGCTTTTCTGTATCGCTCTGCTCGCATCGCGCATAATAGTCAATAAGAGAAGACATTACCTCTTTGAAAAATATTCAAAGAGATGAGGAGATGATTTTTTTATGAAAAACGGCTTTAATCGCAGTTCAACAACAAAAATACTTTTTGGCTTGATTCTTCTGGTCATAGGAGTAATATTTGCCGGAAACGCTCTCGGAATCTGGGATCTCAATATATTTTTCAAGGGCTGGTGGAGCGTTCTCATCATGATCTGTGCCGTGGCGGGTATCTGTTCGCACGGATTCACGGAGGGAGATATTTTTCTCTTTCTCATCGGCGCCGTGATTTTTGTCAAATACCGTTTTGAGGGCATCGGCAAGTATATCACGTGGAAGCTTTTCTTCGCCGTCTTGATCATCTATATCGCCCTGCGCATCATCATTTCTGCCGTTATACGCAAGCCGAAATTCTCGGTGAGCAGCGGTGATAGTGCCAAGATATACAGCGGTGTAGGCTATGAGAGGCTGTCGTTCGGTTCGAAAAATCTGAACTATGACGGGCAGAATTTCGAGGGCGGTAATTTCTCCGTCACCTTTGGTGAGCTTTGTATCGATCTGCGAGGGGCTGCCATATCCGAGGGCGCGGTGATCAATGTAAACGCAACCTTCGGAAGAGCTATCGTGCGCACACCTGCCGATGTATCGGTCAGTGTGACAAAGACCGATGTCGCTTTCGGCAATGTGAAAAACGGCGCGGCAGACAGGCGTGGAGAGCACAGTGTGGTGATCAACGCCGGCGCTTCCTTCGGCAGCGTCGAGATATACTGATTTTACCGGATAGCTTTGTGCGGTGTCGGCTTTTGTCTGCACCGCACAGCTTTTTATAAAAATTTACATATTTTTGCGTTGCACATATTGTTTTATGCGTATTTTATGGTAAAATATAAAAAATACAGTTTTATTTCGGGGAGTAAAAAGGCGTGGAAGAAAATAATAAAAAGAAAAAAACGTCGATATTTTTCAGAAACTATGCCAAGGACGGCAAGGGTGTAAAAAAAGAAGACGTGATAACAGAATACAATTTCATAAACTTTTTTAAGCTGTATGCACGAAAGTTTTCGAAGCTTGTATATGTGAATTTTCTCTATATATTCGGAAACTTTCCGATTCTTTTCTTCTTGCTGGGCATAAGCGGATATTTTGCCGCCAAGGCAAATACGCCGACGAGCGTTTTCTATCCGATCGCATACGGACTTTTCCATGCGGGTGAGACGGAGGCGGCAGGTGCGCTATTCGGACTTTTCGGCGGCGTCGGGATCACTTATTACTATGGAAATGCGGCAAGCATCGTTCTGTTTTCCATATCGGCGCTGGCTTTGTTCACCTTCGGCCCCGTAAATGCGGGCTGCGCCTATCTTATAAAGCAACTCGTCAAATGCGAGCCTATATTCCTTTTCCAGGACTTTTTCCAGACGATAAAGACCAATCTGCGCCAGTCGATCATCGTAGGCATATTCGATATGCTTATGATGGGTGCCTCCGTCTATGCCGTATCATTCTATCTGATGAATTATCAAACGTACAGCATACTTTTCTTCTGCTCGCTTGCGATGATATGCGTGTATATGTTTATCAGGTTCTATATTTACAATATCCTTGTGACATTCAAGGTAAATCTTCGTCAGCTTTTGAAAAACTCTTTTATACTCGCCATACTTGCGATGGGCAAGAATTTCCTTGCACTGATCGCCATAGTTGCTTTCGGACTCATCACGTTTGCGCTCTCTGCCGTATTCATGCCGGCGATGGTCATTATACTCATGATGTTCTTCTTCTCCACGGTTTCTTTCATAGCGACATACGTGGCATATCCGAAAATCAAGAAATATATGATAGATCCGTATTATCCGAACGGCACGATGCGCGATCCCGATGATGGCGAAGAAGCTGATGAGGAAGCAGACGGTGATACCGCGGATGAAGCTTCTTCAGAAGCATAATCGGAAAATCAACGAAGCAAAACGGAATAAAAGAACAAATCGGAATAAAAATCCCTCCTTTGTGCAGAATAGCAAAAAAAGGAGGGATTTTTTATGCCTGATTTCAGAACAGACCTTGCCGCCGAGATGCGTGACCATGCCATGCGGGAATATGCCGAAGAGCACCGCGCCGAGCTTGACGGAGTGATCTACAGCGAGGAGGAGATAACGCAGACTCTGACGAAAAGCACCATAGAGATAGTAAACGATGCCGGCGCCTCGGCTATCGGGAAGGAGAAGGGAAAATATGTGACATTCATGTTTTCCGAGCCCGAGAATATGGATGCCGAAGCTTTCGGCACGCTGTACAAGGCGCTCTCGGAAAGCTTGCATGAGCTTTGCTTTTTCGTAAAGCCGGAGGCGAAAAGCGTACTCGTCTGCGGACTGGGGAGCAGAAGCATAACGGCGGATTCGCTCGGTCCGCTTGCGGCTGACGGAGTCCTTGCCACGCATCATATAAAAACGGCAAATAAAGCGCTTTTCGACGATATCGGCTTTTTCGATACGTCGGTTTTTGTGCCCGGTGTTTGCGCGCAGACGGGAATGGAAACATCCGATCTCATAGAAGCGGCGGCAAGAAAGCTCTGCCCGGATATGATAATAGCGATAGACGCGCTTTGCGCACGCGATGCCTCACGCCTTTGCAGAACGGTACAGCTTTGCACGGCAGGCATCTCTCCCGGAGCGGGTATAGGCAATTTCCGTTCAAAGCTCGATGAGGCGAGCATGGGGATCCCCGTGATCGGCATAGGCGTGCCGACCGTTATCGAGGGGCGGACGCTCGTTCTCGATGCACTCGGAGAAAAGGCTGAAAGTGACGAAAAGGAGAACGCCGAAAAAAAGCTTGCGGGGCTTTTCGTATCGCCGAGGAATATAGACAGAAGCATGGAGATACTGGCGCGCGTGCTCTTCTATGCGATAAATACCGCCTTCCAGGAGGGAATCTCCGCCGAGGAAATAGAGCTTATGTGACGGTAAAAATGAATAATACATGACTTCATCCCATATATATTATCAAGGAACGGTTTTTCGGAGGGAGAATAATGGATTATGAACCGAAGGAGCTTTCGGCTCCTTACATAAAGCAGAAGAGCAGAAGAAAAAGCGGTGTGGGAAGATTTATATTCCTGATACTTACCGTGGTCTGCATTGCAGGGCTTTGCTATATTTATTTTCATAAGCCGAGTACAGGTTTTCTTGCCTTTATTTTCCGCGGGCATACGGAAAAAACGGAAGAGAGTACCACACAGACGACAGCATCTTCTTTTTCACAGTGGAGTACGACATCAGATGATGAAAAGACGAAATCGGTTGACCTGTCAGCCGCGGCACAGGGTGAAAGATACGAAAACAAAAGCGGCTATGACACCGACAGCGGCTTTACGGCTTCCCTCGGGAAAATAGGAAACGGAAGCGTCCTTTTCGTTGCCACACGCGGCTATGAGGGCTATGCAGAGAGCGGAAGCGGCGTTTCCTACGGTGGGAAAAATACCGCGGAGCTTGCCGCTTTTATGGCAGAAGAAATGAAAAAGCACGGGATAAATGCGGCTTTTCTCAATGTTTGTCCCGAGGGAGATTACAGCTATGAAAACGCATATAAAAAGATAAGCGAATATCTTGCGGAGCACACAGACGTGCGCTATATAATAGATATATCTCGTGAGGCGCTTTGCAGCTCGGCGGGAGAGCTGCTTCGCCCCGCCGTGAATATAGATGGGGTAGAATATGCGCAGATGCGCCTTGCTGTGGGCACGGATGCAGGCGGGGGCGCACATCCCGGGTGGCGGACGAGACTGATGCAGGCGGATGCGGTATTTGACATGATGAGCGGCAAATATCCTACGCTCATGATGTCCACGCTGATCAGTCAGGCGCGGCTCAATCAGCATCTGCCGCGCTGCACGCTGACACTGCGCATAGGCTCGCTCGGCAATTCCTTTGCGGAAGCGAAAAATACGGCACAGCTTTTTGCATACGCTTTTGCTGAGGCGATCAAATAGAATAAGAAGATCCGGCACCGTGTGTCGGATTTTTTCTTTTCGCAGTTGATTTGAAAATATATTGCAAAGTTTTCCGTTTTTGAGTCGTAACTGCTCGAAAAAACTATTGATTTTATTTGTATTTTGTATTATAATATCAAAGTAATATGAAAAATAAATCCATGGAGGTTTTTATCATGAAACTCAAGGTAATGACTTACAATATCGCCGGCGGCAGAGACTACAACATTGAGCCGTGGGGAAAAAACCACAATCCCGATGCCTGCATTGATGTTATCCGCAGTATCGCGCCCGATATATGCGGTCTCAATGAGGTGGATTACGAGCTGCCGCGTTCAAAAAATATAAAGATGGCAAAGTATATCGGCGATAAGCTCGGTTACTACAGCGTATTTGCTCCTGCCATAGCATGGGCGCCCGGTCTTTACGGAAATGGTTTTATCTCCCGTTTTCCGATCGTTTCCGCCATTACGATTCCCGTGCCCGATCCCGTCGATAGGAGCGAGCCTGTTTACTATGAGACGCGCTGTATTCTCCGCGCGACAATAGATGTCGGCGGAAGATATATCGATGTCTATGCCACACATTTCGGTCTTGCAAAAGCAGAGCGCGAAAATTCCGTAAAACTGCTGCTCAGCTTCATCAAGGCATCGAAGAATCCCGTTATTCTCATGGGTGATTTCAATGCACAGCCCGGCAGTCCCGAGATCGAGGCGCTGAGAAGCGTTCTGCTCAATACGGGTGACGGACTTCCCGCAGGAACGTTTACATTCCCTTCACATGAAAAGATCGTTGAAAAGCAGAAGGACGGCACCTATCTCCCGTGCCGCAAGCAGCACATAGACTATATCATGACCACATCCGAGTTCACCGCGAGTGAGCAGCAGGTCTATGATGATGCTCATGCATCTGACCACAAACCTTACAGCACTGTGCTCACATTCTGAAAAATACACGTAAATAAGGTGAAAAAATATGGCTGAACAGATCTATACCATACCCGTAAACGATGGCTTCCGCAATGCTCTTGCCGGAGAGAAATATGACTGTCCTTTTTGCCTGATATTCGATATGCTGGAGAAAAACGAGCTCGAGCTGATACTCGGTGCTTCCATGATGGAACCGGATATCCGCATCGAGACGAACAAACGCGGCTTCTGTCGCCGTCACTATGATATGATGTATGCGGCGGGGAACAGGCTGGGACTGGCGCTCATACTCGAGAGCCATCTTGCCCATATCGAAAAGGAATATCTCACGGGCGGCGGCTTGCTCGATGGGAAAGGCGAACGCGAGAGTGCCAAGCTACAGGCACTGGAGGATGATTGCTATGTTTGCCATAGGATAAATGACAAGATCGATAAAATGTTCAGCACGGCAATATGGCTCTGGGAAAAGGAAGAGGAATTCCGCGACAAGGTAAAAAGCCAGAAATTCTTCTGTCTGCCGCATTACCGCAAATTCTTGCAATTCGGAAGAGATCATCTCTCAAAAAAGGATTTCCCCGAGTTCTATAAAACGGTTTCGAAAATAGAAAAGGCTTATATAGCCGAGATCGGCGGCGATGTTTCATGGTTCTGCAAGAAATTTGATTATCGCTATGATGCCGAACCATGGAAAAATTCCAAGGACAGTGTTCCGCGCGCGATAAACTTCATCGCAGGCGGCAAAAATTCATAAAAAAGTTTAAGAAAATCAGAGGTGGATTATGAACAAATTCAGACGTATAGGTATTCTTACATCAGGCGGTGATGCTCCCGGTATGAATGCGGCTGTTCGTGCCGTCGCAAGAACAGCGCTCTCTCACGGAGTTGAGGTTTACGGCATATATGAAGGCTATGCGGGACTCATTCATGACAATATGAAGCTTTTCTCAAACCCGAGTGAGCTTTCCAATATCATTTCAAAGAGCGGAACCATACTATATTCCGCACGCTGCCTCGAATTTCTTGAGGAGGATTATCGCAAAAAGGCTGTTGAACTTTGCCACGAAAAGCACATCGACGGTATCATTGCCATCGGCGGCGACGGCACCTTCCGCGGTGCCACAAAGCTCTCACTCCTCGGCATACCGACCATCGGTATTCCCGGAACGATTGATAATGATATTACGTCTACCGACTACACAATAGGCTTCGATACGGCTATGAATACGGTCGTTGACCTCGTGGACAAGCTCCGCGATACGTGCGAATCTCATGCCCGCTGCGACGTCGTGGAGGTCATGGGCAGATGGGCGGGACATATCGCTCTGCGCACGGGTATCGCCTGCGGTGCTTCCGCCGTTGCCATAGCCGAGATTCCTTTTGATGAGGAAAAGGCGATAAATGATATCATCGAGCAGAAGAAAAACGGAAAGAGAAGCTTTATCGTGATCGTTTCCGAAGGTCTTCCGGGTTATGCAGAAAAGCTCGCCAAGACGATTCAGGAGCGCACGGGCATAGAAACAAAGTTTGCACGTCCCGCTCACGTTCAGCGCGGCGGCTCGCCCACTCTGCTTGACAGACTTACGGCTTCCGAGATGGGTGTCTATGCTGTAGAGAAGCTCTTCGAAGGAAAGTCCGATATCGTAGTCTGCAAGGTAGACGATAAGATCTGCGATTTCGATATCACACGTGCACTCATGGTCGACAGTATGTTCAAGGGCAAGCTCTCTGCAGAGGAGATAGCGGCGCTTTCTCCCGAGGACAGAGCATGGGCAGAGGCTCGCTGCAAGAAGGTTCTCGACGATATGAAGAGACTCTATTTCATCGCAAATCAGATCAAATGATGAGATAAAACATAAAACAGATGCCATATGTTTTTCTGACATGCGGCATCTGTTTTTTGCACTTGTTCCGTTTTTTTTGTCTTATAAAAGAAAGAACCGCAGGGCATGACGCTCTGCGATTTTCTTCGGAAAAATAAAAAATGCATCAGGTGAGAATGATGCATTTCATATATGCGGGTATTTACGCTTTGTTGAGCATCATTGTGAATCTGCTCTTTTTTCTTGCGGCATTGTTTTTGTGAAGAATACCGTGCGCTACCGCCTTGTCTATCTTGCGAACTGCTTCCTTATAGGTTGCCTTTGCAAGCTCTGTATCGCCCGCCGCTATGGCAGCTTCATACTTCTTCATTGCGGTTTTGAGAGATGTTTTGAACATCTGATTCTGAAGAGTTTTAGCCTTAATAACGAGTACGCGCTTCTTTGCTGACTTTATATTCGGCATCGTGATTCACCTCCTTGATTTCGGCGTTGCGGCAATTTTCCATGAGAGGGTGAAAAATAAACCGCTTTTTCCGCGTTTACCTGAATATAATACCATCTTTTCATTCAAATATCAATAGTTTTTCGAAAAAAATAATTTATTTTTCATTATTTTTTTGAAATTTCTCGGGAAAATGCTTTTACATGTTTATGTCTTGCATTTTTTGACAATGTGTGATATGATATTCCTGCATGGCAATCATCATATTTGCCATAAATTTATTTTTGCGGGGCTGTGCCGATGAATAAATTCCTGAAAAGTGCATATTTCAAGGCGCTGCTCGTTTTTCTCGCGGCGCTTATCGTCGTTTTCAAAGCCGAGGTCGTCGGTGTCGTTATTTTTCTGAATATTATCGGCTTCGTGCTGATATCCTGCAAGGAAACATCGGTGTCCTTCCTGCCCTTTATGCTGATGTGCACCTTCGTTCTGAAATGTTATGATTCCTTTTCGCTTTTTGCTCCGCTTTGGTGGGCTTATATCTTTCCGATATGTGCTGTTGTGTTTCACTTTGTCTGTTACAGGCGCGAACACAGATTCAGCATCGGAAGCAGCTTTTACGGCATCGTCGCCGTCGCTGTTGCCGTCACGATGGGCGGCATCGGAAAAATATCGCCGCAGGAATATTTTTCTCCCATGGCACTCTATTACGTTGTCGGGCTCGGATTTGGCATGGTCGGCACATATCTGCTCCTCAAATCGTCTTTTCTGGAGTATGACGGGTACAGCTCGCGGCACAATTTTATTTGTGATATGTATTTGACAGGGCTTTTTGCCTGCTTTATGATAATACTTCATTATGCATGGAATTTTTCCGAGACTGTTCTTGCGCAGAGGCTTGCTGAAATCCAGTGGAGCAATAACATCTCTACGATACTCATGCTCTGCATGCCGATCCCGCTTTTTTATACCCAAAAAAATTTCTTGCATATTTTTCCGTTTGCCGCCATGTATGCGTGCACGGTTCTCAGCGGCAGCCGTGCGGGATTGCTTCTCGGGACTGCCGAAATGTTTATCTGCCTTATCGCCTTCATCGTATTCGGGAAGGACAGCAAGCGTAGGATACTGCGCGCGATATGCACGGTGTGCCTGATCTGCATCGTTTGTTTTGCACTTTCCAAGATATGGTCGTTATTTTTGTATGATGATCACTTGATTGATTATAATGAAGCGAGAGCAAAGCTGTTTTTCCGTGCGGCAGAGGATTTTGCGAAAAATCCCCTCTTCGGCATAGGGCTCGGAAACAGGGCAAATACAGACTTGTATTCTTCGTCGGTGATGGGCACTATATGCTGGTATCATATGATGATACCTCAGATAGTCGGAAGCATGGGCTTGCTCGGCATAGTCTCTTACGGATATCAGTTTATATCGAGATTTTGGATCATAATAAAAAAACGCAGCGCTTTCGTCATAACGCTCGGGCTTTCGTACAGCGGGCTTTTCCTCATGTCTCAGGTGAATCCGGGAGAATTTTGCCCTGTTCCCTATGCGCTCGTTGCCGTTCTCATATTCGTGCTGGCAGAGTCGTGTGAAGATGCCCGAAAAAGCTTGCATACGGCATGTGATGACTCTTAGATAATAAATAATATATAATTTATATTTATCGTTGACATGTCGTATGATTTGTGGTATAATTTCAGTAAATATATGCTTATTATTTATAAACGGGGTGCAAAATGGAACTTAATTTGAAAGATATCATGTCTCTTTTGCTTTCAAAATTGCTTCTCATCATACTGGCGATATTGCTTTGTGCCGGTGCGGCCTTTGCATATACGTATTTTTTTGTCGATCCGACTTATACGTCAAGTGCGAAGCTTGTTGCCAGAAATAAGGATTCTTTTTCGGGATCCATTACATCAAGCGATCTTGCTGCCTCCCAAGCCCTTGTCAGTACATGTATGAATGTTCTTTCGACAGAGGACTTTCTGGACCGGGTTTCGGAGAAGCTTGAGACAAAGTATTATGATATTTCAAACTTATATATCAAAGAGCATATGACATGCAAACACATTGCTGATACGGAAATATTTACAGTACAGATCACAACGACTGATCCGGAGCTGTCTTATGATATTGCAAACGCGATTTCCGATCTTGCTCCGGAGGTAATTCCCAATACAATAACCATAGGCGAGCTTCGTCTTATAGACAGAGCGCGAGTGCCGTCAACATCTTCATGGCCGCTTATGAAAAATACGGTTATCGGTGCTGTAATCGGTGCGGTTGCCGTAATAGCGTTTATTATCATAAAGGACATGCTTGATACGACCGTACGAACCAAGAAGGATCTCGAGGATAAGTTCGGCGATATCCCCGTGATAGGGACGATACCGGGAATAAACAAGAGCTGACGGAGGGGAAATTATGAAAAGACGGAACAGAAAAACAAATTACGACGGTCCTAATTTAAAATTTTACCGAACGCTCATCATAAATGACAATATGCCTTTTGCAGTAATAGAGGCTTATCGCTCACTCAAAACAAATCTGCTCTATATGCCGATAGAGTCGACATGCAAGAAATTTGTGTTTACGAGCGCGATCCCCGGCGAAGGGAAATCTCTCGTATCCATCAATACGGCAATCAGTCTTTCTCAGAGCGACCTTCGCGTGCTTCTCATAGACGGAGATTTAAGAAAGCCGAAAATAAGAACCGCACTTGAACTCAGCGAGGGACATGGGCTCTCCGAATATCTTTCCGGTCAGGACGCCGAGCCGAATATAAGGAAAACCTCGTATCCTAATCTCTATGTTCTTACATCGGGCAAAAGCGTTCCGTTTACCGCGGAGCTTCTGTCTTCGGAAGCGATGAATATATTCCTCCAAAAAGCCGAGACAATGTTTGATTACATGATAATAGATTCACCGCCGCTTACAGTCGTGCCCGATGCACTTTCTCTCTCCGACAGAACGCATGGCTATATTTTGGTCACAAGAGCGGATTACAGCGATATGGAAAGCATCTCTGTTGCCGTAGAAAAAATACATACAGTAGGCGGAAAGATCCGCGGATTTGTCATTGACAATCTCAATTATAAGAAAAACGGCGACTACGGACGCTACGGAAAACATGGCTATTCCAAGTACGGCTATGCCAAATACAGCAATGCGTCCATGGGCGGTTTTGACGGAAGCGGTTCGCTTGAGGAGAAAAAATGAGTGCCTTACGTGAGGTCGGCATCATAACCGATTTTCACAGTCATATCCTTCCCGGGCTTGACCACGGAAGCAGTAGCAGAGAAACAAGCCTTTGGCAGATAAAGGCGGCGAAAAAAGCGGGCGTATCACGCATTGTGGCAACCTCGCATTTCTATGCCGATTCCATAGACGTGCCGAGTTTTCTGTCGCTTCGCAGTCAATGCTTTGCAGAGCTGTCGGAAGCGCTCATGCCGGACGATCCCGAGATACTTCTCGGAGCCGAGGTGCTTTTATTTGAAAATCTTGACCGCATGCCGCTTGTCGAGAAGCTGTGCATTGAGGGTACCAACGTTTTTTT
This sequence comes from uncultured Ruminococcus sp., assembly GCA_900551005.1. Classification (GTDB taxonomy): domain Bacteria; phylum Bacillota; class Clostridia; order Oscillospirales; family CAG-272; genus Apopatosoma. Next base: position 10,247 of record URUL01000020.1, on the reverse strand, counting down.
GGCGGAGCTTCCGATGAACTCTATCGACGATTCCATCGCCGGCACCGTGGAGAGGCTGATAGACAAGGGGCTGGATGTCATTCTCGCTCATGCCGACAGATATGAAACACATATTATAAATGCATGCATCGATGTAGGGGCTAAAATTCAGCTCAATGCGGAAGGGCTGATTGAATACAGAAACAGAAAGCGATGTCTGCGTTGGGCGGACGACGGTCATGTATACGCTCTCGGAAGCGATATACATGGAAAAGGGAAGAACTATGAGCTTTTCAAGAAGGCAGTCAAAATTCTCGGTGACCGCCGTCACGATATCTTTGCGAGGACAGATTCTTTGCTCAGACAGGAAAATAATGCTGTCTCCTAACGGGGGCAGCGTTGTTTTGCCTATAATGGAAAATAAGTATGAAAAAGATAAATTTTTTAGTTTCAACTGCGGCATGTCGCGAGCATTTTGAGCTGTGGCATGAGTGCTTTGGCGACAAGTATGAAGAAATACGCGGCTTTCTCGATGCTGCCGAAGGAGCGCTCATCGCGGAATGTCGGCTGGACGGCGAGCTTGCAGGGATGGCAACGCTTATCCCCGTATCCGTATACGGAGAGCCTTGCTACTATGGCTACGCCGTCTGTACGGCGCAACGCTTTCGCGGAATGGGCGTCTGCCGTGCCTTGCATGAGGAGATTTTTCGCATGTGCAAGACTGAGGACAAGGGATATTTCCTGCACCCTGCCAATATGCAGCTTTTTGGCATGTATAGCGGCTTCGGAATGGAGAACTGCGGGTATTCCGGGTACTCGGAATATAATTATACAAATGTAGAAAACGCAAAAGAGTCATATAATACATTTGTATTACGAGATGCTACGGCCGACGATCTTGCAAAAACGGACAGCGATGTCAAGTGGAGTCGCGGTTTGCTCGAATTTGCTGCGGCGGAGAAGAGCGGAAGAGACGGAATTTGCCTCGTTTTTTCCGACGGCGCGCTTGCTTACGGAGAGAGACGCGGCGATACTCTGGATATCTCGTTTTCACAGGGGCTTGACGGGGAGCATCTTGCAGTGCTTTGCCATGCAAACTCGTGTCGGAGAGCCCGACTGCGCATGGGAGACGGAAACACGCCGTTTCTTATGGGATATAATATGTCTTTTAAAAATATTCGGATAGATTTTGTTTTTGAATAAGGAGCGCATTATGGTTTTCACAAGAGAAAATGCAAGAGAATTTAAAAATACGCCTGTTTCCAAGATAAAAGAGGTATTTGCAGATAAGCTTTTCGGCGAGGTCTGCGCGACCCCGCTGAATGTCGAGTCCGATTTTGTCGTCGGCGCATGCGGCATGGAATTTTATGCACCTGTATCGGACTATATACTGAATACGCCTCGGCTTTCGTGCTATATTTCATCTTTCGGTGCGGCAAATCATCTTTTTGCCTTTGACGGGGGAAAGGTGCGCCATTTTACGGATGACGGCGAGAAGGCTCTCACGGAAGATACGGAAAAAGCGCTTCTTTGTGTTTATGAAACAGTCATGAAGAGCGGGGGCTATATAGGCTCCGAGGGCGAGCACGTCATCGATCTGAAGGGCAATAAGATAGGCACGCATTTTGATGTAAACCTGCTCATAGGCAACAGGATAGGCTTTGACTCCCCGCTTCTCACCACACCGAAGGGCGCTCTTGACTCTCTCGGCAGAGGATCATTCCGCGCAGGTGCCGCAAGACAGGTGACGGCAACGCGCTATTCCCTCACACCCGAATATAACGGCGAGCCGGTCAACCGCCAGTTTTATATCGTTGAAAACGGCGCACAGATATTCTATTCGGCAGATGTGAAAACCAATATAAAAAGTGCGGTTTGCCGCCACTTCCGCAATTATACAGAGATATCGTACGAGACTGAGTGCGGACTGAAAATAACGCGCACGCTCTTTATTTTGCCTCATGCCGAGGGTATGCCCGATGCGACCGAGGCACAGCGCGTGGAGATCGAGAATCTGACGGCAAGAGAGCGCAGCTTGAAAGTCGTTTTCACGGGAATGTTTGGGCTTGCCTCGCCCGAATCGGCGATGAATGATATCATTTATGCAAGCGTGATATGGGAAAGCGGCGTTATCAAAGCAGACGGCAAGACGATAGCCGTATCTCCCAATGCGCATCCGACGTATCATCGTAAGAATAAGCGTTTTGCGCTTCTGCTGACGGATAAGGGCGAGACGCTGGACGGCTATACGGCAAACTATATAGATTTCATCGGCAACGGTTCCATAGAAAAGCCACAGAGAGTTGCGTGCCTTGCTTGTGTTCCCGTCACCAAGGTGGTGTCGTTTTATGCCATGGAAAAGGCTGTCACTGTCAAAGCGGGTGAGAAGAGAGGACTTGACTCGTACACGGGCTACGTATTCTCCGATGACTGTACCGACAAGGTGCTTTTTGACTCGATTTATACACTTGTAGAAAAATATAAAAACCCTGCGGCGCTTGGAAAAACGCTCGACGATATAAAAAGCTTCGGCAAAAAATATGCCGGTTTTCTCAAGCTGGAAACGGATGATCGCAATCTTGATACATATGTCAATAACAACCTGCCTTTTCAGGTCTACTATCAGTCATATGTATCCCGTTCGTTTGCTTGGACGCAGAAGGCTTACCGAGAGATAGGCTTCCGCGAGATACAGGATATGTATGCTTCACTATACTATATCATAGGCATGGGCGAATATAAGCTTGCCCGCGAAATGCTCGGCGAATGGATCAAGAACGTCTATGAAATGGGTTATGCAAATCATAATTTCTACGAGCGCGGAAAAGAACCGGGCATGTGTTCCGATGACGGTCTTTGGCTTGCACAAGCGGTTTACCGCTATGTTTCGCTGACGGGCGATACGGATTTTCTCCTCTCTGAATTTCCCGTTGCCGCAAGCGATGAGAAGCGCACTTTGTTTGACACGCTTCTCGCCACTGTCAACTACAGCGGAAAAATTTCCGTCGGTGCGCACGGGCTGCCGCTGCTCGATAAATCAGACTGGAACGACTGTCTGAAGCTTGACAACGACTGGATAGACGGTATTGAGAAGGAGAAAAGATATAAGGCGCAGCTCGAGAAGGGCGGCAAATACGGCGACAGATTCATAAGCGAATATTCCGAGAGTGTGATGAACGCATTTCTGCTGAAGATCGCATATGACGAGATAGCCGAGATGGCACGGAGCATAGGCAAGACAGAGATAGCGTCAGAGCTTGAAAATGATTGTGCGATTCTCTGCGAAAATATTGAAAAATACTGCTGGAAGGGCGATTTCTATGCACGTGCGCTTCTCGGCGGAAAGCGCGCAGGCGGATATACCTATCTCGGTGCGGGCGGAGACGGACTCAGCTCAGACCCTGCGATAAACGGCTCATATTTCCTCAATTCGTTCAGCTGGTCGATACTTTCCGATGTGGCAAGCGAAGAACATATAAAAGTTATGCTCGATAAGGTAAATCAATATCTCGTATGTTCTGCCGGCGTAAAGCTCTGTTCGCCGTGTGACCTCGGAAAGCTCGCTACAGGCAATGCCTCGGATGCATATTTTCCCGGGGACAGAGAAAACGGCGGCACATTCAAGCATGCGGCTATGATGGCGGCAAGCGCTGCGCTTCGTGCCGCAAAGAAGGTGGAAAGTGAGGAGCTGGCAAAGTCTCTTGCGGAATTTGCCTATTTCGCGCTGGACAGTGTTTTCCCCTATAAGACTCTTATGCATCCGTATAAGACAAAGGGAAATCCCCGCTTTTGCACGCAGTACAACAACAGCATAACGGGCGAGAACATCGGTCCCATGCTCTCGGGAACGGCAAGCTGGCTGAACCTTTCCGTGATGGAGCTCCTCGGTTTCGGACTGAGCGGAGAAGACCTCGTATTTTCTCCCGTGCTTCCTTTTGATAATGAAAAGTCCGACTATACCGTAAATAACGGCGGGACTGTTTTCCGCGTGCATATCGAGAAGCCGCTCGGCTTTGCCAGAGTGGGAAAAGATGCAAAAATGACTTTTGACGGCGTTCCTTTTGACGGACACATCAAGCGTCCCAACGACGGAAAAACGCATGAAATAAATATCATATTGAAATAACGCAAAATATTGAAATAACGCAAAAGCCCTGATGAGGTAGACTTCATCAGGGCTTTCAGGTCTGAGAAAAAGTATATAGCTGTCACTTTTATAAAAAATACAGTTAGTCTGATTCGCATATGTGAAAATACATGATCGCATATAAAGAAACGGCGGGCGTATAGGAAGTCTGTACGCTGATATAGCCGGACGTTCGGTACTTTTGATTACTCAAAAGAATCACTTCAGCTTATCGCTTTTTCTTCGGCTTCGGCTCGGGCAAATCGTCATATATGGCACGGAAAAGCTCTGTCATGAAATCCCTGTCCTCTATGTTTTCCGCGAGAAGCATTTCCTTTGCACCCTCGTAAGGAACTTGAAGAGGAGCTTTGGGCATGAGCGAAAGTGCGCTTTTCACAGGCTTGATCAGTATGCGGTTATCGCATACATAAGCCGCGATCTTTCCTTTATAATAAATGATATATTCTCCCATCATCTGCTTGTATGAAATTTCCTCAAGGTCGGAAAGCCGATCGAGAACGAAGCGGAGATATTCTTTGCTTGTAGCCATGTTCGGTTCCTTTCTTTTTTCAAGCCCATTATTTTGTTATGAAGTCAACGATTTGTGCCGCACCGTTTTTCGGCAGGCATTCATTCTGCGCCGAAAGCATTTTTTTCGCAAGCGCCGAGTCGTAGACGAGTCTGTCGGCGAAACGCGCGGTCTCATATTCGTTTTCTGCGAAAAGCGACATCCCGTGATTCTCAAAAAATTCCGCATTTTTCGTTTCCACACCGGGAATGATCATGGTATGTACGAACGGAATGCCGAGAATGGCAGCCTCGGAGCTGGAGATTCCGCCTGCCTTGGAGAGCAGGACATCGGCGGCACTCATATAGATCGCAACCTTATCGGTGAACGGAACGGAGATGACACCGTTTCCCTGAAATTCCTCTTCCAAAGCATTCCGAAGCTCTTCGTTTCGCCCGGGGAGAACACAGAGCAAAGCGTTTTCATCGGGCAAACGGCGAATCTTTTTGCAGAGAGATATAGCGTCGCCGCAGCCTATACCGCCCGTCATGATGAGATATATTTTCTTATCAGCCGGCAGACCGAGTAGCTCGCGTGCGGTGCTCTTTTCGGTTTTCACGGTGAATTTCTCCGATACAGGCATGCCTGTAGTGACAAGCTTATCTTCGGAGATCCCTGCGGCTATGCACTCACATCTCACATCCTCGTGCGGTACGAAGTAGGCATCCAGCTCTGTTTCCGCAAGGAAAGGAATACAGGTATAATCCGAGAGGACGCCGTATGTTTTAATTCCGCATTTGCCATGTCGGCGCAGATATGTAAGCGTTTCCATGGGGAAGAGATGCGAGCAGACGACGGCATCATAGCCTTTTTCGGAAATGAAATCTCCCAGCTCCCCTGCATGGCGTATATTGGCGAGATAGACGGGAGAGGTCACTCCCGTGGCGCTGAACATGGCACCCGCATGATACATCATTCCGAAGATTTCCGGCGTCTTTGAGGAAATTTTATTTAAAATCTTATCAAAGCTGAGCGGACCCTGGTCCCCGAACATCTGAAGCATATCGAGAAATTCAACTTGGATCTCTCTGCGCTCGAGTTCTTCTTGTATGGCGCGTGCACAGCTATTATGACCTTCTCCCGTGCTGCAACTCAGGAGCAATATTTTCATAAAAAATTCTCCTTATCTGTTTTTTATTTATTATAAATGAAAGAAAAAGTAAAGTCAAGGGATCAGCGCTTACAATTCTTCGGCAGAAGTCGAAATTTTTATCCGATGACATGAGATAAGCTGAGGCGCATCGCAGAAAATTTTCGTTATATGAAAAACAAAGATGATATTGACATATTTTTTCACAGCATGTATAATATATATAAATCATCAATCGAAATACGGAGGGAAGAGTATGAATAATATATGGCATGACATAAATCCCGACCGCATAAAGGCAGAGGACTTTATTTCCGTTATCGAGATAAGCAAGGGAAGCAAGAAAAAATATGAGCTTGATAAGGAAACGGGACTGATCATACTGGATCGTATTCTTTATACTTCAACTCACTATCCCACCAATTACGGCTTCATTCCGCGCACCTATGCCGATGACGGAGATCCTCTCGACGTGCTGGTGCTGACGAGCGAGCCGCTTGACCCGCTGGTTCTTATCCGCTGTTATCCTATCGGTGTTATCAACATGATAGACAACGGCAAGGACGATGAGAAAATAATCGCCATACCTTACAGCGACCCGATGTATAATTCATACAGAGATATAAGCGAATTGCCGGGTCATATTTTCGATGAGATGCGGCATTTCTTCTCGGTCTATAAGCAGCTCGAGGGCAAGCAGACTGCCGTGGAAGAAGTAAAAGGCGCTGCGGCTGCTCTTGCCGTCGTGCAGAAATGTATCGGCTATTATAATGAAAAATTCGGAGGACACAGAATTGAAAAACTTTGACAGATTCGGCGTGATGATAGATTGCTCACGCAATGCCGTGATGAGCGTTCCGGCGCTCAAACGCTTTTTTAAGATCCTCTCAAAAATGGGCTACGACTGCGCCATGCTCTATACTGAGGATACATATGAAGTGGAGGGGGAGCCGCTTTTCGGCTATAAACGCGGCAGATATACGCAGAGCGAGCTTCGCGAAATAGACGAATATGCTGCTTCGCTCGGGATAGAGCTTATCCCCTGTATTCAGACGCTCGGCCATATGAATGCTGCCTTCCGCTGGAACAGATACAAGGGAATGCGCGATTGTTGCAATATACTTCTTGCGGGGGATGAGAGAGTATATGAGCTTATCGATAAGATGTTTTCCTCTCTCTCCAAATGCGTGAGATCCAGAAAGCTCCACATAGGCATGGACGAGGCATATCTTGTGGGACTCGGAAGATATCTCGAGATACACGGATATCGCAACCGCTTTGAGATTCTCTGCGAGCATTTGCAGCGCGTATGCGATATAGCGAAAAAATACGGGTATGAAACGCTGATGTGGGAGGATATGTTTTTCCGTTGTCTGCCGAGCGGTTACAATGCGGGAAAGAACATTTCGCCCGTCGTTGAATTCCCGGATTGGGTCAAGGAAGCGATACCCGATAATGCCGCAATGGTCTACTGGGACTACTACGGTGAATATGCCGAAAAATACGCGAATATGATAGCTTCATCGAAGAATCTCTCAGACAAGGTCTGGTTTGCGGGCGGCGTTTGGATATGGCAGGGATTCGCTCCGCATAACAGGCTCAGTATGAGAAGAAACGCGCTGGCTCTTCCCGAATGTGTAAAGGGCGGCGTGAAGAATGTTCTCATGACGCTCTGGGGAGACAACGGCGGCGAATGCTCCATGTTCGCGGCGCTTCCGGGGCTCATGCATGCGGCGGCCTTTGCCGAGGGTATGGACGAGACGGAAATGAAGGCGAGATTCCGTGAGATAACCGGTGAAGACTATGACGATATGCTCGCTCTCGACCTGCCGAACTATATTTACGGAGAGGATACGGACGTAGGCCCTGCAAACTACTCCAAGAACAGGCTTTTTAACGATCCGATCATCGGTCTGCTCGATGCCAATAATGAAAATCCCGTGGACGTCGGCATATTTGCAAAATATGCCGAGCGGCTGGATGCCATCGCCGACAAGGGCACGGAATTTTCGTATCTCTATCGCACACAGGCGGCACTCTGCCGCGCGCTGGAGGTGAAATTCGATCTCGGCAATGTCACACGGGAAAAATATCTCGCCGGTGACAGGGAAGGCGTGCGCAGAATAACAGAAACCGACTATCCGCTTTTCCTCTCGAGGCTTGAGGAATTTTACCGCGTTTTCCGCGCCCAGTGGAACAAAGATAATAAGACCTACGGCTTTGAGATACAGGATATACGCATAGGGGGATTGAAGCACCGCTGTGAAAATTGCCGCGAGCGTTTGCTCGACTGGTGCGAGGGGCGCGCGGACAGTATCCCCGAGCTGGAGGAACCTGTGATCAATGCGGACGGAGGAACTGTTCCTTACTGGAATGATATAGCAAGTCCCTCCGTAATGGCTGAATATATAGTATAATTTAAAAAGACAAAACGGAGCAGGCACAAGATATAGTGGATAATGAGCCGCTATCTCTTGTGCCTTGATTTTTCCGAAAAGCGATACGGCGATTTTTTATTGTGCTTTTTGCACGAGAATTCAACGAAAGTTTGTATGATTTTTTTGACATAAAAGGTCATTTTCCGCAAATTTGATATTTTTTTCTGTGTAGTAAGAAAAAACCTTAAAAATTACGAACTTACAATATTTGGTGTTTTCATATTGACAAAACCACAAAATATAGTGTATAATATTTCCGTACTCATGAAAAATATTGTAATGCGGAAAACGGAGGAGAAAGAATAATGAAGGTTATCAAGAGAAACGGGGCTGAGATGCAGTTCGATATAGAAAAGATCGTAGCTGCCATAACAAAAGCAAACGCGGCATCCGAAGAGGATGTTCGTCTGACCCCGATGCAGATACGCAGAATAGCCGAGGCTGTAGAGCTGAACTGCATCAGAATGAACAGAGCGCCCGGGGTTGAGGAGATCCAGGACCTCGTAGAAAAGCAGATAATGGCACACGGCGCCTATGAGGTTGCCAAGAAGTACATCACCTACAGATATACGAGAAACCTTGTTCGCAGATCGAATACGACAGACGACAGAATACTCAGTCTGATCGAATGCTATAATGAAGAAGCAAAGCAGGAAAACGCCAATAAGAACCCGACGGTAAACAGCGTTCAGCGTGATTATATGGCAGGTGAAGTCAGCCGTGATATCACGAGTCGTATCCTGCTTCCCGAGGACATTGTAAAGGCGCATGAAGAGGGCATCATCCATTTCCATGATACCGACTATTATGCGCAGCATATGCACAACTGCGACCTTGTCAATCTCGAGGATATGCTTCAGAACGGAACCGTTATCTCCGGCACGATGATAGAGCGTCCGCACAGCTTCTCCACGGCGTGCAATATCGCTACGCAGATCATCGCTCAGGTGGCAAGCAATCAGTACGGCGGTCAGAGCATTTCGCTTACGCATCTCGCGCCGTTCGTTCAGGTGAGCCGCGAGAAGATCAGAAAAACGTTGCGCGAGGAGCTTGATACACTCGGAACCAGCGTCTCCGAAGAGAAGTTTTCCGAGGTCGTTGAGAGCCGCCTGCGCGAGGAGATACGCCGCGGTGTGCAGACCATCCAGTATCAGGTGGTAACTCTGCTGACGACAAACGGACAGGCTCCTTTTGTCACGGTATTTATGTATCTCGGCGAAGCAAAGGACGAGAGAGAGAAGAAGGACCTTGCCATCATAATAGAGGAAACGCTGCTCCAGCGTTATCAGGGCGTCAAGAATGAATCGGGCGTCTATGTTACTCCTGCCTTCCCGAAGTTGGTCTATGTTCTCGAGGAACAAAATATTCATGAAGACTCGCCTTATTATTACCTTACGGAGCTTGCCGCAAAATGTACGGCACGCCGTATGGTCCCCGATTATATCTCTGAGAAGAAGATGCGCGAGATGAAGCTGTCCAAGGGCGAGACAGAGGGCAACGGCGATTGCTACACCTGCAGGGGCTGCCGCAGCTTCCTCACGCCCGATCGCTCCGGCAACGGCTACGACAACGTGGCAAACGCCGGCAACTATGAGCCGGGCAAGCCGAAGTACTACGGCCGCTTTAACCAGGGCGTTGTCACCATCAGCTTGCCTGATGTGGCGCTTTCTTCCCAAGGTGACAAGGCGAAGTTCTGGGAGATCTTCGACGAGCGTCTCGAGCTGTGCCGCAAGGCTCTCATGTGCCGCCACAATCGCCTGAAGGGCACGCTTTCCGACGCCGCGCCGATTCTGTGGCAGTACGGTGCCCTCGCTCGTCTGAAGAAGGGCGAGACGATCGACAAGCTGCTCGTGGGCGGATACTCCACCATCAGCCTGGGCTATGCCGGCCTGTATGAATGCGTCAAGTACATGCCGGGCCACAGCCACACCGAGAAGGAAGGCACGCCGTTTGCCATGGCCGTCATGCAGCGCATGAACGACAAGTGCGCCGAGTGGAAGGCCGAAAGCGATATCGACTTCTCGCTGTACGGCACGCCGTTGGAGT
>URUL01000019.1 GCA_900551005.1 uncultured Ruminococcus sp. | reverse complement strand
AGCTAACTCAATCGAATCGATCATAAATGGCTGTATAAATGGTTTTCTGAAATCGTTTTCCGCTCGTAAAACGACTCCGACAAGCCGTAGTTCTACACATTGATTGAGTTTCCGTATCCTTCGGGCGTCGGGCTGCACGTCGGGCATACCCGTCCCTATACCGCGCTCGACGTGGTGAGCCGGAAGCTGAGGATGGATGGCTACAACGTCCTGTTTCCGATGGGCTGGGACGCTTTCGGTCTGCCTACGGAAAACTATGCCATAAAGAACAAGGTACATCCGGCAGATGTGACGAAAAAGAACATAGCTCATTTCAAGGAGCAGCTCAAAATGCTGGGCTTCAGCTTTGACTGGGACAGAGAGATCAATACCACCGATCCCGAATATGTAAAATGGACGCAGTGGATATTCCTCCAGCTCTATAAGCACGGTCTTGCGTATAAAAAGGAGATGTCCGTCAATTTCTGCACATCGTGCAAATGTGTTCTTGCAAATGAAGAGGTCGTAAACGGCGTCTGCGAGCGTTGCGGCAGCGAGGTCGTTCACAAGGTAAAGAGCCAGTGGATGCTCAAGATAACGGAATATGCCGGCAGACTCATCGATGACCTTGAGGGGCTTGATTTTATAGACCGCGTTAAGACGCAGGAGATAAATTGGATCGGGCGTTCGCACGGTGCGCAGGTAAAATTCAAATCCACGGAGGGCGATGATATCGTTGTTTATACGACTCGTCCCGATACGCTCTTCGGTGCTACATATATGGTAATAGCGCCGGAGCATGCGCTTATCGAGAAGTGGAAGGATAAGCTTACAAATTACAAAGAGGTAGTTAATTACAGAGAAGAAGCCGCGAGAAAATCCGACTTTGAGCGCACGGAACTCGCCAAGGACAAGACGGGCGTACGACTTGAAGGCGTGGAGGCGATCAATCCGGCAAACGGCAAGAGAATACCGATATTCGTTTCCGACTATGTACTCGCAACGTACGGCACCGGCGCTATCATGGCTGTACCTGCACATGATACACGAGACTGGGATTTCGCAAAGAAATTCGGTCTGCCGATAGTCGAGGTCGTTGCAGGCGGCGACGTGGAGAAGGAAGCCTTTACCGATGTCGCCACGGGCAAGCTCTGCAATTCCGGCTTCCTTGACGGACTGGAGGTTGCCGAGGCTAAGGAAAAGATGATCGCATGGCTCGAGGAAAAGGGGATCGGCGAGAAAAAGACAAACTACAAGCTGCGCGACTGGGTATTTTCCCGCCAGCGCTACTGGGGCGAGCCCGTGCCGCTCGTTTACTGCGAGCATTGCGGCGGATGGGTTCCCGTTCCCGAGGATCAGCTCCCCGTGACACTTCCCGCAGTCGAGCACTATGAGCCGACTGACAACGGCGAATCTCCTCTGGCGAAGATGACAGACTGGGTCAATACGACGTGTCCTGTTTGCGGAGGCCCCGCCAAGCGCGAAACGGACACCATGCCGCAGTGGGCAGGCTCATCCTGGTACTTCCTGCGGTATTGCGATCCGCACTGCAAGACTGCTCTTGCTTCGAGCGAGGCACTCGATTATTGGATGCCGGTAGACTGGTACAACGGCGGTATGGAGCATGTAACACTGCATCTGCTTTATTCTCGCTTCTGGGCGAAGTTTCTCTATGATATCGGCGTTATCAAGTGCAAGGAGCCGTATCTCAAGCGCACGGCGCACGGAATGGTTCTCGGTGAGGACGGAAGCAAGATGTCCAAATCACGCGGAAACGTCATCAATCCCGATGATATCGTGCGCGATTACGGTGCGGATACGCTTCGTCTCTATGAAATGTTCATAGGCGATTTTGAGAAGGAAGCGCCCTGGTCGCAGACAGGCATCAAGGGTTGCCGCAGATTTGTCGAGAGAGTCGTGGGGCTCTGCGATATTGCAAAGGGCGATGGTGTGACGCCGAAGCTTGAGAACGCCTTCCACAAGACGATAAAAAAGGTAACGCTTGATATAGAGGGGATGAAGTTCAATACGGCGATAGCCGCCATGATGTCGCTTGTAAACGATATCTACGATGCCGGCACGCTTACTCGTGATGAGCTTGGAATTTTTGTCCATTTGCTCTGTCCCTTTGCTCCGCATATAAGCGAGGAAATATGGGAGAGCCTCGGCGGAGATGGCCTGCTTTCGCTTGACAAATGGCCCGAATACGATGAGGCAAAGACCGTTGACAGCACGGTTTCCATAGCAGTGCAGATCTGCGGCAAGACAAAAGAGATTATCGAGATAGCGAAGGGCGCTTCGGAGGAGGAGACTACCGCTGCAGCCATGGCGAGCGGCAAAATAGCTTCCATGCTCGAGGGAAAACAGATAATAAAGAAGATATTCGTTCGCGACAGAATACTCAATTTTGTGGCGAAATAACAGCAGCCCGGAAAAAATATTGCGATTTTATTGAAAAAACGCAAAAAATCGTATTGACAAAATCGCGCCTGTATTATATAATGTATAAAGCCGTATTATGGCATTTCAAATAGCGCGTTTTGGGAGAAGAAGCGATGATTTTTGATATTACTCCGATACTTAACGGCGAGATCGATAAAATGGATTTTGCTTTTGATTATCTTCCCGAGAGGGACGGGGTCGTCGTTGCTCTTTTTCCCGATATCGGATTTGAAGCGCCGATCAGCGTGCTCGGTTATGTCAGGAACAGGGCGGGATATATGTTTATCCATGCCGATGTCTCCCTGATATATAAGACCATGTGCGCCAGATGTGCGGAGCCTGTCGAGGGCAAAATGAATTTTTCCTTTGAAAAGGATATAGCGAACGGCGGAGTTGACGAGGACAACGATGATTATATCTTCGTGAAAAATCAGAAGATAGATCTTGCCGAGCCTCTGGAAGAGGAGCTTCTGCTGGTGCTCCCCGCAAAGACACTTTGCAGGGATGATTGCCGCGGGCTTTGCCCGAAATGCGGAAAGAATCTCAATCTCGGCGATTGCGACTGCGAAAGATCGCAGGGCGACCCGAGGCTGGCTGTTCTGAAAACTTTGCTAAAGTGATATTACAAAAAAGACGTAGCACTTTAAGGAGGTGTAGGTAGAAATGGCAGTACCGAAGAAAAAAGTATCTAAAGCAAGACGTGATAAGAGACGTTCAAACGTTTGGAAGCTTGAGCTTCCCGGCATGTCAAAGTGCCCGAACTGCGGAGAATATAATCTTGCACACAGAGTTTGCAAGGCTTGCGGACATTACGACGGCAAGGAAATCGTTAAGAAAGACGCATAAGTACATCTTCCGTAGGGTAGGTATGCCAAACATACCTACCCATCTTGTTATTCTGCAATAAAAAAGCGACGGGGATTTGTATGGTAAAAATAGAGGCTGTAAAAAAGGGATCGCATGCCGACCGCGCAGGCATCGCCGCAGGCGATGCTCTCATCTGCGTGAACGGGAATGAGATACGCGATGTTCTCGACTACAGATTTCATATATGTAATGAAAAGCTCGATATCCTGCTTTCACGCGACGGGAGCGAATATCATGCGAAGATAAAAAAAGACGAATATGACGATATCGGTTTGGAATTTGAGACTTTTCTCATGGATTGTAAGCATTCATGCAGGAATAAATGTATTTTCTGCTTCATAGACCAGCTTCCCCGAGGAATGAGAGAGACGCTCTATTTCAAGGATGACGACAGTCGTCTTTCGTTTTTGCAGGGAAATTATATAACGATGACCAATTTATCCGATGAGGATGTCGACCGCATTATAAAGATGCGCATGTCTCCTGTTAATATTTCCGTTCATACGACGAATCCGGAATTGCGCGTTTTCATGCTGAAAAACAAAAATGCGGGTAAGTGCCTTTCGTATCTGAAACGCTTTTACGATGCGAAGATCGAGATGAGCTGTCAGATCGTTCTCTGCCGCGGTGTAAATGACGGGGAAGAGCTGGTGCGAACGATGCATGACCTCGCGGCGCTCAGTCCTTATGTGGAGAGCGTTTCCATCGTGCCTGCGGGAATGACGAAATTCCGTGAGGGGCTTACAGAGCTTACGCCTTTTTCAAAAGAGGAGGCGAAAAAGATCATCGCCACGGTGGAATGGTTTGCGGGAGAATGTAAAAAGGCTTATGGCACGAGCATTTTCTACTGCGCGGACGAGCTGTATATTGAGGCAGGCTTGCCGCTCCCTTCGGGCGAATATTACGAGGGCTATCGGCAGATCGAAAACGGTGTCGGCATGATAGCTTCGATGCGCGATGAATTTAATGATGCCATATCGGATTTTGAACCCGAAAATACGAGGGAGCGCACGGTTTCGATAGCAACAGGCGCTGCAGCATATGATTTCATGCGCTCACTGGCACATGAAACGGAAAGCAGATTTCCTTTTATTAAAATAAATGTATATAAAATAGATAATAACTTTTTCGGCAAAAGTATAACGGTAGCGGGACTGATAACAGGAAGGGACTTATATGAGCAGCTGAAGGATAAGACACTCGGAGAACGGCTGTATCTTCCTTACAGCATGCTCAGATATGAGAGAGATCTTTTCCTCTGCGGCATGAGTGCTGACGAGCTGTCATCTAAGCTCGACATTCCGATAATCTTCACGGAAAACGACGGCTATGACTTTGTCGAAAAGATACTGAATATATAAGAACAGGAGGCAGATATGTCCAAAACTGTACTTGCTATAGTCGGCAGACCGAATGTCGGCAAGAGTACGCTTTTCAATAAGCTGGCGGGAGAGCGCGTTTCCATAGTGGAAGATATCCCCGGCATCACGCGGGACAGGATCTACTTTGATACGGAATGGAACGGCAGACCGATAACCGTTATTGATACAGGCGGTATAGAGCCGAAAACAGACGACATCATTCTTGCCAAGATGAAAATGCAGGCAGAGCTGGCGATAGAAACGGCAGATGTCATAGCTTTTATCTGTGATGTTCGCGCGGGACTTACGGCGGCTGACAGGGATATTGCCGTCATGCTTCTCAAGAGCGGAAAGCCGGTGGTGCTTTGTGTAAACAAGATAGACAGCATAGGCAGTCTGCCGATGGAATATTATGAGTTTTACGAGCTCGGCTTTGACGGCGATCCGATACCGCTTTCTTCGCTCCACGGAACGGGAACGGGTGATCTGCTCGATCGCGTGCTGGAGCTTGCTCCGAATGACGGGAAAGAGGAAGAGGACGATAGCGGCATAAAAGTTGCCGTCATCGGAAAGCCGAATGCGGGCAAAAGCTCGATAATTAACAAGATCCTCGGCGAGGACAGAGTGATCGTTTCCGATATTCCCGGCACGACCCGTGACGCCATTGATACAAAGGTCGATAATGAATACGGAAAATATACCTTCATCGATACGGCGGGAATCAGACGCCAGAAGAAGGTTATCGACAGAATCGAAAAATACAGCGTTCTCCGTTCACATTCCGCTGTGGAGCGTGCCGATGTCTGTCTCATCATGATAGATGCGACAGCAGGCATAACAGAGCAGGACGAAAAGATAGCGGGGCTTTCTCATGAAGCGGGAAAGGCTGCTATTATCGTTGTCAACAAATGGGATATCGTGGAAAAGGACAATTCATCGGTAAAGAAATTCACGGATGATATAAGAGAGGCTCTCTCCTATATGCCGTATGCTCCGATACTTTTCGTTTCCGCAAAGACGGGACAGCGTGTAAGCAAGCTCTTCGAGTATATCAACTATGTAAATGAGCAGGCATGTATGCGTATTTCCACGGGAATGCTCAACGACGTGCTCAATGACGCGGTTTCACGTGTTCAGCCGCCGACAGATAAGGGCAAGCGCCTGAAAATATATTATATGACGCAGGTCTCCACAAAGCCGCCTACATTTGTCATCTTTGTAAACGATGCGGAGCTTTTCCATTTCTCTTATCAGCGATATATAGAAAATAAGCTGCGCGAGGTTTTCGGCTTTTCGGGAACACCGATACGCATAGTGGTACGTCAAAAGGGCGATGAGCCATATATGGGAGGAAAATCATGAACGATCTTTTGATAAACGGAGTATTTCCTATTGATGTGTCAAATTTGCGCTTCTGGCTCGGATTGGCATTATGCATTATTGTTCCGTATCTGCTCGGAAGCGTGAATTTTGCCGTAATATTTTCAAGATCTGTCAAAAACGAAGATATACGCGATTTCGGCAGTAAAAATGCCGGCGCTACCAATATGATGCGTGTATACGGCAGGGGACTTTCCGTTCTTACCTTTATTTTCGATGCGCTTAAGGGCGCTTTAAGCGTTTTTCTCGGGCTGATGATCTTTCCGCTCGATTATTTTGCATATGTCTGCGCGTTCTTCTGCATGTTGGGACATGCTTTTCCGATATTCTTCGGCTTCCGCGGAGGAAAGGGCGTTTCTACGATAGCCGGTGCCATCATCGTTCTCAATCCGATCGTGGCTGCCATACTCTGTTTTGTTTTTTTCTTTATTGGGTATATTTCGAAATACGTTTCCCTTGCTTCCATGGTGGCAACATTGCTTTTTCCGGCGCTCAATATCGTGATTCCTTTCTATTCCATACCGCCCTTTCCATTTACAAAGATGCTTTTCTCAGTGCTCATGCCGCTTCTTGTGGTTTTCCTGCACCGCAAAAACATCGTGCGGCTTTTCAATGGAACGGAATCAAAGGCTTTTATCAAAAAGGAAAAGAAGTAATATCCTTTTATAATATAAGACCCGCATGGCAGATGCCATGCGGGTCTTTGCGTACCGTTTATTTTACGGTGATTATTGTCTTGATAAGAGATGAGAGCGAGCCGCCGACAAATATTTCAAATTCGCCGGATCTGCTCTCAGATCGCTTATCTGAAACATTTGCAGGACTTTTTCCCGAGCGTCATCTCGGAGATAAGCATCGCTGTTTTCTTCTCGTTTTCGGGATCATTTTTATTTTTTATAGCCTCTCGGATCCATTTGATCCTTTACGAAATTGCGGTTTGCAGAAAGCATATACCGGTGTCATTTTATCATACGTACGGCAGAAAGTCAATACGGAATATGGCTGTGTACGACCTTGCTATCGCCGTATTTGCACCGCGTCATATTGACAAAGCGAAATTTTTATTATAGAATAAAACCGAGTATATATTTGTTTTGAAAAAGGAGATAATTATAATGGAAAAAATAAGCACAAACCGAGCACCTGCCGCCATAGGACCGTATTCACAGGCGGTAAAAACAGAAAATATGATTTTTCTCTCCGGTCAGATACCGATAGACCCCGAAACAGGCGCGCTCGTCAACGGCGGCATAAGAGCACAGACCGAGCAGATATGCAAAAATATAGGCGCTGTACTGCATGAAGCGGGTGCGGATTTCGGAAATGTTATAAAGACGACCTGCTTTCTTTCGGATATGGCGGATTTTTCTGAATTCAACGAGATCTATGCGGAATATTTCGTTTCGCTTCCCGCACGTTCCTGCGTTGCCGTAAAGGGACTGCCGAAAAATGCTCTCTGCGAAATCGAGGTCATAGCGGAGATCGTCTGATCACGAAAAAATAAAAAATTTAAATTTTCGATGAGAAAATTCGTTTTTTTATGCGACTAATATATGAAATTCGGAAAAGTATTCCGAAAATAATGAAAGAAAGGCATAAGAAAATGAAAAAAATTATTGCTTTGATTCTCGTTGCCGTTATGCTTGCCGCTTTCGCAGCATGCGGAATAACTCCCGAAGAGACAACCTCGTCAACAACAAGCGAAACGACGGTGTCAACGACAGAGTCCACAACGGAAACTCCCGTTCCGGTTCCCGAACAGAAGGAGCTTGCCGAGATTATCAGTGCTGTCTATGAAAAGCACCCGATAAAAATAAGCGTTTCCACAACCGAGGTTGACCTTGCTACGTCGGATGCCGATTCAATAGCTTATATGGCGAGTGTGACAAGCACCGATAAGGTAAAGGAAATCTGCGTTTCCGGTCCCATGATGACACCTCCCGCTTATGAGATGGTGGTTGTCCGTGTAAACGATGCATCCGATGCCGAGTCTGTGGCACGCGAAATGCTCGAAAATGCAAATCCCGGAAAGTGGGTATGTGTTTGTGCAGAGGCTGTACGCATAGGTGTTTGCGGAGATACTATCATGATGGTTATGTATTCTGCCGAGGATGCCGATGCACTCATCAGCGCTTTCGGCGAGGTTTGCGGCGGTAAGCTTGATCTGACTCTCGAAAAATAATCAGAATAACTTATTATCTTAAAACAGCTGATATTCAGCGGAAAGGCGGTTAATATGAAACACTTTTTTACTGCGGTTTTGGCACTGACACTTTGCATGGGCATGCTTCTCGGAATAACTGCCTGCGGGGCATCGATGGAAGCTACAGATCTCCTCAGCCTTGTGTCCCCGAACAAGGTAGAGGGCAAGACGAGCGATGATAGATTTATCCTCGCTTATACGGATTTTTCGAAAAGGCTCTATTCCGGCTCGGCAAAAGCAGATGAAAATGTTCTCATATCTCCTCTTTCCGTTATGCTCGCACTTTCGATGACGGCAAACGGCGCCAAAGGCACTACACTTGCCGAAATGGAAAGTGTGCTCGGCAGCGGCATCCCTTTTTCCGAGATTAACGAATATCTCTGCGCTTATGTGAACGGTCTCTACAGCGCAGACGACTGTAAGCTCAGCATTGCAAATTCCATATGGTTCCGTGAAGGTCTGAATGTCAAAAATCCGTTCTTGCAGAATTGCGCCGATTATTATACGGCTCAGCTCTATCGAGAGCCTTTTGACGATTCCACGGTAAATAAGATCAATCTCTGGGTCAAGGATAATACCGATAAGATGATAGATAAAATCATCGACAGAATTGACGAAGACTCAATGATGTATCTGATCAATGCCATGGCTTTCGATGCCGAGTGGGCAACAAAATTTGAAGACACAAGAAATGGTGTCTTTACAAATTTCAAGGGTGAAAGCGAAGATGCCACTTATCTTCGTGATGTGCGCGGGAGCGGCTATTTTGAACTTGACGGTGCAAAGGGAATCGTCCTGAATTATAAGGGCGGAAGATACGGCTTTGCCGCCATTCTCCCGGACGACAGAAACGCCGATATAAACAACTATTTTGCATTACTCGACACCGCTGATTTTTTAGATGCGGTAAAGAATGCAAAAAGCAACAGCACGATGGTGGAGCTGCGCCTGCCTCAGTTCAAATTTGACTATGAGACCGAAATGAGCGAGCTGCTGGCAGAAATGGGTATGCCGACCGCGTTTGGTGGCGGCGCGGATTTCTCGGAAATCTCCGATATACCGCTCGCCATAAGCCAAGTCGTGCATAAGACCTATATTGAGCTTGACAAGGACGGAACAAAAGCGGCAGCTGTCACCATGGTCGATACAAAAGCCACGTCGGCAGGACCTTCTCATGACCCGATAAGATTGTATTTCGACCGACCGTTTATCTTTGCGATCACGGATAACGAAACAGGAATGCCTCTCTTTATCGGCACGCTGGTGACAACAAAATAATATCCATCGATACCTTGCTTTTGGCGGCGGAATGCATTTTTGCTTCCGCTGCGTCTTTTATTTTAAAAACTATTGAAAAAAGCTTTCAAGGGGTATATAATGAAAATGTAATCAGGAATAAACGGGGGCAGAAAAAAATGAAGGTACTGGTAATAGCGACAAGTCTGAGAGAAAACAGCAATTCCGACGTGCTCGCAAGGGCATTTGCGAGAGGAGCGGAGGACGCGGGACATGATGTCGAATTTATCTCACTCAAGGGAAAGAAGATAAGCTACTGCGACGGTTGTCTTTCCTGCCAGAAAACAGGCAGATGTGTCATAGCAGATGATATGGCAGAGATAAATGAAAAGATATACGCCGCCAATGTCATTGCCTTTGCTACGCCCATATATTATTATGAGATGTGCGGACAGATGAAGACGCTTCTCGACCGCGCAAATCCGCTATACGGCACGGATTACCATTTCCGCAGAGTATATCTGCTTTCCACCGCCGCCGAGTATGATGACAGTGTTCCGGACAGAGCTATAGCGGGGCTCTGCGGCTGGATAGAATGCTTCCCGAAGGCAAATTTTGCAGGCTCCATATTCAAGGGTGGCGTCAACGAGCCGGGCGAAATAAACGGGAGCAGAAAAATAATTGCCGCATACGAAGCCGGAAAGGCAATAAAATAATTCGCTGCGCAGAAGTTGCCTGAGGACTATATGAATAAAAATAAGCACAAAAAAGTCACGGCGATATCATTTGCCGTGCTTGCCGCCGCATTCTATGCGGTGAATATGCCTTTCTCAAAGCTGCTTCTGGAAAGTGTCGGGGCGACGATGCTCGCAGGGCTTTTATATATAGGCGCGGGAATCGGGATAGGCTGCGTATATTTTATCCGAAAAGGGAAGATCCCCGCGGAAAAGAAAATAGGCAGAGGAGATATTCCTTATGCGGTGGCAATGATACTTCTTGACATTGCCGCGCCGATACTTCTCATGCTCGGCTTGAAAAGCGCCTCTGCCGCAAATGCCTCGCTCCTCAATAATTTTGAAATAGTGGCTACCACGGTCATCGCGTTTTTATTTTTCAAGGAAGCCGTATCGCCTCGCCTTTGGACGGCGATAGGACTGATTACTCTTTCGAGCATAATTCTGTCTTTTGAAGATATGTCGAGCTTTGTTTTTTCATGGGGTTCACTTCTCGTGCTGGCGGCAACCGTCTGCTGGGGCATGGAAAACAACTGCACGAGGAAGATTTCCGATAAAAGCGCATATGAGATCGTTATGCTGAAGGGACTTTTCTCGGGCTTCGGTTCGGTTATTATCGCGTTTATGGTCGGAGAAAAGCCGCCGCAACTGAAGTATATTCTTTTTGCCCTGCTTCTCGGATTCGTGGCATACGGGTTAAGCATAACCTTTTATGTTACGGCACAGAATACGCTCGGCGCGGCAAAAACGAGCGCATACTATGCCGTAGCGCCTTTTATAGGGGCGCTCCTCTCTGCCGTATTCCTGCGTGAGCGGATAACGGCCCAGTATCTTATTGCGCTCGCGGTAATGCTTGTCGGCTCATCGCTTGCGGCATTTGATACCCTGAAGCAGGACAACACGGCAAGCATATAATAAACGAAAAATATTACGGAAAAATACCGCACGCTTTAGGCATGCGGTATTTTCGTATTTTTAAATGATTATGTATTTTCCGTGAGATTTTTTCTTTTGAAAAGCTTGCCGACAGGGAGCTGAACGATTATGACGGCGGCAAACATCATGGCACTGCCGATCCACTCGCTTTTTGTCGGCATATCGTGCAGAACGATCATGCCTGTTATCACGGCGAAAACCGATTCAAGACTCATGAGCATGGAGGCGACGGGCGGGGTTGTATATTTCTGACCGACTATCTCGAGGGTATAAGCTATTCCACTCGAGAAGATGCCTGCGTAAAGTATGGAGGGAACAGCGGCGAGCAATGCCTGTATATCGAACTTTTCAAAGATTATCGCAGGGACGAGAGAAACGACACCGCATATCAGAAACTGCATGCATGCGAGCTTGATATTGTCTACGTGCCGGGCATATTTTGCCGTTGACATGATGCGTATCGCAAAGAAAACAGAACAGGCAAGGACGAGCAGGTCTCCGCTTGCGATGCCGGTTTCTCCCCTCATGCATAGCATGTAGAGACCGCCGAGAGCGAGTATTACGCAAGGGAATGTGAGCGGGCTGACCTTCTTTCCCGCAATGAGGCTGAAGATCGGGACGAGCAGCATGTAGAAGGCTGTGATAAAACCGGCTTTCCCGCCCGAGGTGCCGTTTGCAATGCCTATCTGCTGGAGGTTTGCCGCTGCGCAGAGGAGAAGACCGCATATCAGCGCGGCTTTTATAAATGTCTTTTTGTCCTGCGCTGTCGGCGGTGTATAATCGGGAGCTTTCTTTTTTCTCTTATCGAGAATGAGGATCAGCGGGAGCAGCACGGCACAGCCGACGAAATTTCGTGTTGTCTGAAAGGTGAATGCGCCGATATACTCCATTGCCACTTCCTGCGCAACGAAAGTACTGCCCCATAAGATGGCTGTGATGAGTAAAACAATGTTTCCGTAGAGATTTTTGGTTTTCATATTCAAGACCTTGATTTTTATTGCTGTATTCAATTTTTATTTCTGTATTTCTCCGAGCATGCTTTTGCCGAAAAGAGTATATTCTATGCCGAAAGCTTCGGCAATCGTAGCGGAGATGTCCGCAAAGGTACTTCTTTCGCCGAGATCGACGGGTTCCACCGTATTTCCGTATATGAGGAGCGGCGTGCGCTCGCGCGTATGATCCGTGCCGCTGTAGCGGGGATCACAGCCATGATCCGCCGTTATCATGAGCATGTCATCCTCATGAAGGAGCGGGAGCAGCTCTCCGAGCCTGCGGTCAAAAGCCATGACGGCATCCGCATATCCACGCGCATTGCGGCGATGTCCGTATGCTGTATCAAACTCAACGAGATTGACAAAGCAAAGTCCGCGGAAATCTTCTTTTGCGGCGGCTAAAGTCTTGTCCATGCCGTCCTCATTTGATACGATATGAATATCGCTTGTGACGCTTTTGCCGGCGAAAATATCGCCTATCTTGCCGATACAGCGCGTTTCCAGTCCGTTTTCCGTGAGCAGATCAAGAATGGTTTTCTTCGGCGGCTCTGCCGAGAAATCGCGCCTGCGGCTCGTTCTCTCAAAGGGATATTCGCCTGCAAACGGGCGTGCAATCACTCTGCCGACGCAGTTTTTTCCGCAGAGAATTTTTCTTGCCATGCGGCAGTATTCATAGAGTTTTTCCGGCGGCACGATGCTTTCGTGCGCGGCTATCTGAAAAACGCTGTCTGCAGAGGTATAAACGATCAGCGCTCCCGTTTCCAGATGCTCTCTTCCGTAATCTTTGATGACCTCTGTTCCCGAGTATGGCTTATTGCAGAGCACCCCTCTACCCGTAGCTTGTGAAAAAGCATCGATGATCTCCTTCGGAAAGCCGTTCGGATATGTCGGCAGAGGCGACGGGCTGTAAATGCCCGATATCTCCCAGTGACCTATCGTCGTATCCTTGCCTGCCGATGCTTCGCACATGGCGGCAAATGCTCCTGCGGGAATCTGTATGGCGCAGGCATCTTTTCCGCCCTGCGCCGTATCCTTTATATTGAAAAATCCGAGCTTTTGCAGATTCGGTGCGGCAAAACCCGCCTGTGAAACGACAGAGCGCAGCGTATCGCTTCCTTCGTCGCCGAACTTGGCGGCATCCGGTGCTTTTCCTATTCCGAAGCTGTCAAGAACGATGAGAAATACTCGTTTTATCATAAGAACCTCCCTCATAAATATTCCGAGGAATATTTTCTCTAAAATATAATAATATCACAGTTTTCCCACATAATCAATATTTTATCAAAAATTCTTAAAAGTATTGACAAGAGATCGAAATAAGAGTAAACTGTTATCAGATTAAATTGAAAACAGAGGTGGCAAAATAGTGGATACCGCAGGCGGACGAAGTAGCTTTTGCAAAAAAGAGATATTGCGTTTTGACGGGCGTATTCCGCTTGTTTTTGCAATCACGCTCTGATAGACCGTATCTTTTTCGCAAAGCTGCTTCTCACCTAAAATTTTAGGGCAGAGCATTTTTGCGTTCTTTTGTTTTGCCCGGAAATATTTTTGTGAGGAGGGCAACCGAAATGGAAGAAAACATTTGCGAAAAGATTACACAGCTGTGCGAGGCGAAGGATATGCGCGCTCTCGCGCTCATGCTTGATGAGCTGAATCCTGTCGATTTAGCGGAAGCATTCGACGGCTTGTCGATGAAGGACACTGCTCTTGCATATCGCCTGTTGCCGAAGGAAAAGGCGGCTGAAGTCTTTGTTGAGCTGGACAGCGAAAAGCAGCAGAAGCTCATCGAGATATTTTCGGATAAGGAGCTTAAAGAGACGGTAAACGAGCTCTATGTAGACGATACCGTCGATATCATAGGGGAAATGCCGGCGACGGTAGTGGCAAAAATACTGAAAAATACCTCTCCCGACATGCGCCGCATGATAAATGAGATACTGCTTTACCCCGAGGACAGCGCAGGCGGCATTATGACGCCGGAATACGTCAGCCTGAAGAGGAGCTTCACCGTAGCCGAGGCTTTTGATAAGATAAGATCCGAGGGGGTTGACAAGGAAACGGTCTATACATGCTACGTCACGGAGAACAGAAAGCTGGTCGGTATCGTCACGGTCAAAAGCATGCTTCTTTCCACTCCGGATACGAAGATAGAGGATATTATGGAGCAGCATGTCATCTCCGTTTATACGCATGACGATAAGGAAAAGGCGGCGGAGATGATAGGTAAATACGGCTTGCTCGCGCTTCCCGTCGTCGATACGGAAAACCGCCTCGTCGGCATAGTAACGGTCGATGACGCCATCGGTGTTATGCAGGAGGAAGCCGCAGAGGATATGGAAATCATGGCGGCTATATCCCCCTCTGAGAAGCCGTATATGAAAACAGGCGTTTTTCAGATATGGAAGAAGAGAGTTCCATGGCTTCTTTTGCTTATGGTTTCCGCCACGCTTACATCTAAGATAATAAGCTCTTTTGAAAATGCGCTTGCCGCATGTGTGGCGCTGACGGCATTTATCCCGATGCTCATGGATACGGGCGGCAATGCCGGAAGTCAGGCTTCCGTCAGCGTTATCCGCGGTCTTTCGATGGATGAGATAGCGCCGAGGGATGCTTTCAAGGTGCTTTTCAAGGAAGTGCGCGTGTCATTGCTTTGCGCGGTGACGCTTGCTCCCGTGGCTTTTCTCAAGGTTCTTCTTGTAGACCGTGAGACGATAGCTGTTTCTGCCACGGTTGCGCTCACGCTTTTCTTTACGGTATGTGTTGCAAAGGTGGTAGGCTGTCTGCTCCCACTGCTCGCAAAGAAGCTGAAGCTCGATCCTGCCGTCATGGCGAGCCCGCTTATCACCACATTAGTCGATGCACTCTCTCTTTCACTTTACTTTGCCTTCGCATCGCACATACTCGGATTATAAATCAAGGGAAAAACTGCTGATGATACTTGTAAGAAATACAAATACGGAGCCGTATAAAAATATGGCTTTTGAAGAATATCTGCTTCGCACCTGCGATGAGCCTGCCGTCATGCTGTGGCGAAATGAGCCTGCTGTCATTATCGGCAAAAATCAGAACGCACGCGAGCAGGTGAACTTTTCTTTCACGGAGTCGCACGGAATCAAAACGGTGCGCAGGCTGACGGGCGGCGGTGCCGTTTTCCATGATCTCGGGAATGTAAATTATACCTTTATCACGCCTGCGACAGAGGATGACAGGATAAATTTTTCATATTTCTGCCGCCCGATAATAAATGCTCTTGCGGGGCTTGGGATAGAGGCGTCGCTCTCGGGAAGAAATGACCTCGTCGTACCCGACGGCAGAAAGTTTTCGGGCACGGCGGCATGTGCCTTCGAATACGGCGGAAAAACGAAGCTCATGCATCACGGGACGTTGCTTTTCTCGGCGGACATGTCATATCTTTCCGGCGCACTTAATGTCGACCCTGAGAAAATCCGGTCAAAAGGGATAAAGAGCGTAAAAAGCCGCGTGACAAACCTCTGCGAGCATATCGCGCCGGAGTTTTCGCGGATGAAGGCGGAGGATTTCAAAGAATATCTCGAAAACTATTTTATCGAAAACGGCGCCCGTCTCGTGATTCCCGACGCGCACGCCCTGCACGAGATAGAAAAGCTCGCAGAAGAGAAGTATGCCGGCATGGAATGGCTTTTCGGTGCAAGGACGGAAAGCGGTGCAAGGGTAAAAGCAAAGCGTTTTGATTTCGGCAAGGTATCGGTTGAAACAGAGCTTCTCTATGAGGTAGGGAAGCCCGCAAGGATAAAAAAAGTGAAATTTTCAGGAGATTTTTTTGGCACAAAACCCGTTGACGCGCTGGAGAAAATGCTTTGTTTGACAAAAGCAGAAAAATGTGATATAATACAAAAACTTGAGGAAGCGCCGCTTTCTGATTATATTTACGGTGCTACACCTGATGAAATATGCTCTCTTATCTTATGATATGCGAGCTTTTATAAAGGAGAATTTGGTACATATGGACATAGAAAAGAGAGAATACGCCGAGCGGCTTCTTCGGTATATCGATGCCGCTCCGATGCCCTATCAGTCTGTTGACGAGCTGGAGAAGATGCTCGTCCTGGCAGGCGCCGAGGAACTGAAGGAGGATGAAAAGTGGTCTTTTGAAAAGGGAAAGACCTACTATTTCAAAAAGAATGGCACACAGCTTGCCGCCTTCCGCATTTCCGGTGAACCCGGAGAGACGGGTTTTCGCATAGGCGGAGCGCATCATGATGCACCGGGCTTCCGCATAAAGACAGCGCCTTCAAGCGTTGATTTCGGCTACGAGCGACTGATACTCGAGGGCTACGGCGGACTTATCGTTCACGGCTGGCTGGACAGACCGCTTTCCGTAGCGGGTAGAGTTTATGTCAAGGCTGATAATGCGGAGGGTATGCGTGCCGTAAACGTGGATATCAAAAAACCGCTGGTTCAGATACCGAGCCCTGCGATACACATCGTGGGCGACGTTAATAACGGTGCAAAATTCAATATTCAGACGGAGATGTGTCCGTTCTTTGCGCAGAGCGACGACGGAAAGACGAAGTTTACCTCTTTCCTTGCAGAATATATGGGAGTGTCTCCCGACGATATTCTCAGCTATGAGCTTGGGCTCTATGATGCATCACCGAGCTGCTTTGTCGGTTTGAATGATGAATTTATTTCGGCACCGCGTCTTGACGATGCTGCACTTGCCTATTGTATCATCGCCGGTCTGTGTGAGACGCAGGACTGCGGTGCAAACGATATAGCACTTATCTTTGACCACGAGGAGATAGGCTCGCGCTCCGACAGAGGTGCTATGTCCAATACATTGCTTCAGATAACAGACAGAATTTGCGAGAAGCTCGGATACAGCCGCGAGGATAAATACCGCGCCCTCGCAAAATCGACGGTATTTTCAGCCGATATGGCGCATGCTTCGCATCCGTCTTATCTTTCCAAGGCTGAGCCGAATCTGCCTGTGAAGCTGAATAAAGGTCCCGTCTTGAAAATGGCGACGGGGCAGAGCTATGCGACATCGCCGAAGGGCACGGCCTTCTTCAAGATGCTTTGTGAGAGAGCGGGTATCCCTTATCAGCAGTTCAATAACCGCAGCGATGCACGCGGCGGCGGAACGATAGGACCTATCATATCATATGAATACGGCCTGAATGTAGTCGATATAGGCAATCCCATGCTCGCGATGCATTCCGTTCGCGAATTTGGCGGAAGCGAAGACGTTTATTATATGGTTAAGCTTTTCCGTGCGTTTTTTGAATCAAAGGAGGAAAGAAAATGATTTTTTCTTTTAATTGCGGTGCTGAGCTTGCGGTTGACGCTGTAAAATGCACTTCTTGCGGTGCGGAGCAGGATGCTTCTTCCGCAGGCAACGGAACAAACAAAAATTTTGATCAGGGCGAGAATCTCGGCAAGAAGATCTCGGATGAATTCAACAAATTCAATTCCACAAAAGAGACGACATCGGAATATGATGCTTCCGATATAGAGAATAATAAGGTCTATGCAATACTTTCCTATATCGGCATACTCTTCCTGGTAGGGCTGATAGCCGCACCGAAATCCAAATTTGCAAGATTCCATGTAAATCAGGGTCTGGTTCTCTTTATAGCGGAAGTATTGCTCGGAGTTGTCAGCGGTATCGTATCGTTTATACCGGTTGTATCTACGGTTGTCGGCGCTTTGACAGGACTGCTTTCTCTTGTTTATCTCTGCATCGGCATATATAATGCCGCATCCGGAAGAGCAAAAGAACTTCCTCTTATCGGCGGCATATCACTGATAAAATAAGAGACGGTAATATTTTTCGCGGCGGAAGCTCTCTCAGGCTTTCGCCCAAGTTTTTCCGGGCATTTTCATAAAAATTATGATGGGAGCTGATAAAAATGCATGATGAACTTACCGCGGTGGATATCAAAAAAATGCGTGAGGAGATAGAATACCGAAAAACCGTTTTGACCCCGAAGCTGAAAGAGGCTCTGCGCCATGCGCGCGAGCTGGGAGATCTCAGCGAAAATTTCGAATACCGCGCCGCAAAGCGCGATCTCTCGAGAAATAACAGCAGAATCCATTATCTCGAGCAAATGATAAATACCGCCGTCATCGTTTCCGCAGGCTCGAAGCGCGCAGATACCATAGGGCTTTTTGACAAGGTGACTCTCTATATAGAGGAAGATGATGAGGAGATGGAGATCGTTCTTGTCACAACACTGCGGCAGGATTCTCTGAATCGCTATATCAGCAAGGAATCTCCTCTCGGCAAGGCCGTGATGGGGAAAAGGATCGGTGACAGAGTGCTTATAACGGTCAATCCCTCATATTCTTACTACGTCGTGATAAGAGGTATAGAGAAGGGCAAGGATGATGAATCGCTGAATATAAGTGCTTTTTGATTTCTTTATGGCACTGACGTCGAGAACATTGAAGCTGCTTGTCAAAACGCTTTGAAGCTTTTTTTACTGATAGATAAAGACTGACAAAATTAAAAACAAAAGAGCAGACCGAGGTCGGCTCTTTTGTTTTTTATGAGGAAAAGTTTTTTATAGTATTTTCTCTATGACCTTTCCGAAGGCATCTGCCATGATGCGAAAGCCATAGTCTGTGGGATGACAGCCGTCAACCGTACAGCCATCTTCATATATTTTGGAAAATTCCTTTTTGCTATCGATAAAAAATACGTTTTTATCTCCCTCGGCAAGTGCGCGCTTGTATGTTTCGGCTATAATATCGCGGCGTATTTCGGATTCCCCGATATCCTTCACGTAGTTAGGGCGTGATGCCATTATGATCGGCAAATAGGGATTTTTGTCGCGCACCGTCTTGTATCCTGCATAATGTGTATTTCTGAGGTGCTCGGGCGTAGGCGCATTGTAATCATAATCATATACGAAGATGCCCATTTTCAAGCCCGCGATATATTCCATCATGGCAGGTTCTCCCTTGCCGTTGCAGGAGAAGCCGAGATTGATATAGTCACAGTCAAAGCGGCGCGAAAGCAGGCTTGCATAGCATGTTCCGGGGGCGTTTGCGCAGGCACCTTGTGTTATCGAGGAGCCGTAAAAGACAATGGGAAGCGTGTGAGAATACCCGCCCCATTTTTCTATGCGCGCGCCCTGACCAATACCGACCGAAAGTGCGGCTACGCCGCAATAGAGCGGAAAATTTATGATTATTTCACGCATCTTGCGTGAGGGAAGATTGATGATGCGCTGAAGCGAAGGATTTTTCGTAATATCTGGCATGAAGGCGCCATAAAACTGTTGCTTACCATTTTCTCTTATATACACATCGAATCCGCTTGAGCCGAGATAAGCCATATGCGGCATTATAAAAATACCCGTCATTTTTGCATCTATCGCTATGAAATCGGAATCCGTCCTGAAACAGGCTCTGCCGCCCGATGTATGCCTTGAAAGCTGAGCCACTCCCTCGCTTACGCTTTCGGCGACAGCCTTTGGCAAGCGGCGAAATTGTCCGTCCTCATGTATCACGCCGTAAAGCGAGATCGGCTCCTCGAGTACGTTATAAAAATCAATATCGCTTCTGCCGAACGATTTTTCTACGGCGAAGTTTTTATCGAGCTTAGAAATATCAGACATGATCAAAACCTCTTTTGTTTCTGAGTTTTTCTATATTCTACCATGTTATTTCCATGTTGTCTATATTCAAAAACAAATTTACAAAAAAATTTTAATGTAAGGAAAAAATTGTTTTTCATTGACAATAATAAAGAAAAATTTGCAATAAATATTCGAAAAAACAGAAAAAATTATCAAAATATACCTTAAAAACAGAAAAAAATACGATTTATGTGAAAATTCACAAAGCAAGCCATATTTTTTGAATAATATTTGTAATAAATGTGCATTTACAAATTATCTTTTCCGTGATAGAATAGAGAAAAATTTTTGAAGGAGGTCGCGATGAAAACTTTGTTCCAGTCTATGACGAATAAAGCCGGCTGCACTTTCGGTGCGGTTTCTTCTTCATGCGCATGCTCCCTCATACACGCTCTCGGCACTGTTCTTGCAGTGTCGCTTTTTGTTATTGCGATTATTTCCATTTCCGTTATTTCCATTATTTCCATTATATGGATTATTATGCTATCCTCCATTATTATTGCGGTGTACAGCTTAATAAATAACAAAATCGGATATTCGCAGAAAAATTTGTATGCGGCGGCATGACAGATTTACATCCCGGTAAATCAGCGGATTGAACATTTTGTTCGATTCGCTTTTTTATATTTATTTATTTTATAATCCAAAAGGAGAAAACAAAAATGAAAAACTTTTTCAAGAAAACACTGGCATTTGTAATGCTTGTCGCAATGGTTGCAATGTGCTTTGCGGGTTGCGGTGAAAAGAAAAGCGATAATGAGCTTGTCCTCGGCGTTTCCGGCCCTCTTACCGGCGGTGCTGCGCTTTACGGTAACGCCGTAAAGAACGGCATGCAGATAGCCGTAGATGAGATCAATGAGGCAGGCGGTGTCAACGGCTTCACACTCAAGCTTGTTGTCGAAGACGATGAAAACAATGCTGAAAAGGCAGTTTCCGCTTACAGAGAGCTCAAGGATAACGGCATGGATGTATTCCTCGGCGCCGTAACATCCGGTTGCACAACAGCTATACTTCCCGAGACGATCGCCGACAATATGTTCCTGCTCACACCTTCCGGAAGTGATGTTGACTGCATAAGCGGTGCAAACGCTTTCCGTATATGCTTCAATGACCTTGCACAGGGATCGGCTTCCGCTCAGTACATAGCTGACAACAATCTTGCAAAGAAGGTTGCCGTTATCTATGACAGCTCCACAACGTATTCCACGGGTATCTACCAGAGCTTCAAGGCTAAGGCTAAGAAACTCGGCAAATTTGAGGTATTCGATACCAATACTTCTTTCGTTGACGGCGCTTCCAACTTCGATGCTCAGCTCCAGTCTGTAAAGGCTTCCGGCGCAGATCTCGTATTCCTTCCCATCTATTATGAAAATGCCGCTCTCATAATCAGAGCTGCTCAGAATATACTCGGCGATGGCGTTAAGTTCTTCGGTTGCGACGGTCTGGACGGCATAGTAGCTCAGTTCTCGGATAAGAACGGCGTTACAAGTGATGCAGAGATGCTTCAGGGTGTTATGCTTCTTACCCCTTATGTAGCAGATGCAAAGGACAGCATATCTCAGAAGTTCACAGCTAAGTACATAGAGAAATACGGCGAAACACCCATCCAGTTTGCCGCTGACGGATATGATGCCGTATATGCTGCTGTAGCAGCTATAGAAAAGGCAGGCGTTAAGCCCGAAGACAATCTCAGCGCAAGCAAACTCTGCGACAAGCTCAAGGTCGCCATGACACAGATCACGGTAGACGGTGCTACAGGTCTCGGTATGACATGGGATGCTCAGGGCGAACCCAATAAGGCTCCCAAGGCTATGTACATCGACGTTACCGTTGATGCAAACGGTGTTTATTCCGCTGTATACAAGGCTGCTGAATAATATTTCCGTATAAAAACAAAAGAGAAGGGCGGGAAATGCGGCGAAAGCCGCTTTTCCCGATCTCTTGCGCAGAAGCGCTATCTTTTTTTGAAAGGACAGACAAATGAATTTCTTGGCATATTTACTCGGCGGTATAAGCCTCGGAAGCATATATGCGCTCATAGCCCTCGGATATACCATGGTTTACGGTATCGCGAAAATGCTGAATTTCGCGCATGGCGATATCATCATGGTCGGCGGCTATGTAGTTTTCTTTGCCATGAGCTCTTCATGGTGCCCGACGTGGCTTGCCATCATATTCGGCATAGTCGCGTGCACTCTGCTCGGTGTCATTATAGAGAAGATCGCATATAAGCCGCTTCGCTCCATGCCTTCGCTTACAGTGCTGATAACAGCCATAGGCGTAAGCTATTTCCTCCAGAATGCGGCACTGCTTCTCTTTAAATCCAATACCAGAACCTTCAAGTCGGTAACAGAGGGCTTACCCGATATCAAGCTCGGCGAACTTGTGATAACGAGCGAAACCGTTGTTACAATAGTCGTGACCGTTGTTCTGATGGTAGCGCTTACTCTTTTTGTCAATAAGACAAAGCTCGGCAAGGCAATGCGTGCTGTTTCTGAGGATAAGGAAGCGGCAGAGCTTATGGGAATCAGCGTGAACAAGACGATAACGCTCACCTTTGCCATAGGCTCTGCACTTGCGGCTGTCGCAGGTGTGCTCCTTTGCTCCAATATACATGCGCTCAATCCCTATACCGGCTCCATGCCGGGCATCAAGGCGTTTGTGGCCGCCGTATTCGGCGGAATCGGAAGTATTCCCGGCGCGATGGTCGGCGGCATACTGCTCGGAGTGATAGAAAATCTTTCCAAGGGATATATCTCCACCCAGCTTTCCGATGCTATCGTATTTCTTGTTCTGATACTCGTGCTTCTCGTCAAGCCGACGGGTATTTTCGGCAAGAAAGTCAATAAAAAGGTTTAAGGAGGGCTAAGGAATGGATAAACTGAAACGTTCCACAAGGCGAAATATCCAGACGATATCCGGCGTGATCATCTTTTTCACGGTTTTCGGTATTCTCGGAAAAGCCGGAGTCATCGGATATAAGCTCTCCGGACTTCTCATACCTCTCGGCATATATATGATGCTTTCCGTTTCTCTGAACCTTGTCGTCGGCGTGCTCGGAGAGCTCAGCCTCGGTCATGCGGGCTTCATGTGTATAGGTGCCTATGTAGGCGGACTTTTCTCGATATTCATGCAGAACATTATCACATCGTCTGTGCCTCGCCTCATTCTTTCTATGCTGGTGGGCGCCTTGGCGGCGGCCTTGGCGGGACTGCTCGTAGGCATACCGATCCTGCGTCTGCGCGGCGACTATCTCGCCATCGTAACGCTCGGCTTCGGTGAGATCATACGCAGTATATTCGGTAATGTATATATTGTAAAGGATGCCGCAGGATATCATTTTTCGTTTGCCACACCTGTATCCATGGATAGCCTCGAGCTTGGCTGGAAGAATGTATTCTACGGGGCGCAGGGAATAACGGCGCCGCGCGATACGACGCTTCCCATAGTGGTCATCATGCTCGTGCTCAGTCTGATCGTGATCATGAATTTTGTTGATTCCAAGTCGGGCAGAGCATGCAAGGCTATTCGAAATAACATGATAGCCTCTGATGCGAGCGGCGTCAATGTCACAAAATACCGCCTCATGGCGTTTACGCTTTCTTCTACGATAGCGGGCGTGGCGGGTGTGCTCTATGTTCATTCGATGGCGGGCGTCGCACCGAAGGCCTTT
Organism: uncultured Ruminococcus sp.; assembly: GCA_900551005.1. GTDB lineage: Bacteria > Bacillota > Clostridia > Oscillospirales > CAG-272 > Apopatosoma. The sequence continues at coordinate 1,892 of URUL01000019.1, read as the reverse complement.
GACTATAACCTCTCGATACTTGTCCTCGTATTCGTTGTTCTCGGAGGTCTGAAGAGCATGCGCGGTTCGCTTATCGCAACGCTGATTCTCTACAGCCTGCCGGAGCTTCTGCGTCCTATTCAGAACTACAGAATGCTTATCTACGCCATAGCGCTGATAGCGATCATGGTGCTCGGAAAATCTCCTGCTTTTGCGGGCATGCGCGATACCGTGAAATCGTTTACGGATAAGATATTCGGCAAAATAAAGAGCTTTTTTGCGGGATTATTCTCGCGCGGCGGAAAGGAGAAGGGAAATGACTGATGCGATAAAACTCGTACCTGTTCCCAGCAAATCCATGATACCGGAGCGCGATATAGACAAAAAGCCTGTGCTTGAGGTTTATAATCTCGGAATAGAGTTCGGCGGACTTCACGCCGTCGAGGATTTCAGCATAGCGCTGGGCAGAACAGAGATATCGGGACTCATAGGTCCCAACGGCGCAGGAAAGACCACGGTTTTCAATCTGCTGACAAACGTATATACGCCAACGACCGGCGCGATCATTCTTGACGGCAAGAATACCGCCGGCAAGAGCACGCATGATGTAAACAAAATGGGACTTGCACGTACCTTTCAGAATATCTGCCTTTTCTCCGATATGTCGGTACTGGATAATGTAAAGGTCGGACTTCATAATTCCATAAAATACAGCACTTTTGAGGCGGTATTCCGCATGCCGCGGTATTTCAAGGCGGAAAAAGAGGCAAACGAACGTGCGATGGAGCTTCTTTCGCTTTTTGGACTTCAGGATATGGCTCGGGTGAAGGCGGGAAATCTTCCTTACGGCGCACAGCGCAAGCTGGAGATTGCCCGTGCACTTGCCACAAATCCGAAGATTCTTCTTCTCGATGAGCCTGCGGCGGGCATGAACCCTTCCGAAACGGCAGACCTCATGCACAATATACGGAATATCCGTGATCAATTCAACATAGCCGTGCTCCTCATCGAGCATGATATGAACTTTGTCATGGGTATATGCGAGGGTATAGCGGTGCTGAATTTCGGCAGGATAATAGCAAAGGGAACACCCGAAGAGATAAAAAATAACGAAGCCGTTATAGAAGCATATCTCGGCAGAAAGGATAAATAATTATGCTGAAAGCCGAAAATCTGAATGTTTACTATAAAAAAATACATGCGATAAAAGATGTTTCCTTTGAGGTGCATGAAGGTGAGATCGTCTCGCTCATCGGCGCAAACGGCGCGGGCAAAACCACGACGCTCCATACCGTTTCGGGATTGCTTCGCTCCGTCGGAGGAAGCATCACCTTCTGCGGGCAGGATATATCCAAAACAGAGCCGCACAAGCTTATTTCGCTCGGACTTGCACATGTTCCCGAGGGGCGTCATGTTTTTCTTCAGATGACCGTTATGGAGAATCTGGAGATGGGAGCCTATTCGAGAGGCAAGATATCCGCCTCGGAATATGAGCATGTTTTTGAGCTTTTTCCGAGATTGAAGGAGAGAAAAAACCAAGTGGCAGGCACTCTTTCCGGAGGCGAGCAGCAGATGCTCGCCATGGGCAGAGCCATCCTCGGAAGACCGAAGCTGCTTATGCTGGATGAGCCTTCCATGGGACTCTCTCCGATACTCGTCGACCTTGTTTTCGACATCATAAAGGAGTTTCATAAGAACGGAACGACGATATTGCTTGTTGAACAGAACGCCGGCAAGGCGCTCGAAATTTCTGACAGAGCTTATGTTCTCGAATCGGGCAGAATAGTGCTTACGGGAACGGGAACGGAGCTGGCAAACAGCGATGCAGTGAAAAAAGCATATCTCGGGGGCTGAGTCTGACAGTTCTCCGAGTATGAAATAAAAATTCAAGAAGCCGGAATCATTTTCATGAT
>URUL01000018.1 GCA_900551005.1 uncultured Ruminococcus sp. | reverse complement strand
AATGCACGGGTTGTCTGCTCGACTTTGCTCTGTGCCATGCCGATATACGGCGGGGTTCATGCCTTGCCAAAGCGCGCCCAGCGCCTTGGCTCTATCAGCTCACAAACTTCATGCACGCCCGCCACTCCTTTATATGCGGGCGTGGAACCAGCGCATACGCGAATCTGCTCGGATCTTTCGTGGGATGTGTTCGCACGCGTGGTATAGAGAAAGCCATGGGGAGAGACAGACTTGAGTTTCTTGCTTTGCCCGCCGCCCGCACTTGCTTGCCACGCAGTGCTCCCTGCGACTCAGTCGCGTATGCGGAAGGAGTTCAAAAGAGGAAAGCCTTCCTCTTTTTGACCTTTTCGTACTTTTCGGACAAGCGAAAAGTACTTTATGCTCCATGTACTTTTGCATGACCAAAAGTACGTTAAGACACAAAGTAATGATTTCAGCCCATTTTTATGAAGGTGTGAGCTCCTATGAAACAGCACGGCATTTTTCCTGCCAAAAAACAGAACGGCGAGCAATCGCCGTTCTGTTTTTGGAAGGAGAAACTTTTATTTCCACGTCAAAGAATGATGTCTTAATTTTGGACGTTCGGGTTAAATTCCTCGAACGTAACGCTGACCGTTATTTTCGTACAATCGCTTTCATAAACGGTTGAGGAGGTTATACCGCTCTTCGGACGGAGTATGGTCAGCTCAACGGTGTCGCCCACTTTATATTTTGAGAGGGCGAATGCAAACGATGAAGCGGGGGCAAACTCGCCATCGAGCATATAGAGTATATCGCCTGTCTGCAGTCCTGCCTTTTCGGCACAGCTTCCGCTTAAAACGGACTGGATATAATAAACGATGCTGTAATTTTTCTTTTCATCGATGAGATAAAGGGAATTTATGGTGACTCCGAGACGTGCTCTGTCACGGATATATCCGACCTCGATAAGGTCATTGAGCTCTTTTACCACGGTATCTATCGGTATGGCAAAGCCGAAGCCCTCGACCGTATCGCCGCTTATCTTGGCATTGACGATGCCGACAAGCTCGCCTGCCGCATTGAAAAGACCGCCGCCGGAATTTCCTTCGTTGACAGCCGCATTCGTCTGAATGAGCGTCATGGAGGAACCGTCTATGGAAACTTTTCTTGAGAGAGCGCTTACCTTACCATCGGTAAAGGTAAGACCATATCCGAGCGGATTGCCTATCGCCGCCACATAATTGCCTACGGCGAGATTGGAAGAAGTGCCTATCTTGGCGGGAGTGAGTCCGCTTGCATTCTCAAGCTTGATGAGTGCTACGTCTGCATCCTTATCTCCCGTGATGAACTCAGCATTGTATGTTTTGCCGTCGTTTGTCGTAACGGTGATACTGCGGCATGCTTCGCTTGCCACATGATAGTTTGTGATAACGTATCCGTCGGCGCTGTAGATAACGCCGCTTCCCGCACCGCGCGAAGCCTGTTCATAGGTCTTGCCGAACATCGTATATGTTGTCACGGTCACCACTTCCACGATGACAACGCTGTCGGTGCACTTTGCCGCTATCTCCTCGGGAGAGAGCATGTTATTTGAGGATTCCGCCTGCTTTATCAGCGGAATAGCTGTCGTCGTGGCGGTCGTTCCGTCGGTTTGCGTCGTCTGACCGGGTGTCATGACCGAGGCGGAAGTCGAGGTGGTGGACGTCGCTATATCGGAAGGACTATTCTGCCTGCCGATGAACATGCCTGTCACGATTCCCGATATAATGGATACGACGAGGCAGAGTGCAACGATTGCCGCAACACCGCCGCCGGACATTCTCATGCCGTCCCTTTTCTTTTTCTTACGATTTCTTTCACGCTCAAATTCATCTTTATATAAATTTTCAAAAACATATGTCGGCTTTTCTTCGTTTGTCTCTTTCGTGCTGTCATTGCCGGTGTCTTTTACAGTGAAGTCAGCCTCTACGGCATCGTTCTTTTTCTCACCGTTTTCGTTCTGGTTGTTTTCGTTTTCCCAAAGGCTCATAAAACCTGACCTCCAAACTTGATTTATCCTGTTTATGCGTTTATCTTACCACTTATTTTTTACAAATTGATGAACAACATGCGGGTTCTTTGTAAATAAGATTGGAAATTTTGATAAACTGCGCGATTTTTTTCGTCGCAAACAAGTTTAAAAGGTATTGACAAAGAAATAATAGATATATTATAATATACTATATACGGGAAGTCTTGCTTTGTAAGCCTTTGCGCCGCGACGGCACAAAATATCCTTACAGGCAAGCATTTTTGCTTGTGAAACGGCGGACTTTCAAAATCGGCGTATCGGCAAAAAGAGGTACAATATGATAAAGAGCATGACCGCATACGGGCGGGCAAAAAAGCAGATAGGCGGGAGAGATATTCTCGTTGAAATAAAAAGTGTGAACAGCCGCTATCTCGATTGCACCGTGAAAACATCGAGGCTTTTCGGCTTCCTTGAGGAAAAGGCGAAGGCATATATCCTTGCAAAGGGCATATCCCGCGGCAAGGTCGAGGTTTTCATCGGGGTGGATATCCTCGAAAATGACGGAGTGGAGATAGAGATAGACCGCGCATATACCGAGAGTTATATCAATGCACTCAAAAAGCTCTCGAGCGAGTTTGATCTTCGGGATGACATATCGACTATGCGCGTCGCGCAGAATCAGAATGTTTTCTCGGTAAAAAAGGCGGATGAGGACACCGAGGCGGAATGGCAGAAGGTGCTTCCCGTGATGGACGAGGCGCTCGCCGCATTTACTGCCGAGCGCGAACGCGAGGGAGAAAATATGCGTGCCGATATTGCCGCAAAGAAAGCCCGCGTCAAGGAGCTGGCGGAGCAGATAGCGCCGATCTCGGAGGAAAATAAGGCGGCGCAGTTTGCTCAGCTGTCCGAAAGGATCCGGGCGCTGGCAGGCGATATTCCTCTTGACGAAAACCGACTGCTTACGGAATGTGCCATATATGCGGACAAGATAGCCGTCGATGAAGAGACGGTGCGGCTGGCATCGCATTTCGATTCGTTCGATGCCATTCTCGAAAGCAGTGAGCCGGTGGGCAGGAAGCTTGATTTCCTGCTTCAGGAGATGAACCGCGAAACAAATACGATAGGCTCGAAATCAAATGATTCGCGCATAGCGAAGCTTGTGATAGAAATGAAAAGCGAGCTTGAAAAGATTCGTGAGCAGATCCAGAATATAGAATAAAGGAGGAAAGGGAAGTAGCATCATGAAATTTATCAATATAGGTTTCGGCAACATGGTGGCGGCACACCGCGTGGTGACGTTCGTCTCACCCGATTCCGCTCCGATCAAACGTCTCGTGCAGGATGCGCGTGATGCGGGCAGAGTCATCGATGTTTCCTGCGGCAGACGCACACGCTGCGTCATCATCACGGACAGCGACCATGTGATACTCTCGGCTATCCAGCCGGAGACGATATCAAATCGCCTCGGCGGCATGCTTGAGCAGGAGGATGACGAGGAGGAGGACGAATGAAAAGAGGACTTCTCTTTGTGATATCCGGTCCCTCCGGTTGCGGAAAAGGAACGGTCGTTTCGCTTTTGGAAAAGCAACATGATTTTGCGGTATCGGTTTCGGCTACCACACGGGCACCGCGCGATGGGGAAATAGACGGCGTTCACTACCATTTCTGGACGGCGGAGCGTTTCGAGGAGGCGATAGCCGGGGGCGAAATGCTCGAATATACGCTCTACAGCGGGAGCAAGAAATATTACGGCACGCCGAAAGCGCGCATAGCGGAGCAGTTGGAGAGTGGCAGGGATGTTATTCTCGAGATAGAGGTGGACGGCGCCATGCAGGTCAAAAAGCGCATGCCCGAGGCGATCCTCATATTCATGGTTCCGCCGAGCATGAGTGCCCTGCGGGCAAGGCTCATCGGCAGAGGCACGGAAAGTGCCGACGTTATAGAGGCGAGAATGAACCGTGCCTATGAGGAATTGAAGCTTGCGCATGGTTACGATTATATATTGGTAAACGGAGAAAATTCCGCAGAAGAGACGGCACAAAAGCTGCTCGGCATAGCGGCGGCGGAAAAGCTCCGCGCAAGCCGAAATACAGACTTTATAAATATACTTATTGCAGAGCAAGGATAAGGAATAAAGAATATGAAAAAACAGCAGATCAATACACAGACGATGATAACACCCTCCATAGAGGAGCTTACACAAGGAAAAATGAACCGCTATGCGCTTGTAATGGCTACGGCAAAGGCGGCAAAGATCGTTACCGACGAATATATCGTGCAGCGCGAAGCCGCAGAGAAAAAGATTGCGAATAAGGAGACTGATAAGCCGCTTTCCTCTCTGATCGATCCCGAGCTCAGAGACAGAAAGGCCGTCCGCAACGCAATCAACAGAATGTATGACGGCGAGATAGAGGTAATTGAGCCGGAAGAATTGGAAGAAGCAGACGAAGAGACTGCGGAATGAACGAAAAGATTCATACGGTAGGGGTGCATCTGCTCGACCTGCCGTTTCATCTGGACAGCGAATACACATATTACGTGCCGCAGTCGATTTCGGATGTACAGACAGGCGCGCTTGTATTTGTTCCGTTCGGTCGTGCCAATCAGAGACGCACGGCGGTGGTCACTTCACTGAATCCCGATACGGATATGGAGCATCTGAAGCCCGTACTCGGCGTGATGAGCGATGAGTTGCGGCTTTCGCCATCGCTTCTCGCACTATGCCGTTTTATTGCCGAGCGCACCGTATGTCCGATGGGTGATGCGGTGAAAAGGATCGTTCCTGCGGAAGCGCTTTCCCGTTCGGACGAGCTTTTTTTCATAAACGAAAAGGCGCAGGAGGCAGACTATAATGCCAAATCGCGTCTCGTGCTTGATTATATCTCCTCATGCCGCGACGGCATTACGGCGGAGCAGGCAGAGAAGGCACTCGGAAACGATGCCGCCACACTTCTGCGCGCGCTTTGCCGAGAGGGAGCAATCCGTTCCGAGCTTCGCGTGCGCGATGCTGAAGGAGCAAGCGTTACCTTTATATATGCATGCGAGAATGCCGATACCGGCAAGCTTCCCTCTGCGCGTACCTCTGCAGCACAGAGGGAGATATTCTCTCTCGTCTGTGAGAGCGACGGAATAGAGCTCTCGGAGCTCACGGCACTCGGATATACCTCGGCACAGGTAAAGGCACTGGAGAAAAAAGGGCTTGTCAGAACGGAAAAGTGCGAATATTACAGAAATCCGTATAGCGGGCTTCCCGCCGCGGCGCACCGCGAGCCTGTCCTTTCCGAGGAGCAGGCAAGGGCAAAAAATCTGCTCTATGCGCTGACACTCGACGGAAAGCCGCATGCCGCCTTGCTCTACGGCGTCACGGGGAGCGGGAAAACAAGCGTCGTGCTCGCACTCTGCCGCTCGCTTATCGATGACGGCAAAAGGGCGATTGTTCTTGTCCCCGAGATAGCGCTGACATGGCAGTCGGTCTCGGCTTTTGCCGCTGTTTTCGGTGACAGGCTTGCCGTTGTTCATTCGCGCCTTTCCGGAGGAGAAAGACTTGATACATTCCGAAGAATCAAGCGCGGTGAGGTGGATATCGTGCTCGGCACGAGAAGTGCTGTTTTCGCTCCTTTGGAAAACCTCGGAGCGATCATCATAGATGAAGAGCAGGAGCATACCTACAAGTCGGAGCAAGCTCCGAAATATCATGCGCGCGATATCGCGAGATATCGCTGTGCCGAGTCGGGCGCGCTGATGCTTCTTTGCAGTGCCACACCGTCGGTCGAGAGCTTTGAAAAGGCGAAGCGCGGCGTTTATACCCTTGTGGAGCTGAAAAATCGCTATGGCGCGGCACGCCTGCCCGAGGTCATCATCTCGGATATGAGAAAGAACGCTTCGCCCGAGAGCTACATAGGCGAGGAGCTGCGCCTCGAGCTGGAAAAAACTCTCCGCGCAGGGGAGCAGGCGGTTCTCTTTCTCAATAGACGCGGCTACAGCAGTTACATGTCATGCCGTCTGTGCGGCGAAGCTGTACTCTGTCCGCACTGCTCCGTTTCGCTGACGTATCATAAAAAGCGCGGCGGCAAGGGCTATCTTACATGCCATTACTGCGGTTATCGCAGGGAAGTGCCGTCGGTTTGCCCCTCCTGCGGGAGCGAGCACCTGTCGCTCGGAGGCTACGGCACGCAGAAAATAGAGGATGAGCTCTGCACGCTTTTTCCGAATGCAAAGATCATGCGCATGGATGCGGATACGACGCGCGGCAGATTTTCTCAGGATGAAATATGCGAAAAATTCAGAAACCGCGAGGCGGATATCCTTATCGGCACTCAGATGGTGACAAAGGGGCATAATTTCCCGTCGGTGACGCTCGTGGGCATCGTCGCGGCGGATAATTCGCTCTTCATGGATGATTTCCGCGCGAATGAGAGAACCTTTTCTCTGATAACGCAGGCTGTCGGAAGGTCAGGCAGAGGAAGCGCGCCGGGAAAGGCTGTGATCCAGACCTGCAATCCCGACAATCCCACGATACAGCTTGCCGCAAAGCAGGATTATCGCTCTTTCTATGAAAATGAGATAGCTATGCGACGAGCCATGAGCTTTCCGCCGTTCTGCGATATGGTCGTCATGAGCGTCGCAGGCGCAGAGGAAGCGCACGTGCGCGATACGGCGGCAAAGCTTGCCGCACGTCTGCGTGAGCTTTGCTCGGGCGAGTTTTCGGATTGCCGCGGCGTGATATTTGGTCCCTTTGAGGCGGATATCTATAAAATAAATGAAAAATACCGCATGAGAATTGTTCTGAAATGCCGCGAAAACAAGCGCTGGCGCATGCTTTTCGCCTTGCTGATGAAAGAATTCGGCAAGTATTCCTCAGAGGAACTCTATGTGGGGATCGATATAAATCCAAGTACCGTTTGATTTACGGAGGTAGAATCATGGCAATGCTTACAATCTTAAAAGAGGGGGAAGAGACGCTTCGCAAGAAGAGCCGCCCTCTCGACAAAATAACGGATCGCACGCTTACTCTGCTCGACGATATGCTGGAGACCATGCGAAATGCCGATGGCGTAGGTCTTGCCGCACCTCAGGTAGGCGTGCTTCGCCGGATCGTCGTGATAGAAGTCGAGCCGGGCGAGGTGATAGAGCTGATAAATCCCGAGATCGTCTATTCCTCGGGTTCGCAGACAGGCATAGAGGGCTGTCTCTCCATACCGGGCAAGAACGGCATTTGCACCCGTCCCTCATACGTTCGCGTCCGCGCGCTGGACAGAAACGGAAAAGAGCGCGAATATGAGGGTACGGGACTGCTCGCGCGTTGCTTCTGCCATGAGATAGACCATCTGGACGGCAAGCTTTATCCCGATGTGGCGGAGAAGATGCTGACACCGGATGAGATCGCGGAATACTACGCGGAGGAAGATAAATGAGAATCGTTTTCATGGGCACGCCCGATTTTGCGGCAGTTGCGCTGGAGGCTCTTATCACATCCGAATACGGCGCGGATATCGTCGGCGTTGTCACAAGGCAGGATAAGCCGAAAAACCGCGGTCATGCCATGACGCCGCCGCCTGTCAAGGTGCTGGCGGAGAGCCGCGGACTTCCTGTTTTTCAGCCACAGAATCTGAAAACCGAGAATTTCGGGGAGACGCTTGCGGAGCTCTCTCCCGATATTATAATCGTTGCCGCCTACGGGCGTCTTTTGCCGAAATATGTGCTTGATGCGCCGAAATACGGCTGTATCAACATTCACGGCTCTCTTCTGCCGAAATACCGCGGTGCGGCGCCCATTCAGCGCGCCATCATGGCAGGTGAAAAGGAAATGGGCATTACGCTCATGTATATGGAAGAGGGCTTGGACACGGGCGATATGATAGCAAAAAGCTCATATTTTCCCGATGCAAACGATAATTTCGGCGATATTCACGATAAGCTCGCGCATATGGGCGCAGAGCTGCTTTTGCGCACGCTTCCCGATATATTCGCCGGAAAAGCACCGCGGGAGAAGCAGGACGATGCGCTCTCAAGCTATGCGGCTAAAATAGAAAAAGAAGATACGAAAATCGATTTTCATGCTGCCGCCGAGGAGGTGCACAATAAGATACGTGCACTTTCCCCCGAACCTGCTGCGTATGCCTTTCTCGGCAGCAACGCGCTGAAGATAACGAAAGCGGAGACGACCGATATCCCTTGTGAGGGCGAAGCGGGGCTGGCAGTTGCGCTCGATGCGAAAAAGGACGGCGCAATATTCGTGAACTGCGCGGACAGGCAGATAAAACTGCTGCGCCTTATTCCCGAGGGCAAAAAAGAGATGAGCGCGGGTGATTTCATCCGCGGAAGAAAGATAGAGGCGGGACAGAGGCTCGACTGAGCAGTCCCGATGGAAGGAGCGGCATATGACCGCAAGAGAAGCGGCGTTTCTCTCGCTGCAAAAATACCGAGGAAGCGGGAAGTATTCCAATATAGAGCTTTCGGGCAGCATAGATCGGCTCGGACTCGAGGGAGCTGAAAAAGCGCTCTATACGGCACTTTTTTACGGCGTTATCGAAAGGGAGATCACTCTCGACTATTTCATTTCGCGCCTTTCGGAGCGCAGGATAGACGATATCGACCGCGATGTGCGCACGATACTGGAGCTTGGCATATATCAGCTGGAATATATGGACAAGATTCCCGAATCCGCCGCCGTGAACGAGAGCGTCAAGCTCGCCCGACGTTTCTACGCGAGAAAGAACAGCGAGACTTTTATAAATGCACTCCTGCGGAGCTTTATCCGCGAGAGAAAAAATATTTCCTTCCCGAAAAAGGAGGATAACTATATCAAATATCTTTCCGTTTGCTATTCGCTTCCCGAATGGATATGCTCACTCTGGTGCGATGCATACGGAAAAGCACGTGCGGAAAAAGCCGCGGCGGGCACACTCTGCCGACCGACCATGACGCTTCGCGCAAATACGCTGAAAATAAGCCGTGACGAGCTGATAAAAAGGCTTGATGCGGCGGGCATTCACTCCGTGCCATGCAAGGGCGCGGCGAACGGCATCCGCCTTACCTCCCATGTGCCCATGGATAAATTGGCGGAGTTTGACGGACTTTATTTTGTCCAGGACGAGGCTTCGCAGATAGCGGTTTCAGCGCTGGGAGCACAACCCGGTGACACGGTGCTCGATGTTTGTGCCTGCCCCGGCGGCAAGAGCTTCGGCACCGCTATGGATATGGGAAACAGCGGACGTATACTTGCCTTTGACCTGCATAAAAACAAGCTTTCGCTGATAACAAGGTCGGCTGAGAAGCTCGGCATAGAGATAATCGAGACGGCGGAAAACAATGCTTCTCTCTATCGCGACGATATGCCCGAGGCAGACGGCATCCTCTGCGATGTTCCTTGCTCGGGACTTGGCGTTATCGCGAAAAAACCCGATATCAAATACAAAAACCGCGAGGATATAGAGCGCCTGCCCGCTTTGCAGAAGGCAATTCTGGAGACGAGCGCGCGTTATTTGAAAGAAGGCGGTACGCTCGTTTATTCGACATGCACGCTCAATCCCGCGGAAAATAAAAACATCGTCTCGGCTTTTCTCTCTGAGAATCCCGCGTTTGAGCTTTGCCCCTTCCGAGCAGGCGGCGCGGAATGCGAGGGAATGCTCGAGCTTATCCCGAGCGAAACGACCGACGGCTTCTTCATAGCCAAAATGAAAAAGGGGAAATAAATGTCACAAGCGGAAAGAAAAACAGACCTTGCCGGCATGTCACTTTCGGAGCTGACGGAATATATAGCTTCTCTCGGCGAGCCGAAATACCGTGCAAAGCAGATCTTCGACTGGATAAACAAGGGTGAGAATTTTTCCGGCATGAAAAATGTCCCTGCGGCGCTGAAGGAAAAGCTGATGCGCGAGGGAGCTTTTATTGCCGGGATGAAGATGGAGCAGAAGCAGGTCTCTGCGGACGGAACGGTAAAATATCTTTTCTCCGCGGACGACGGCGAAAAGATCGAATCCGTGCTGATGTCCTATAATCACGGGCATACGATATGCATTTCCTCTGAGGCGGGCTGCGCTATGGGTTGTAAATTCTGCGCCTCTACGCTGAATGGGCGCTCCCGCAGGCTTCTCCCCTCGGAGATGCTCATGCAGGTGATCATGGCACAAAAGGACGCGGGCGAGCGGATATCGAATATCGTGCTCATGGGCATTGGCGAGCCGCTCGATAATTACGACAATGTCATCAAATTCCTGCGGCTTGTCGGCAGTCCCGATTCGCTGAATATCGGCTACCGTCATATCTCCCTATCCACCTGCGGACTGGTGGATAAGATAGAAAAATTAGCCGACGAAGGACTTCCGATAACGCTTTCCGTTTCGCTCCATGCGAGCGATGACGAAACGAGGAGTGCTCTGATGCCGATCAATAAAAAATGGTGTATAGCGGAGTTGCTTTCCGCCTGCGGCAGATATTTTGCAAAAACCGGGAGACGCATCTCCTTTGAATACACACTCATCTCCGGCAGGAATGACAGCGAAGCAGGCGCAAAAAAGCTGGCACGCGTGCTGAAAAAATATTGCGGCGATATGCCGCTCCATGTGAATCTGATCCCGGTGAACAATGTTACCGAGCGCGGACTTCTCCCCAGCAGCAGGGAAAATGCCGAGCGCTTCGCGGGAATACTGGAATCCGAGCATATAACGGCGACGATACGCCGCAAGCTCGGCTCGGATATAGATGCCTCCTGCGGACAGCTTCGTGCAAGGGCGGCAAAGAAATAATTTCCGACGTCAGGTCGGAAGGAAAGGCTTTTTATGGTATACTTTGGTAGAAGCGATGTGGGACTTCGCAGGCAGATAAATCAGGATTGCTTCACATGCATGCGCATATGGGGCGGAGAAGCCGTGCTTCTCGCTGTTTGCGACGGCATGGGCGGTCATAAGGCGGGAGAGATAGCGAGCCAGAAGGCAATGGCTGTCTTTCGCGATAAAATAGTCGGCAGTCCATGCATAGAGGAGCAGCCGGAGAAAGCGCGCGCCGTCATACGCAAGACGATGACGCTTGCCGCTTCTGCCGCAAACAAGACCATATATGAGATGTCGAGTCGTTTTGAGGAGCTTTCCGGCATGGGTACCACTCTTGTGGCGGCTATCGTATACGGCGGTGTGTTCTATGCGATCAATATCGGCGACAGCCGTGCATATATCGTGACGCGCAGAGAGGCTTTTCAGGTAACGCGGGACCATTCCTTTGTTCAGTATCTGATAAAGGAAAAGAAGCTCACCGAAGAGGAAGCGAAATATTATCCTCATAAAAACGTAATAACACGCGCCATAGGCATAAATGAAACCATAGAAATAGATTTTTTCCATGCAAATCTCAAATCGTGGGGCACAGGATATCTGCTCCTGTGCAGTGACGGGCTTACAAACTACGCGGAAAACAGTGACCTTGTGAATATAATCTGTACTCAGACGAAAGCGGACAGAGCATCGCCCGAGGGTGAGCTTGCGAGAAAGACAGAGCAGCTCATAGCCTTTGCAAACAAAAAAGGCGGCGGAGATAACATAACAGCCGTACTCGCCAAATTCTGACGGATTATCTGAAAGGTTACGAAGATGAAAGCAGACGCATACAATAAATACATAGGTCAGATCCTGGACCGTAAATATAAAATAGTAAAGACCATCGGAATAGGCGGCATGGCTGTCGTTTTCGAGGCATATGACATTGAGACAGGCAAGCGCGTGGCGATCAAAATGCTCAAGGACACGATAGAATACGATACGCAGGCAATACGCCGCTTTATTTACGAATCACGCGCCATCTCCATGATGGACAGTGACAATATCGTCAAGATATCGTATGTATCCGTATCGGGGCCGCATAAGTTTATCGCCATGGAATATATAGACGGTATCACCCTGCGCGAATATATGAACCATAAGGGAATCGTATCATGGAGTGAGACGGTCGAATTTTCCATTCAGATCCTCACGGCGCTCAGTCATGCGCATAGCAAGGGCATCATCCATCGCGATATAAAACCGCAGAATATCATGCTCACAGAGGGCGGATATGTCAAGGTGACGGATTTCGGCATAGCGAAAATACCGAAGGCGGAAACGCTCACAATGATCGATAAAGCGATCGGCACCGTCTATTACATCAGCCCCGAGCAGGCGCGCGGACTCAAAATAGACGCGCGAAGCGACCTTTATTCGCTCGGGATCATGATGTACGAGATGGTGACGGGCAGACTTCCGTTCGTTGCCGAAACGGCGATCTCGGTGCTTGTCTCCCATATGAATGAAAAACCCAAGCCTCCGACGATGTATAATCCGAATATACCGAAGGGACTGGAGCAGATCATTCTCTGCATGCTCGAGAAGGATCCCGAGAACAGGTATCAGAGCGCTTCACAGGCGATACGGCAGTTGAATCAGCTCAAGAAAAATCCGACGATTATTTTCCCTCAGCGCCGTCCCATCATGAAAACGCCGACGGCAGAGCATGTTATCGGTGAAACGCAGAGGCGTGAGAATGCTCTCTACGGCAGGGAGGCGACGGGTGAAATACGCAAAACGACCTCTGACGATATCCGCATAGGCAATATCCCGAAGCCGCGACCCAGCGTCAGCTCGCAGGACGCGACAGCGCCGAATATTCCTTTTGCGGGAGCAAGACCGCGAACGAGAAAAAGCTCTTCCTTTGCTCTCGTGATCGTCGTACTTGTCATTTTCGTCGCGGCTGCCTTGGTCGGGCTCGGCATGGTATTCGGCATGCTTATTTCGGGCAGAGAGAGCGTGGCGGGAATGACAGCGACATTTTCTTCCCGCGAAGGAGCAAGTGCCCTCCTTGCCATGATACGGGCGGCAGCCAATGCAGCAGGTATATTATAAATATGAAGAATGAAATAAGCGGAATCATTATCCGAGGGCTCGGAGGACTTTATGACGTGTTGTGCGGTGAGGAGATCATTTCCTGCCGCGCACGCGGTGTCTTTCGCCATGAAAAAACTTCAGCCGAGGCGGGCGACAGGGTCGTTATCGCGTATGACGGCGATCATAAGAGCGCAGGATATGTCATAGACAAGATATTGCCGCGCAAAAATCTGCTCATACGCCCCGCACTGGCAAATACGGATGTGCTTTTCATCGCATTTGCCTCCTCTCATCCCGAGCCGGATATTCTCGGCATAGACAAACTGACTGCCATTGCCGTTCACAATGAAATAACGCCTGTCATCGTCATCACAAAGGCGGATATAGACAGAGCGGCGGCAGAGAAGTACCGGGAAACGTATGAAAAATGCGGCTTCACCGTCCTTTGTACCTCGTCTGCCGAGGGGGAAGGCATACAGGCGGTGCGCGATTATATATGCACGCGAGGCGAGGATGAGATATTCGCCTTTGCAGGGGCTTCCGGCGTCGGTAAATCGACGCTGATAAGCAGTATTTTTTCCGAGCTCAAGCTGGAGACGGGAAAGATCAGCGAAAAAACATCACGCGGAAGGCATACTACCCGCGCAGTCACGCTTTTCTCCTGTATGTGCGGCGGCAAGCGTCGCTTTATCGCGGATACTCCCGGTTTTTCCATGCTGGATTTCATCAATTTCAACTTTTTCGGGAGAGATGAACTGATCTATACCTTTCCCGAATTTGAAAGGTATCTCGGAGATTGCAGATACCGCGGCTGTACGCATACAAAAGAAGAGGGATGTGCCGTGCTTGCGGCTGTGGCGGCGGGCGATATACCGAAAAGCCGTCACGAGAGCTTTCTCGCGATCTATGAGGAGCTGAAAAAGGTTCCCGAATGGAAAAGAAAAAGCATGATGCAGTGATGCCATGCGAAAAATAAAATAAAACTGCGGCAGTGCACGAAGGAGAGTGAATTGCCGCAGTTTTCGCAGTGCAGACATCGTATTGACTTCCAAATGAATATGTGGTAAAATCGAAATGAAAATTTTCCATGAGAATATTTTTTGAAAACTTTTTTTCGGGAGAGATAAAAATGAAAAAACCATACTGGAGCTATCATCCGTATGTTCCGTTTCGCGTGCGTGCCGAAAAACAGCCGCACGTGCTCTCGGTGCGCCCTTTTAAAGAAGGCTTTTCCTTCGAATGGTGCGACATGACGGAAGAAGCCGACTGTGGCTATACGCTGAAAATACGCAGACGCTACTCGGATGAGGTCATAAGGCTTCCCATGACGGAAAATCCCATGACGGTGACAGAGCTTTATGATTTTACCGATTATGAATTTTCCGTTTTCGCTTCCGACGGACGTGCAAGCATGCGTCGCTATGTACGCACCGGTGATGCGATCGGAAATATCGTGAACTATCTTCATCCCGATGACAATGCGCTGTCTTTCTCGGGAAAATATCTTTGCAGTCCGTCGGTAGTGCGGATGCCCAACGGTGCCATTCTCGTCTCGCATGACGTTTATGAGAGCAATGCTCCGCAGAGACTCACGGAGATTTTTCGCTCTGATGATGACGGCAAGAGTTTTCGCTTTCTGTGCGATCTGTATCCGTCATTCTGGGGTAAAATGTTCCTCTGCGAAGGAAGGCTGTATATGCTTTCCACATCCTGTGAATACGGCGATCTGCTGATAGGCAGTTCATCGGACGGGAGAATCTTCGGTGAGCCGACCGTCATCGAGCGCGGTTGCGGCAACGGGAAAAGCGGATTTCATAAAGCTCCCGTTTCCATTACACATGCAAACGGAAGGATATGGACGGCTGTCGAATATGGCTCATGGGCGGACGGAGGATTTGCACTCTGCATTCTGTCCGCATCCGAAAAAGCCGACCTTATGAAGAGCGAAAGCTGGACACTCTCCACTCCGACGGAACTTGGCGATGATCTGAGGCGTCAGGGCACAGCTATCGAGGGCTGTGCCGTTGTGGGAAATGACGGGCAGGTTTACGTCATCTATCGCATGGCGGAGGGAAAGGCGCTCGTGATGACTCCCGATATGAAAAATCCCGCCGCACCCTTGCGTTTTCACAGCGTGATCGATTTCCCGTTTGCACACAGCAAATTTGATATAGCCCGTGCTGATGACGGTTTTTATTATGCTGTCGGCAATGAACGGCTTCCCGACGGAAGCGCCATGCGCAATATATTGTCTCTTGCGCGTTCGCGCGATCTTTTTACATGGGAAAAGGTGAAAACGGTAGTCGATTGCTCGGGATATAATAAATGGGAAACAGGTTTTCAGTACCCCTCCATGATGATAGAAAAAAATAATATTATTATCATCTCGCGTACGGCATACAACGGAGCACATAGCTTTCATGACAGCAATATGATCACCTTTCATCGCGTGGAGATATAAGGATTTACGGAAAATCATGCCTATATAAAAAGCAACCGCGTAGCTTTGCCACGCGGTTGCTTTCATTTTTCGTATAAAAATGTTCCCTTGAGCTTATTTAATAGAATTCTCGTAGGACTCGATCATCTTTTTAGACATGACACCCGCACGACCCCGATGTCGTTCACCGAGCTTTTTGAGCCATTTTTCCGTATTTTTGCCCGTAAATATCTTGATTTCAAGTTTCGCTGTATCATTTCCGTCTGATGTGACTATGATTTTATCAATATATTGGGCAACAAATTCGTTTGTAATCATACCTGTGCTTGCGTCACGGACAGCAGCATCGAGTCTCGCTTTTACCTCGCCGATGTGCTTGCGGTATTCCTCTTTTGTGAACAGCTGCTCTTCAAGTTCTGTGAGCGTTTTCTGCGCTTCCTCCGCTTCCCTGTCGCAGGAGGCGGTCATGGATTTGAAATTTGCCGTCGTAATGACGCCTGTCGTTACAAGCTCGAGAAGTTTATTTTTCTTTTGGTCGGCAAGCGCTATAATCCGCTTTTGTTCTTCCATCTGCCCTGCGGTTTCATCATCCGCTTCCATTGACCGGAACATTTCTTCGTAGCTTGCAAGCAAGGCTTCCACATCCACGCGCGTTTCGCTGAACACCTCGAACAGGATGGGTTTGATCTCATCCTCGTAGATTGGGAAAGATGGGCAGGAATCAGCACCGTTGTTAATCTTGCCTGAGCAGACCCATTTGGAATTGTCCGTACCATCCTTGCCTTTGGATTCACGGCGGTAATATGCGGCACCGCAATGGGCACAGTATAATTTTCCTGTCAGGAGATTTGCATGGTTACAAATGCCTTGACGGTTTTTAACATCCTCACTTCTGCGGGTCAATACCTCATTTGCTTTATCCCATAGTTCCTCGGATACGATGGCGGGAACAATTTCTCCTGTTTCATCTTTAAACATGACCCATTCTTCGGGAGGCAAAAACTTCTGCTTTTTTGTAAACATATCCACAATACGAACCTTGTTGCCCACATAATAGCCCTTGTATTTCGGATTGGATATGATACCCGACATTGTGGTATGAGCAATCTTGTTGCCGTTGTAATTACGGTACCCCTGTTCGTAGAACAGCGTTTCGAGTTGCTTCATGCTGTATTCGCCTGTCGCGTAAAGCCTGAACAAATCGCGCACCATCGGTGCCTGGCTTTCGTCAATGACAAGGCGTTTTTCATCCTTTTTATATCCAAAAATACGGCTGTTGCCAAGAACCACATTGGACTTGATAGCTTGCTGATGCCCGAATTTGACACGCGAGGAGAGCTTGCGAAGCTCGTCCTGCGCAATGGAGGACATAATTGTAAGCCGAAGCTCTGCATCTTCATCAAGCGTATTGATGTTATCGTTTTGAAAAAATACACCCACTCCCCATCCGAGCAATTCTCTTGTATATTGCAGAGAGTCAAGCGTATTACGGGCAAATCGGGAGATTTCCTTTGTTATAATAAGGTCAAATGCGCCCTCCTTAGCATCAGCAATCATCTCATTGAAGTGTTTTCTCTTCTTTGTAGAAATACCGGAAAGCCCCTCGTCAACATAACCCTGAATATATGTCCACGCGCGGTTTCTCCTGATCAAGTCTTCATAATATGCAATCTGGTTGTCGAGTGAGTTGAGCTGTTCATCGCTTTCAGAAGAGACGCGCGCGTAATATGTGACCCGCAGGGGGATATCATATATTGATTTTGTTCGTAATAATGCTCTGATATTTAAGATATCCATATCATCGCCCTTTCGTAAATTCGTTTTATCATTATCTATTGATTGTATTATACCATAATCGACCTCATATTGCAATACAGAAATCGAAATTTGTCAAATAATATCTTCGACAAACATTTATGTATCGGAGTGCTCAAAGCACTCCGAGGTGAACCCGCTCACCTTGCGTCCTTTTCCGGATAGCGTTTTGCTTTTCTTGCGGCAATCTTTTCGGTCATTCGCTTGTATTCTTTCTCTGAGATTGTACCGCTCTCAAACAGATAACGATTGAAATAATTAAGCCACATATCCTCTGCCATGCGTTTTTCGCGTTCTTCGTCAGTTATAACTTTCCCCATCCGGTTACCTCGTTCTTTCAAGATTGTTCAGATATATTTTCCTCCCTTCGAGAGAAAATAATTCAGATAATAAAAATGTGATACTATAAACTCTGCTCATACTCATATTTCTTCCTTTCTCTGTGTTCCGGTATGGTGGTGCAGTCTTCCACCGCCGGTCTTTCGTCGAACATAGCAGACAGATCGCCGACCAAGTCGGCAATGCCGGTGGTGATGGAGATCACCGTGTTCCGGCTCATGTTCTGCAATGCCCGATAGGCATTTTCATTGCCCTTGTGTGCCGCCGTGTTCAGATACTCCACGGCTTTTTGCCAGTCGAAATAATCTGATTCGAAGAGATAAATTTTGGCAAGCCTGTACTCCGCATAAATATCTCCCATCTGCGCCGCCTGCTCCAAAAGCGCGATCGCTTTCGGAATGTCCTTTTTCAGACACTTGCCGTCGGCGTAATACTTGCCGAGCGTATAGGCAGCGTGAGCGTTCCCGTGGCGTATTGCATCGTACAGAAGATCGACACCCGCCTTGCGGTCAAGGCGAAGGAAATCTCCGGTGAGATACAATCGCCCCAGCAATGCCTCGGCGTGCTGGTTGTTCTGCTTGGCAGATAGGAGCAACCAATACTCGGCGTTCTCAGGAATGCGGCGGTAATAGTCGCCCTCACAGATCATCTTGCCGAGCCGATACTGCGCCATGTGGTATCCCTGCTTTGCGGAGGATTCAAGGTAATACGCGCCGTCGTACTCATCGTAGTACGGACTGTCCTCATCAAACAAAATGCGGGAGAGACGGTACCCGGCATATAGGTTGCCAAGCTCCGCCTGCTCCCGCAGATCATTGTATTTTCTCTGTGTCAGATCTTCCGTTTCTGTCGCTTCATCGTCGGACAGGTCGGTTTCCTGCCGTTCATCCCTGAAAAAGCCTCTTATCTCATCAGAAGACAGATTACCGTGCTTAAAATCGCCGAACCGCCGATGGTCGATGCAACCGCTGTGATGATCCACCGCTTCATACCCGTAAGCAGATCCTTGAATTCTTTGATGCGATTGGTTTCCTTCAAGTCGAGACCTGAGATAAACTGCTCGCGCATCCTCCCATCCTGTGCGAGCAGCTCCTTGTTCTGATTCAACAGCGTCTGCACTCTCGGCACAATGCTCTCCGCCGTTTTCTGCACGTTTCCGGTCACATCCTCCGCCCAATTCCGGATTTCGTTCCACATCTCGTCCGTATATACCTGCGATTCTTCCTTGGTTGTCAGCTCCGCAATCTGCTGATACAGCGTGGGCTGAAAGGTCACTGCCTGTTTCGTCCATTCCCGAAAGGCGTTCCAGTCCTCCTTCGGAATCGCATAAACAATCGGCTGATACGGTGTTTCCTCGATTGTCCTGACCGCTGTCTTGGATGCCGCTTTCAGCTTGTCCATAGGACTGACTGCCGGCGTATTCTGTAATTTGTTTTCGTATTCTGAATTCATACTCTAAATTCTCCTTGGTATATTTGTTGTCGTGTAATTTGTTGTCCCGGACTTTTCTGCCGTTCGGACAGGTGAATGTGATATATTTTCTTTCCTCCGTCCATGTGACGGAATAACCGACAGAGGCAAGGATATCACAAAACTCGCGTCTGTCGCCCGCCTGTGTCATGGCAGTGTCAATGTCATTGATCAGTCCGAACTTCCAGCCCTCACCTCTCATCGTTGCACGGTACTCCCGCGTACCAATGCCCTGACCGTTTCTGCGCTCCGACGGAGGCAGCACAGACAGACCGTGGTCACGGCAGATGTCATCGCTAATCTTCCGCAGTTCCTGTAAGGTGTTCGGAGTAAAGTGAATCTTCCTGCCGTCCTCGAAGCTGACCGAATTGACAATAAAATGGTTGTGTACTCTCTGAACGCCGCTGTCGTCATGTGCATCCAGATGCGTGGCGACCAAGACCTCATATCCCGGAAAAGATTTCCCGGCAAATTCCAGACCGATGCGGTGGGCTTCTTCGTAAGACTGAATTTCCCCCGGCAGAAATGACTGCACATACTGATAGAAGTAAGTGCCGCAGGCTTTGCCGTAAAGATTTTTGGTTGCCATGAACTCTTCATACGCGTGCTGACCGAGGCAGTTGACACCGCCGACATACTGCTGTCCGTTTTCGTCAACGGTTTTCTTCTCCTGCACGCAGTAGCGGATACAACCGCGCATGGCACTCGGCGTCTGCTTGCTCTCCTTGATAAAAATAACGGTTGCCATAGGACATCAACCTCCGCCCTGTATCACCGCATCGGTGTTGGCGTACAGCTTGTTGATTGCCTCATAGCACCGACCGATGCCATCCGCCGTTGCGGTCAGATTGACTGTCCGCACCACGCCCTGATGCGAGAGCATGGTGAGCTGATTGAGATTGCGGCTGATACATTTCAGCTCATGAAGAACCGGCTTCAGTTCTTCAATCTGATAGATTGTCTTGCCGAGCGCTGAGATGCGAAGATATTCACCGATGCCCATGCCGATACCGGCGGCAATCTTTTCAATTGCTTTCCATTCGCCCTCTGTTACCCAAAAGGACTTTTTTCTGTTTCGTTTGCGACCTTTGGTCGCCATGACAAATCACCTCTTTGAAAATTGTATAATTAAATTCGTTTCTTTTGGCTTACCCTTTTCTTTTCGCAAAGAAAAGGTAAGTGGGTTCGGGCTTCCGCCCGAAAAAAATAAATGCGTTTGGCTCCAGCCGCCTTTGGCGGTGGGAGTCCAAACGCTCTGCTTGCCCCGCTGAAGCGGGAAGTCGTAGAGCTACGACTCGTGTACATTGTCCGCAATTTCTATCATTCGCTTTTCCTCCTTTCTGATGATATGGGAGCAGTATTTATAAATACAATTATGCAGAAAGAAAGTACCTGCTTATCTGAATTTGGCGTAACAAGCGAAACAACCGCGCTCCCGTTTTTCGGCTGTTCCGTTTGTTACGCCATTTTTTACACAGATACCAACTTATTTGCCTTATCCTTGCGAAGAAGCATAACCCGTTTGAGTCTGCCGCCGAACCGCATCGTTTTTGTGTTCGTTCCGCTTTCGTCTTGTTCTATTAATCCCTCGTCGGCAAGCGCCTTGGAAAGAGACTTGGCAGAGATAGCAAAGCCTTCGTCCTGCTCTCCGCATAACCGTTTGACAGCCTTGTGAGAAGCATCCAGCATGAGATAGTAATAGGTTTCATCCTCATACCCGATATAGTTCTTCGGTAATGTTTCAAGCCTGCTCGATGCCGGAATGAGACACACCTGCCCGCACTCAATCAGAGAATACAGCTTGCGGAGGAATATATGCGTCGGTCTGTCTTGCTCTATCGACTCGGATTGCCTTGCGGCAAGGTACAGAAGAACATTTTCAAAACGCTCATTAAGAGCTGTGATACCTTTTTCGTCCATGTGTGCTTCGGCAGATAGAAATATCTCCATAAAAGAAAAACCGATTTCCAAACACGCAAGCGTGTCGGGAAGTCGGTCATGAAACTGTATTTCATTTTCTCTCAGGCGGTCACGCCATTTGCTTCGATACGTGGTAAAATCGGATTTCAGCATATTGCAGATCTCGCCCTTGTCCGCAAAGAACTTCAACATATCTGTGTACCCGCGCATACAAGCGGCGTATTTTCCTTCAAGAGCCTTGTCCTGTGCTTCGGTCAAAAGAGGAAGATTGATACCGCCCGGCTTCATCTCAATACAGAAAAGACGTGCCGTTCCGCTTTCTCCAATGTCGGGTGCAAACTCTGCCGTGACAATGACATTGCCTTGCGGCGGGCGTGGCTCTCTCAATGTGATATCTGAGCCGAGTCGGTTTCGTGCGGCTCTGTCGCCGTAACCTCTTGCCAAGGTTTGCATAGTAGCCTTCATCTGACTTGCATCCGACCTTGCCGTCGGGTGGTAATCGTCTACGCAGGTCAGTACATCCTTCAGAGTAAAGGCGTTGTGAACGATGCTGTTTGCCGTATCTCGGAAGCTCATTGGTAAGTCGGTTGCTGAGAAGTTGCCGAAGAAAGACAGCATAAGCGCCGCTACCGTGCTTTTTATGCTGCCGGTTCTGCCGATGAGGGTTAAAAGATATTTCGGTTCATGCCCGATCTGACGAAGGAACTCATTGAGAGGTGAGAGGAATGCCGTGGCGAGGCACGGCAGGAGTACCTCGTCGGGCATCATACCGCCCGAGAGCAATTTGACAAGGTCCTCCGCATCCTCTCGGCTCATGCCTTCGGCACCGTAGTAATTCCTCTGCTTTCCCTTCAGCTCAACCTGATAGGTCTTGTCCCCGGGCAGAAGATAGTGCCATTCACCTCCGATCTTCTTCCACCCGGTATGCGAGAAGATATACCGCTTGTCGGCAAATCTCGCCGTTGTCTTGATGGCACATCGCACATGCTTTTCCACCTGACTGACTACACAAAGATCGCAGGAAGCATCCAGATTGTTGGCGATCCATGACATTTTTTCAAGTTCCCCTGCAGGAACCTCCACAGGCGTGAAGTTATTTCCGTTTGCGTCAGTGCCGCCAATCAGGTATCGCCTTGTCTTTTCCGCGCCGTCATCTACGATCACTTCACGCACGATACGCGGTGCAAAATTACAAAGCATAATGCCCGGTGAATCCTGCCTGCCAACAGGAAGATAACACAGGCATCCGTTCTCCGTATAATATGGCGCGGAGTAAAAGTCTTTGATTTGGTTTTTGTTTTCGTTCATCTGAACATCCTTTCTGCTGTTTTTTATTGATATGGGAGTAGTTATAAAAATACGAATTGATTTTCTTAGCAATCTATGGTATACTATAAAAAACAATTACGGAGGTCTCCATGGCGAAACTCAGATACCTTATACGGCGACTGTCGGTGCAGGCGATGCTGTCCTATGCCAAACCAATCGATAAGGAGCATTATTCTTTCGCACTGACACCGGCGCAGACGAAAAGCGTCATCATGGGGGACGGAGATACCTGGCAGGAGGACAACGCCATTTTCTTTCAGGCTATGTGCATCCTCCGTGGGAAAAAATACAAAGAGCACACCTCAGACATGCTGATCTCCGATCTTGCGGATGTAATACTCTATCTTGACTTCAAAGGAATATTTGATCGGGATGCGGATAACCCGAAAGCGGCGCTCATGCAAAAAAAGACCGAAGCCATGTTTTCCCCGGAGGGGATCACATTGAACTTCGGTCAGGGAGACGCACGCTATCTCGCCTTTGAACGCTCGGGCAGCATGAGCCGCAGCGCTGTTCTTTCTTTTGTCCGTGCAGATATTTATGAGGCGCTTTCCCGCCGGATGACGGTCGGCATGACACTTGGCGTTTGCCGATTGGCCAAGCTCTACGCCTATAACGGTCTGCTGTTTTCGAGCGGAACACGCATAGAAACGGATATGCTGTGGGACAAGGATGCTATTGTCGTGGTTGACAATCCCACTGCCGTATATCCCGATATTGATGTCATCACCGTGGAAGACACGACAGGTGTCGGCGATGTTCGCAACTACGAGAGAGTGGAGAAAAAGAGTGATGTCGCGGTCACGCTGTTTGACGGCGAAGGCATTCTTTCCCCTGCGCTTGCGGAAGAGATCGATCGGTTGTACTGCGGAAAGCACATTCATACCTCGTTCCAGATCCGGATGCCGTATATCAAGGGCATGGTGCATGAGGTGGACTTTCACGGACTGTTCCGTGAGGCAACCGTCACGAAAATCACGGATCTGTGGGGTGTGGAACATCCAATTGAACGCGTCCGGATGATTCTGACGAGGAGCCAATTCAAAGGATGCGGTTGGATGACGGAAAACGGGCTGACCTTTGAGGAATATCTGAAACGCCTGCGCGCCTACCGTCACACACTGTATATTACGGGCGTAAACCGCACGGATAGTGAACAGTTTACCGATCTGAACTATCAGTTCCTTTCTACCCTCGCCCTGAGCGGTGAGCAGTTCAGACCGGTTGACTTGCCGTTTGATTGGATGAAAGAGCACATGGACAGAGAGGATGAGCAAAACGACAGCGATACCGGAGCGTGGCTGACCAAAACGACCGAGGAGATCTACTACCGCCTTCTCAACGACGAATGGTTTCAGTTTGACTACTATGTCGACCATGCACCGAAAAATCCGAAAAGCCGTGGCTACCGCCTTGCCGGGATGCTTTTTCGCAATGACCTTTTGCTTGCGGAAAAAGAATACCGGCGGGAGCTTAACCGCGCTGCGGATACCATTTTGCGGAATTTTGCCCGCGGCAATCTGCTCGTGCGCGGAAGAGTCGCCTATCTTTCGGCGGATCTGACTTTGTTTCTTGCCGAACTGCTAAAACCCTATACGGACGGCAACAGAAATGCGGAGGAGATCTACCGGGAGCTGCTTGACGCGCGTTGCCGTTACACAACCGCCTATGGTCTAACCGGCAGTCACATGACGGCGATCCTACGCAATCCGCATATTGCAAAGAACGAGGAGGTCGTGGTATATCCGCAAAGCCATGAGCATGACATCCGCCGTCGGTATCTTTCACACCTGTCTGGTGTTGTAATGGTAGAACCGTGGTCGCTCATTGCCGAACGGCTCGGCGGTGCGGACTATGACGGGGATATGGTCAAAGTCATCCTTGAGCCGGTCATATGTGAAAGTATCGCCTCTCACTATAAGGAAACGGCGAATCCATTTGAAGACAGATTTTCGAACCGGAACAATCTGCCCCTGCTCAGTATTCCGACTGCCGATCCGCAGTTGCGGGATGCAAATGACCTGCACGCTCGGTTTGAGGCAGTCAAAAACACCTTTTCCTCGCGTGTCGGGCAGATTTCCAATGCCGCTCTTGACCGCAGTATTCTCGCTTACGATGAAAATGCGGATACCGACATCAAAGAAAAGTGCAGACAGGAAACCGAAACGCTTGCGATTCTGACGGGACTTGAGATCGACTCTGCCAAAAGCGGTATCAAGCCCGACCTGTCGGCATACCTGCACACCGACGACAAGCTGCGCAGCCGGTATCTGAAATACAAGCGACTGCTTGAGGATGCGGAAGACCGCCCTGCATGGTATGAGGACACCTTTGCTGAGCAGATGAAGGATTATATCGACGGGACAGACTGGGAGAGCGTCACGGCAAATGTAGAGAAGCTGCCATACTATGCCCACATGCTGAAAAAGCACACGCCACGAAAAGTAATAAAGCCTGCACCTTCCGCAGAACTGTTCACTTTTGCCAGGCATCCGAATTGGAAAGATAATCTTGACCCGTCACTGTTCCCGCCGATCCGAACGCTGATCGACACCTATGACCGTTGCCTGCGGCGTATTCGGTCGCGCAAGCACCCGACGCCGGGCAACTCCAAGCGCCGGGATATTGACCGTATTCTGACCATGCGGGATCAGGAAAACACCTATGATACCGACAGTTTGTATGCACTGTTCACCGGGATGGACGCAACGCACATCAAAGCCGTCCGTGACGCGTTACGAGCCGAACAGTGGCATTTCATGAAGCCGGAGGAGCGTTTATCCTTCTTGCAGGAATATCTCCCAGAAGAGGCTTTTCGGGCGTATGACGGCTTGTTCTCGGACTTCCGCATGGGCGGGTATCGGGTGTTCGGCGACATCATCTGTGATATTGACGACACCAACAGGCTGGCTGACAAAAGCAAACTGCACTACAAAAACGATACACCAGAGATGACGGCTATGATCGACGCTTACCACTCCCGTTTGCCGGGCGTGGATTACCGCGAGGCGGTAGCCACCGCCTGTCGGTTGTGCCTTGCAAAGATCACGCCGCCGTTTCAGGCAATCCGCTATGCCGAGGCGATGGACAGGCGGGATTTTATCTTTGATGTACTGCTTGAAGAAGAGCTCGTCTGGGGTTTCGTTCACAAAGAAGGCGGCGGGGCGCATCTCCAGACAGTTCACCTTCTCGTTGTCGTCATATTTATTCACCAGATAGCAGTAGTTGAT
>URUL01000017.1 GCA_900551005.1 uncultured Ruminococcus sp. | reverse complement strand
CGTAACGATACCGATACTTTTTGTTGTTGTATTTGCCATAATGCTCGTGAGCATACCTCTGTACAAGAAGGTGCAGAGCGGGCTGGACCGCGTGACGGGTCTGACTCGCGAAAATCTCACGGGTGTCCGCGTGATACGCGCTTTCTGCCGTGAGGAGCATTCCGTGAACGAATTCGAGGAGAGCAACAGAGCACTGACAAAGCTCAATGAATTTGTCGGCAAAATATCGGCACTTCTCAATCCGCTCACATATGTACTCATCAATATCGGCGCTGTTTTTCTCATAGACCGCGCCGCTGTGCAGGTCAATCTCGGAACACTGGAGCAGGGCGATGTCATCGCGCTCTACAACTATATGCTTCAGATAATAGTAGAGCTTATCAAGCTTGCTTCGCTTATCATCACGCTGAATAAATCCATGGCTTGTGCGGGACGTATAGCAAATATACTAAGCGTTAAGACAAGCATGCAATATCCCGTATGCGATGCGCAGGCAAAGGACACGGATGTGGCGGTGCGCTTTGACAATGTCACGTTTTCTTATAAGGGCGCCGGTGCGCCGAGCCTCAGAAATATTTCGTTTGAGGCAAATAAGGGCGAGACGGTCGGTATCATCGGAGGTACGGGCAGCGGAAAGACGACGCTGATCAGCCTGATACCGCGGTTTTATGACGCGAGCGAGGGCGATGTTTATATAGACGGAAACAACGTCAAGGACTATACAAATGGTACGCTCTGCAAAAAGGTCGGCGTTGTTCAGCAGAGGGCTTTGCTTTTCTCGGGCAGTATCAGGGATAATCTCCGCTTGGGAGACGAAAATGCAGAAGATCCCGCTCTCTGGGATGCGCTTACCACGGCACAGGCAAAGGATGTCGTGGAGGGCAAGGGCGGAAAGCTCGATTTCAATCTGGAACAGAGAGGCAAAAATCTTTCGGGCGGACAGAAGCAGAGGATCTCCATCGCGCGGACTCTCGTAAAGAAGCCCGAGATACTCATTCTCGATGACAGCTCCAGCGCACTCGATTATGCCACAGATGCCGCTCTGCGCAAGGCGATACATGCTCTCGGCGACGATACGACGGTATTTCTCGTTTCACAGAGGATCGCGGGGATCAAGCAGGCGGATAAGATCATCGTGCTCGACAACGGTGCCATGATGGGCATGGGCACGCATGACACGCTCATGCAGACCTGCGATACCTACAGGGAGATTTACTTCTCGCAGTTTCCCGAAGAGCGCGCGCAATATGCAAAGGCAAACTGAAAGGGAGGTATGATTTTATGAAAAAAGATAATTTGACGAGAAAAGAAAAGACCTCCCGCAAAAGTAAAGGCACCTTTGTAAAGCTGATGCGATTCATCTCGAAATACCGCACACTTCTTTTTGCGGGGATCATTCTTGCCGCGGTGTCCGTGGCACTCCAGCTCTATGTGCCGATGCTTTTCGGCGATGCCATAGATAATATTGTAGCCGAAGGCAAGGTCGATTTCGGCACGATGTGGAGCTATCTTGGCAAGATACTCATATTTGCCTCTGTCTCGGCTTTGTCGGCAT
The DNA here is from genome assembly GCA_900551005.1 of uncultured Ruminococcus sp. GTDB lineage: Bacteria > Bacillota > Clostridia > Oscillospirales > CAG-272 > Apopatosoma. The sequence continues at coordinate 24,453 of URUL01000017.1, read as the reverse complement.
GGCTGATGAATCTCGTCAACAACCGTATGACGTATCGCATCGTCCGCGATATACGTTCTGGTGCGATCAGGCATATTCAACGCCTGCCGCTCTCTTATCTTGACAGCCACAGCACAGGCGATATCGTCAGCCGTGTTATTTCCGATGCGGATATCCTCTCGGACGGACTGCTTCTCGGTTTCACACAGCTTTTTTCAGGTGTCGTCACCATCGTGCTTACCCTCATTTTTATGCTTTCCAAAAATATATGGATAACGCTGATGGTATTGTTCTTGACACCGCTCAGCTTCCTCGTGGCGAAATTCATCGCTTCGCGCTCCTATACTATGTTCAGAAAGCAGAGCGAGGCTCGCGGCACTCAGACGGCACTGACCGAAGAGATGATAGGTGGCCAGAAGACGGTGCGCGCCTTTGGCTATGAGAAGCGAAGCTCCGAGCGATTTGCCGCGATAAACGAAAAGCTCCGTGTCTACAGTCAGAAGGCGGTATTCTACAGCAGTCTGACCAATCCGTCCACGCGCTTTGTGAATAATATAATCTATGCGCTCGTCGCTTTTGTCGGCGTGCTGCTGATCATGAAAGGCAATCTCACCGCAGGCGGGCTGACCGTTCTGCTCTCATACTCAAGCCAGTATATGAAGCCTTTCAACGATATCAGTTCCGTTATCACCGAAATGCAGAATGCACTTGCCTGTGCGGACAGGCTTTTTGAGCTCCTTGAGGAAAAGGAGGAAACGCCCGATGAGCCGGGCACGCTGGAAAACGTGCGCGGGGAGGTCGATATCCGCCATGTTGCCTTCAGCTATGATAAAGAAAAGAAGCTGATCGAGAATTTCAATCTGCATGTTGAGCCGGGCATGAGGATAGCGATCGTAGGACCCACGGGCTGCGGAAAGACGACCTTTATCAATCTGCTGATGCGCTTCTATGATGTTGATGCGGGTGAGATCGATATCGACGGCAAGCCGGAGAGAAGTCTCTCGCGCCATGCTCTGCGCGGAAGCTTCGGCATGGTTTTGCAGGAAACATGGATAAAGAGCGGCACTGTCCGCGAAAATATCTGTTTCGGCAAGCCCGATGCTACCGATGAGGAAGTGATACGCGCGGCAAAGGATGCGCACAGCTGGGAATTTATAGAAAAGCTGCCGCAGGGGCTGGATACCGTGCTGAGTGAAGACACCATAAGCCAGGGGCAGAAGCAGCTTCTCTGTATTACCCGCGTCATGCTCTGCCTGCCGCCGATGCTGATCCTCGACGAGGCGACATCAAATATCGATACGAGAACGGAGCTTCAGGTTCAGGACGCATTTGATAAGCTCATGCGCGGCAAGACGAGCTTCGTCGTGGCGCACAGACTGTCGACCATCAGAAATGCTTCTCTCATTCTCGTGATGCAGGGCGGCAAGATCATCGAGCAGGGCACTCATGATGAGCTGCTGGCAAAGGGCGGATTCTATCATCAGCTCTACAACAGCCAGTTCCAACCTGTTTAAACGGAGGAGGAAGATGAGCTTTTCAAAAACGGATGAGTCATACAGAAAAGAGAAGAGCGCCATGGCTGTCGTTTTATGCGGCGGAAAAATACTCGCCACACGCGAAACGATATACGGTCATGAGGCACTCTCTCTTCCGAAGGGGCATATCGAGGCAGGAGAAACGCATATCGATGCGGCTGTGCGTGAATGTCTCGAGGAAACGGGTGTTTTGCTCTGCAAGAGCGAATTTGTAAGAGAGATAACGCCATTTGCCGTCCGGTTCACAGATCATCATGCGATACCTACGGAAAAAATGATATATCCCGTTGTTTTCCGGATAGATGAAGAAAAGCCGACTGATATCACAGAGGCGGGGATACATTTTGCGGGATTTATGAATACGGCGGATTTTATAGCGAAATGCTCATATGAAAATGTAAAAAACGTTGTATACGAGGCATTGTCGGAGGGACTTCAATGAGCAGAACGGAAAAAGCGGAGCTTACGGTGCTCTGCCTTGTTCACAAGGGAGATTGCCTGCTCCTTCAGAACAGAATAAAAGCGGATTGGAAAGGGCTGGCACTTCCGGGAGGACATATAGAACCCGAAGAATCGGTAGTCGATGCCGTCATACGCGAGATGAAGGAGGAGACAGGGCTCGATATATATGAACCGCACCTCTGCGGTATAAAGCAGTTTCCGCGCTCTGACGGCGGAAGATATTTGGTATTCCTATTTGAAACGGAAAAATTCAGCGGTGATATTGCATCATCATGCGAAGGTGAAATGCTTTGGCTTGACCGCGACGAGATAGACGACCGCAATTCCGTAGCCGATCTCGGTGCGCTTGTTAATATGATGCTTGACGATTCGAAAACGGAATTTCAATATATCGCAGAGGGCGGAGAATGGAAGGCGATAATCAAATGAACGAGAACAGATTCTTCTGCCGGAACAGCGAAAGACACGGCGGCGATTATATGGAGTTTAGCTTTTGTCGCCGTCGTAATATGAAAAATGTCTTCTCAAATGTGATCAACCGGAGCGACGATTCCTTCTATGTGGATACGGATCAGCTCGATGAATTTATGGCAGAGTACGGCAAATATCTCGAGCCGTGCACTTCTCCCGATGGCTCGGGCAGATTCTGTTTTTACGGGCTCAATTACTACAGCGCAGATCGCGCGGCAGAAATACTCAAGGCAATAAAGTCCGAAAAACCGCGCGAATACAATGTGATTTCGAAATGGCTCGAAAAAGATATACAAATGTATAACGGATTTTATATACTCGGAGTTTGAATAACACAAATGTATAATATACAAAAATGCGATGTTTGCCCGAGAAATTGCGGCATTGACAGATACCGCACGGCAGGATACTGCGGGCAGGGTGCCAAATTAAAAATAGCGCGTGCCGCTCCGCACTACTGGGAGGAGCCTTGCATTTCGGGTGAGCGCGGCTCGGGCACGGTATTCTTTTCGGGATGCAGTCTGCGGTGCGTTTACTGCCAGAATAAGGAGATAGCGCACGGAGGATTCGGCAAGGAGATATCCTGCGAGCGGCTCTGTGAGATTTTCTTCGAGCTTGCCGAAAAGGGCGTCCATAATATAAACCTCGTCACGCCGACGCACTTCACACCGCAGATACGTGAAGCAATCATGATGGCGAAGGCGCGCGGATTTTCTCTTCCTTTTGTCTATAATTGCGGCGGCTACGAGAGCGTCGATTCTCTGAAAACGCTTGATGGGCTTATCGATATTTATCTCACCGATTTCAAATATATGTCGCCGGCACGTGCGAAGAAGTACAGCTATGCATCAGATTATCCCGATGTGGCGAAGGCGGCGACTGCCGAGATGGTAAGGCAGACGGGAGAGACTGTCTTTTCGTCGGACGGGCTGATGAAGCGCGGCACGATAGTGCGCCTGCTGATCCTGCCCGAGGGACTCCTCGATGCCAAGAGCGTGCTTCGCTATCTTCATAAAACCTACGGCGGGAAAATTTATATCTCGATAATGAATCAATATACGCCTATGCCCGATGTGCCTTATCCCGAGCTTTCGCGAAGGATAACCGAGCGCGAATATGACGAAATAATAGATTTCGCGGTCAATGAGGGGATTGAAAAAGCCTTTATTCAGGAGGGTGGAACGGCGGAGGACAGCTTTATTCCGCCCTTTGATATGACAGGTGTTTGATGTGATCGAGAGACACTTTATATATGATACAAATGTATAATATAGCAAAAACTCCCACGGAGACTGCCTTTTTCGGAAGCAGCCTTTGCGGGAGCTTTTTGTTTGTTATTCTCATTTGCATGCGTACATATCGCGTGGCTAAAACCTCTTTATGAGCTTTATCGCCGTACCCTCGTCATATGCGCGGACTTCGCCGAGGGCAAAAAATCCGTTTTTGTCATATACTCGCAGCTTTTCACCGAGCGAAAAATTCGTACCCGCTTTGCGCTGATATATTTCCGCACCGTTGCGCGCGAGATTCGCATAAAAGTCGGAGAGGCGCACGCAGGGAAGCGTTGCGAAAAGACTTTCCACGGGAAGAAGCCGTGCCTGCCGCTGAGCGATATCCATTGCTTCCAACTGCTCCGAGGTCACCGCATCGTTGAGCGAAAAGCCTCCGGATTCCGTCCTCACAAGGGAACTCATCGTACCCCCGCAGCCGAGTGCGGAACCGATATCGGCGCAAAGCGTGCGGATATACGTTCCCTTCGAGCAGGAGACATCGAGCGTATAATTTCTGTCGTCGATTCTTGCGACGGCGATGGAATATATGTGTATTTCTCGCGGCTCGCGCTCTACCGTTACGCCTTCGCGGGCAAGGTCGCAGAGCTTTTTCCCACCGACCTTCAGCGCGCTGTACATAGGCGGCGTCTGCAGGATATCGCCGACAAAGCTTTTTGCCGCGGAGATGACCGCATCCTCAGAGGGAATGTCATCGCTTTCCGAAAGCACCGTACCCGAGGTATCCTCCGTATCCGTCGTGATGCCGAGGCGCAGACCGGCGCGGTATTTTTTATCGTGCTGCATAGCGTATTCGCTCGCCTTCGTGGCATTGCCTATGAGAACGGTCAGAAGACCCGATGCCATCGGATCCAGCGTTCCCGTATGCCCGACAGAGCGCGTGCCGAAGAGACGGCGCATTTTATTTACGGCATCATGGGAGGTGATACCGATGGGCTTATTTAAAAGAAGTATTCCGTCATTCATCGAAACCGCATTCCTTTATGATCCTTTTGACGGCGCTGTCGACCTCGGAGGAGGAAACGACACAGCCTGCCGCACCGAAATGACCGCCTCCGCCGAAAATAGCGCATATTTTTGACACATCTATATCGCAGGAGGATCGAGTTGATATTTTGTATGAGCCGTCGGCGCGCTCGCGGACAAATACGGCTACCTTGACGCCGTCGGCACGGCGGATGGCGTTGATGACATCGTATGTATCTTCCTCGTCGAAGCCGCCTGCTTTTTTATCTGCTTCCGTCATGCAGACATATGAAATTTTCCCGCCGCAGAAATACTGCACATTTGCCATGGCAAAAGCCTCTGCCGCGAGAGCGCTCTTGGTTTTACATTCGAAAAGATCGCGGCAGATGCTCGCATGGTTTGCGCCGTGCTCTATGAGCTTTGCGGCTATCTTATGTGTAAAGGGCGTTGTATTGGCATAGCGAAAGCCGCCGGTATCCGCCGCAAGAGCGGCATAGAGCAGGGAAGCTATCTCCTCGGGGATCCTTCCCGAGAGCAGGCGATTTACCAAGCGATATACGATCTCGGCGCATGCTGCCGCCTGCGAATCGACTATCCGAACCGGCGCATATGACTCGTGCGTTTTGTGATGGTCGAGTACGAGGCACATTTCGCGTGCATGATTCATATATTTTCCGAGCTGACTCGGAGAAGCGACGTCCACGCTTATTCTGAACACAGGCGAAAAATCCCGGGGCAGCTCCTCCTCGAAAAAGTTACGCTCGCCACCTGTCAAAAAGGTGAGCGAAACGGGGATCTTATCACAGCAGACGGGATATGCCCTCTTGCCCGCAAGCCTCAGCGCGAGAACAAGCGCAAAGCATGAGCCAACCGTATCGGCATCGGGATTTTCGTGCGTATATACGGCAAAATTATTGTTTTCCGTAAGAAGCCTGCAAACGGATTTTACGGAAGAATTGGAATTATTCACCATCTCCGCCCTCCGATTCATTGTCGGAAGCAGAATCATCGACATGCGTTTCCTTGAGCAATCTGAATATGTTTGCTCCGCGTTCTATGGCATTGTCATATAGGAAGGTCAGCTCCGGGGTGATGCGGAGATTAAGCTTTTCCGCAATCTCATGGCGGATAAGACCGCGCGCGCTTTTCAGGCCGTGCAAAACATCCCTTACCGCATCTTCATCGGAATCGAGAAGCGAAAAATATATCTTCGCATACTTGAGATCGCCGGATACGTCGCACTGCGTAATGGTTATCATTCTCGTGCTCACGCGAGGATCCTTTACCATGCGCAGAGCATCGGCTACGGTTCGCATGAACTCGTCATTGATCCGCGCTTTTCTGAAATTTGACATTTATCCCTCCTTGCCGCCTTTCGGCAAATGATGTGATTATTTTCATATATACCGCAAACAAAAATGCTTGCTTGCAAAACTTATTATTTCTATTATACCATTAAATTACGAGAAAATCTATAGTTTATGAAAATTTTTAAAATCTTAACATTCTACTTACTTGACATATATTTATAAGAGGTATATAATCAAAGCGTAATTAATAAGGCGGTCTGCCTTGGAAAAAGGGGTTACTGTTTATGGAAAAAATGATTGCGCTTGTTAAGGAACGTCCCGAAAAAGGGCTTTGGATGCGTGAAGTACCCGTTCCCGAATGCGGCAAAAACGATGTGAAAATAAAGATACGCAAGACAGCCATCTGCGGCACGGATCTGCATATCTACAACTGGGATGAATGGAGCAAAAAAACCATACATACGCCCATGACGATAGGTCATGAATATGTAGGCGAGATCGTCGAGGTAGGCGAAAATGTAACGGCTTACAAGCCGGGAGACAGAGTCACGGGTGAGGGCCATATCGTCTGCGGAAAATGCCGGAATTGCCTTGCCGGAAAGGGTCACCTTTGCAGAGAAACAAAGGGCGTCGGAGTAAATCGCGACGGCGCTTTTGCTCAGTATCTTGTAATTCCGCAGACAAATGTCTATCTCTGCGATGATAAGATCTCCGATGACCTCTATGCGATATTTGATCCATACGGCAACGCTACGCATACGGCGCTTTCCTTCAATCTCGTGGGTGAGGATGTGCTTGTCACGGGAGCAGGGCCTATCGGTATTATGGCGGCAGGTATCGCACGCTTCTGCGGTGCAAGAAATGTAGTAATCACCGATATCAATGATTACCGCCTGAATCTCGCAAAGAAGTTCGGCGTGAGTGCCGCTGTCAATACAAAGAACGAAGATCTCCGTGAGGTGATGAAGAGTCTCGATATCCACGAGGGCTTTGATGTGGGTCTTGAAATGTCGGGTAGTCCCGTCGCCTTCAATCAGATGATCAATTCCATGGAAAATGGCGGCAAAATGGCTATGCTCGGAATACCGAAAAACGATATGCAGATCCCGTGGGAGAAGATCGTTTTTGACGGACTCTGGATAAAGGGTATTTACGGCAGAGAAATGTTTGAAACATGGTATAAGATGGCGGCAATGATTCACGGCGGTTTCGATCTTGACCCCATCATCACGCATCGCTTTGATATCATGGATTATGAAAAGGGCTTTGAAGCCATGAACAGCGGCAATTCCGGCAAGGTCGTGCTCGACTGGACAAAGCTCGGTTGAAGGAGGGAATTAAAATGAATAAGAATGATGCACTTGCCTTTTATAAGAGCGAGGTTGAAAAAATTAAGGCGGACGGCCTTTTTAAGGGAGAAAGAGTGATCGTCTCTCCGCAGAGCTCGGCTGTCACCACGGCAGACGGCACGAAAATGATCAATATGTGTGCCAACAACTATCTCGGTCTTGCCGATTCCGAGGAGCTGATACAGGCGGCTGTCGATTCATATAGGAGCCGCGGCTATGGATGCGCAAGCGTTCGTTTTATCTGCGGAACCTTCGATATCCATAAGCAATTGGAGCAGAAGATCAGCACGTTCCTCGGCACGGAGGACACCATACTCTATTCCTCCTGCTTTGATGCCAACGGCGGCCTTTTCGAAACGGTACTTTCCGCTGAGGATGCCGTCATCAGCGATGAGCTCAATCATGCAAGCATCATCGACGGAGTCCGTCTCTGCAAAGCGGCCAGATACCGCTATAAGAACAACAACATGGACGATCTCGAAGCAAAGCTGAAGGAAGCGGACGCGGCGGGCGCAAGGATCAAGCTTATCGCCACCGACGGCGTTTTCTCCATGGACGGAATCATCGCAAATCTCGCCGGCATATGCGATCTCGCGGAGAAATACGGCGCGCTCGTGATGGTTGATGACAGCCATGCATCCGGATTTGTGGGTGCACACGGCAAGGGTACGAGCGAGCATTGCGGCGTTATGGGTAGAGTGGACATCATAACCTCCACCTTCGGCAAGGCGCTCGGCGGCGCTTCCGGCGGCTTTACCTCGGGACGAAAAGAGATCATCGATCTGCTTCGTCAGAGAAGCCGTCCGTATCTCTTCTCAAATTCCCTGGCTCCCGCCATCGCGGCTACGACCTCCAAGCTCATCGATATGCTTTCGGAAACGACGGAGCTTCGCGATAAGCTTGAGGATAATACGAAATATTACCGTTCGCTCCTCACGGAGGCGGGCTTTGATATCATCGATGGCACACATCCCATCGTTCCCGTTATGCTTTATGATGAAAAAACGGCAGGCGAATTTGCCCGCCGCATGATGGAGAAGGGTGTTTATGTCGTTGCCTTCTCATACCCTGTAGTACCGAAGGGCAAGGCGAGAATACGCACGCAGGTCTGCGCTTCTCATACCAAGGAGCAGCTCGCATATGTTGTCGATTGCTTCAAGGCGGTAAGAGAAGAAATGAACATTTGAAGAGTGAAATAAAAAGCAATCCCAAGGGAGAGGCTGCGCAAGGACGCGGCTTCTCCCTTGACTTGCAGTAGCATTTTTGATATAATGAGTGCGACAAATCGGGGTCTGCTGAAACAAAAAGGAGAAATGAGATATGATAATCGAAACAGAAAGATTGATTTTGCGCCCCTTTACTGAGGACGATTCAGAAGAGGTATATGAGTATCTCAAAGAGCCTGCGGTTAATTGCTTTGCTTCCATGAAACTGAATTCTGTTGATGAAGCAAAAGAGGAAATGAAAAAACGCATAAGTGAAACAGAGTATTATTTTGCCATTACACTTAAAGACTCGAATAAAGTGATCGGGGAGATAGACGCATATCCGGAAACAGGAGAGCCACACGCTGATGAAAATTCGGTTCGGGATACCTTTAGTCCCTGTTGGATGCTGAATGCTGATTATCAAGGGAAAGGCTATGCTTTTGAAGCAGCACACGCTTTTTTTGATTATCTCTTCGGTCAAAAAGGTGCAAGGCGTATTTACGCCTATGTCGAGGATTATAATCTATCCAGTCAGCATTTGTGTGAAAAGCTCGGTATGCGCCGAGAGGGCTTATTCATGGAATTTGTATCATTCGTCAATAACCCCGATGGAACTCCGCACTATGAAAATACTTATCAGTATGCTATTCTGAAAAAGGAATGGCATTGATAAATTCCGACGGGCACAATACAAAAGAGGCAGAGAAATCAGATTCTCTGCCTCTTTTGCTTCCTCGTTGAGCTTGCTCAAGGGTTGATTTTTTTGGCTGTTTTTTTGGCGCTTTTCGGTATTCCCCTTATCTTAAAATTTGAGATGGAAGTTCCAATCGAATTGCTTTTCCTTGAAACGGTATTTGTCGAGCGGATGATGGCCGCAACTGTTGCTTCCTATGCCGTCAACCTTGTAGTTTATCAGAAGCACGGTTTCCTTGCGGGGATTGAGCAGATGGCGGTGCGTCGCGCTCTCGAGATCGCCCGCGGTATAGTGCAGAGCGGAAAATTCAAAGCTGCCGGATACGCTTACCGTATCATCGCCGCGGAAGAGATGAGCCTCTCTTGCACCGTAGTGATTGCCGCATTCCTGAGGACGGATATACGGTTCATATTGCGCAGAAACCGTGCTGTGCCAGAAGCCGAGTCTTGTGTGATTGTGCAGGTCGATGTAACTCTCCTCGGGACCGTAAGCAAAATATTCCAGCTCTTCGAAGCCTTCGGTCAGTATAAGCTCAAGGGCAAATCGCGGCAGGCGCTCATCATCCTGAATATACTTGGGCGCGGTGGCGGTGATGCTTACGTTTATGCCGTCGCCAAAGGTGTATTTTGCCGTCATGCCGAAGAGAGATGTTCTCGAGGGCGCGCCGAAGGAGCCTGTGAATGTCACCGCGGGCATGCCGTCCTCTTCGCTTACCTCACATGTGTAAACGTCGAAATCAGCTGCGCGCAGGTGCATATTTTCCCAGCGACGCTTTACATATATGTGGTTATCCGTCATCGCCATCCACGCCGTATACCGTGCGGGAGCGGCGAGATATTCGCGTTCGCCCTTTTTTATCGAAACGGGGATGCCGAGCGCCTTATCAATGACATATGTCATCTCTCCCTCGGTCACGGTGAGAAAACGTGCGCCGTTTTCAGAGATGCGTGCCGTGCCGGAGGCTTTTTCCACGGCTTTCCCGCCTGCAAATGGCAGAACGACCTGCTCATGTGCGAGGATATCGCCGCTCTTTGCCCACGGGGTATCGACGGTATAACGAAAGATAAATTCCACCGTCGCGGGATATTTGCCTCCCTCGGGAAGCGAATCTATATGAATGGTCTGTGTTTGCTTTGCGGGAACATTCAGATCCGCACTGCCGTTTTTGAGGGTATCCTTTCCGAAGATTACGGAATATTCGAGGGCGCATATTTTCTCGAGAGGGAGGAAATCAAGCGTATTCGTTATCTCAAAGTCTCCGTCGCCGATATATTTTACTCTTGCCGGCGTCATGGCTTTTTTCATCGTTTTCATGGCGGTATGAGGCGTTCTGTCGGGATAGTTCAGTCCGTCGACGCAGAAATTGCCGTCATGAGGATATTCGCCGTGATCTCCGCCATAGAGGTAGTAGGGCTTGCCCTCGTCATCGCGGCAGAGTATGGCATGGTCTGCCCATTCCCAGATACAGCCGCCCATCAGACGCGGATATTTATAGAAGAGCTCCCAGTATTCCTCGGCATTTCCGGGACCGAGCCCCATTGCATGCTCGTATTCGCAGAGGAAAAAGGGGCGGGCGTCACGCATATCCTGCCCTTCGGCTTCAACGGAATCCACCGTCGGATACATCACGCTGACGATATCAACACAGGGATGGACGAAATCTCCGTCCGGACCGTATTTTCGATAGAGCGGGTCCGAGGTGCGCTCATAATGCACGGGACGTGAAGGATCGAGCGCATGTGTGAGGTCTGCCATGGCGACGTGGTTTTCGCCGAACATGCTCTCGTTCCCGAGCGACCACATGATGATCGAGGCATGATTTTTATAACGCTCTACCATATATTCCATTCTGTCGAGAAAGGCTTCGCGCCACAGAGGATCTCCCGATATGGGCTTACCGGTATCCTCTATTCCGCGTATGAAAACGACGCCGTGGGTTTCGATGTCGCATTCGCATACGACATAGAAGCCGCGCTCATCGCACATTTCATAAAACGCGGGTGCATTGGGATAATGCGAAGTACGGATGCAGTTTATATGATTCTGCTTCATGAGGATCAGGTCACGCAGGATGTGCTCGCGGGGTACGGCATAGCCGAGTGCGGCATCGGTATCGTGGCGGTTTACGCCCTTGATTTTTACCGGAGTGCCGTTTATCTTGAAAACGCCGCCCTTCCATGAAATCTCACGGAAGCCGACCTTTATGCGTATATATTCTCCGCCGGCACAGAATACCAAGCTGTAGAGATTCGGCTCTTCCGCATTCCAGAGCTTCACATCGGGAACAAACGGTTTATCGGAAACAAAGTTTCCTTTCATATCGTATATCTTAAAGGAATATGTGCTCTCGGCTCCGCAGAACGTCACCTTTATGTCCAGTGCGCCGCTGTTGTCTGTCTTAACGGAAATATCATCGATATGGTTTTCGGGGCGGGAAAGCAGATATACATCGCGGAAAATTCCGTTGAAGCGGAAAAAGTCCTGATCCTCAAGATAAGTCGCATCGCTTCTCGTGAAAACGGCGACATGCAAGGTGTTTTCTCCCTCTGTGACGAAATCCGTTATATCAAATTCAGCACCGTTATGCGAGCATTTGGACATGCCGGCGTTTTTGCCGTTCACATAGAGAAGGAAGGCGGAGCATACGCCCTCGAAGCGAAGATATATGCGCTCGCCCGCATTTTTCTTTATGTCAAAAACGCGGCGATAGAGTCCGACGGGATTTTTCAGCGCGATATGCGGCATATTCATCTGCATGGGGTAATTGATATTCGTATACTGAATCTGCCCGTAGCCGTGATTCTGCCAGCAGGCGGGAACGGGAAGCTTCGCATCAAAATCCGCTGACGCGATATCTTCGGGAAGGTCAAGCGGCGTTTCGTAATAGTGAAAATCCCATTCGCAGCCCGAGAGCAGGAGATAATTATCATCGTGTGCGCCCGAGAGAGCGGATGCTTCGCTTCTGCACGGAATATATGATGCGCGCGGCGCCGTTCTGCCGTAGCCCTGATTTTTCGGATTGAAAATTTTTTCTGTGAACATTTTTCTACCTCACTTGCTTCGTGTTATTTGTATTTCTGCCCATGAAACTGTACCTTTTCCGCCGCGGCAGTATATTTCGGCTACCGTCACGGGCGGAAGCTTGCCGTCATTTTCAATTTCAAAAGCGTAGTATTCGATATCGTCATACATCGGGAGAGCATATGGAATTTTGCCGATGCAGGCGCACGGTTTTGCGTTGGCATAGGCGGCCGGCTTTTCATCTCCCGTTTCACCCGTGAAGCCGAGCACGAGCCGTACATGCTTATCTGACGGAATGTGCCCTGTAGGTATGCGGAGCAGCGAATAGTCACCATCGGAGACCTTTGCCGGCAGCATTCGCACACGTGAAGCTCCCGCCGCCGATATATCGCAGTAGGTAACGATGTGACGGCGGTCACTTTCCGCAAGCAGCTCGGGGCTTCCCGCGCGGCGCAGAAATTCATCCATGCCTCGGTTTGCCAGACAGTCGCCCTTTTCCGGCTCGTGAGCTATGGTATCCATGTAGTTGAAGAGATACATTCCGTCTGCACCCATCGAAAGATAAGCACAGCATGAGCCGCAGGCGCTCTCAAGCGTATTTGCGAGATATTTTCTCGGGCGACGGGGATACGGCTCGCAGAGGCTCTCAAGCCCCGCGAGGATAATGACATTCTTCTTTGCAAATATCCTTTTCCATATGTCAATGGGCATATTGTTGTCCACGCTTGACCACCGCGAGGTGATCGTTATGACGTCGACAAGACCCTCGTCTACCCATGTGAATACATCGAAGCCGAGCCGCAGGGCAAGCTCAGGATCTGCGGGCAGGCGGATCGCCGTTTTCAGCTGCTTTCCGCGCTTTTCTCCTGCCGCCGAAATGAGCCTGTGCGCCTCGCGCATGAAGTCGGTCATGACTGCCGTGCCTTCATATTCTCTTCCGATGCAGAGGCAGTAAGCTTCGCGCATGAAATCAAGCTCTATGCCGTCGCAATCAAAGCTTGCCAGCGCCTCTTCGATTACGGTAAGATAATATTTGCGCACATCCTCGCGCATATAGTCAAGAGCATAGTCATAATTTGATACCGGCGCGCGATACGGAGTACGTCTGTATTCGGGATGTGCTTCCACGAGCGCACTGTTCAGAAAATCGCCTTTTTTCATGGAGCCGTGAATATCGTTCATACGTATGCTTATCCACGGACGTATGCCTGTCTTGCGCAGGCGGCTTATCCACATGCGTCGGTAATCAAGTCCGCTGTCATAGATATCGGCGTTCATTTTTGCACCCCATGTGACGGTGCCCTCACAGTCGCCCGAGGTTTTGCCGGCGGCTCTCCATTCGCGGTATTTGTCTATCGCGTTGTCTGTTTTTTTGCTGGGATACCAGCACATGCTGGCATTCAGGCATACGAGAAAATCCGTTATATCCGTGCCCTTATATTGGTCTATAAAGGAGTTTATATCCGCCTCGGTAATGCTTTCCTTGCCGGCGCGCATTCGCTCAAAGACGAAATGGTTCGGATCCTCATTGAAAAAAACATATTTTTTCATATTATGCTCCTGCTTATACAAATTGATTTTTGTTTCGGATGTATTCTATTTTTTCACGCATGGCACAGTTTTGCTCCGAGGAGAGAAGAGGGTCTGCGACAAGAGTTGCATCCGCTTCTTCAAATGCGGTATAGAGCGCCGCGGTATCGCCCATATTGATATACGGGAGAGAGAGCTCGCCGCTCTGGCGTATCTTTCCGCTTCGCGCCTCTATGAAATCGCCCGGACCGCGCGTCTCGAGATCAAATTCCGCTATTTTATAGCCGTCGGTCGTCGAGGCAAGCAGCTCGAGTCGTGCGCGTGCCTGCGCTCCCTTCGAATCGGAAACGAGAATGCAATAAGACTTTTTTTCGCCTCTGCCTACGCGCCCGCGAAGCTGATGAAGCTGAGAGAGCCCGAAGCGCTCGGCGTTTTCCACGATCATAAGCGTTGCCGAGGGGACGTTCACGCCGACCTCGATGACCGTCGTGGAGACGAGGATCTGTATTTTCCCCGCGGCAAAATCACGCATGATCTTATCTTTTTCCGCGCCGTTCATTTTTCCGTGCATGAGAGCAACGCTGTACTCGGGGAAAATATGCTCAGACAGCTCGCTGTAATATTCCTTGGCGGAGCGGAGCTTTGTTTTCTCGTTTTCACCTATGCTGTATAGCTCCGAGAGAGCTATCGGCTCGCCGTTTTCATCCTCGAGCCGCTCCTGCTCCTCTATGGCAGGGCAGACGATATATACCTGTCCGCCCTCTGATATATTTTTCGATATGAATTTATAAAGCCGCTTCTCATAGCTGCTGTCTACGAGATAGGTATCTGTTTTTCTTCTGTTCGGCGGCATTTCGTCGAGCGTTGAAATATCGCAGTCACCGTAAAGCACCTTCGCAAGTGTTCTCGGTATTGGCGTTGCGCTCATTGAAAGAGCATGAACGGAAGTTCCTTTGGAAAAGAGCGTTTCACGTTGCCCCGCTCCGAAACGATGCTGCTCATCTGTCACGGCAAGCCCGAGGCGGCGGAAGCGAACCGCATCCTCGATAAGCGCATGCGTTCCGATCACGATATCGAGACTGCCCGTGGCGAGCGCATCATATATCTTGTTCTTTTGCGCCTTTGTTACCGAGCCTGTGAGCAGAGCTATCCTGTAGCCGAGCCTCTCGAAAAGAGGAGAGAGCGCCGTATAATGCTGGGAGGCGAGTATTTCCGTCGGTGCCATAAGAGCCGCCTGGAAGCCGTTTTCCGCGGCGCAGAAGAGCGCATATGCCGCGCAGAGTGTTTTGCCGGAGCCTACGTCGCCCGTCAGCAGGCGTTCCATCAGAGAGCCGCTTTCAAGGTCGGAATCTATCTCGTCCATCGTCCTCACCTGCGCACCTGTCGGAGAGTAGGGAAGCAGAGAGAGAAGCTTCGCTCTCTCGGCTTTTTTATAGGGCGTGTCCGCCTTGCGCTTCTCCTTTTTTCCCGATATGCGCGAGAGCAGGGCAAAAGTATACATATCCTCAAAGGCGATGCGCTTTCTCGCGATCTCCAGCATCCCGAAGCTCTCGGGGAAGTGTATGCCGCGCAGAGAGTAGCTTATATCGCATAGGGAATACTTTCGACGCAATTCCAAAGGCAATGTCTCTTTTATGCCGTCCTTTGCCAAAGGAGAAAGCAGCAGTGAGAGCGCATTGGATACAGCGCTTCGCATCTGCTTCTGAGAGATGCCGGAGGTAAGCGGATAGAGCGGACTGAGCGGGAGAAGCCGCATGCCTTCTTCTGCGCGCTCCGCTATGGGCGATGCCATGGCAACGCATGTACCCGTCCGCCTGACTCTGCCGTAAAAGCGGTATGTCCCGCCCTGCGCGATAAGATCCTTGATATACGGCTGATTGAAATACGTTATCCTGCACGTACCGGTATCGTCAAAGGCGGAAAATTTCGTTATCGTCATGCCGCGGCGTATCATCGCCGTCTGCGGTCTTGCCGAAACAGTGAGAATAAGGGAGCATACGGCTTCATCGGCAATATCAGCAACATTGCGCACATCGCCGCGGTTTTCATATGCACGCGGGTAATGGCGCACCGCATCGTAGACCGTTTGTATCCCTATTTTCGAGAGCGCCTGTGCTTTTTTTTCGCCTATTCCGGAAAGATATGTGACGGGCGAATTTTTCCCCACTTCAAACCTGTTTTTTGCCATTTCCACACTCCTTCCCATTATAAAGCTTATAAAAAATTATATCACAAGAGATTTTTTTAGTCAATAAGATATTGAAAACTCGATTATAAAGTGGTATAATATACTGAAATAAAATCTACTTATGGCAAAATTACGACAAAATCGGAGGAAATTTAATGTCTTGTAAGGTGGAACCGAAAATACTGCCCGGCTTCATGGAGCTTTTGCCGCGTGAGCAGGTGGTTTTCAATAAGATGTACGATAAGATACGGGAGGTATACGAGCGCTTCGGCTTTCTCCCGATAGATACGCCGACAATAGAGCGCTCTGACGTGCTCCTTGCCAAGGCGGGCGGCGAGACCGAAAAGCAGATATACCGCTTTACAAAGGGTGAAAACGATATAGCGCTCAGATTTGATCTCACCGTGCCGCTTGCGAGATATGTCGCGATGCATGCGGGAGAGCTTGTTTTCCCTTTCAAAAGATATCAGATAAGCAAGGTTTTCCGCGGAGAGCGTCCGCAGAAGGGCAGATACAGAGAGTTCTATCAGAGCGATATCGATATCGTCGGCTCGGAGGAGCTTCCGCTCGCTTATGACGCGGAGATCCCCGCCGTTATCTATCATGTTTTCCGGGAGCTTGAGCTCGGCGATTTCGTGATAAATCTCAATAACAGGCGCCTGCTCGGCGGCTTCTTCGAGAGCATCGGCCTTGCCGATAAGACGGCGGATATTCTCCACATCGTGGACAAACTCGACAAGATAGGCGCGGACAATGTGAAAAAGGAGCTTCTTGCCGCAGGCATAGACGAGAGCGGAACGGAAAAGATACTCGAGTTCATCTCCCTTGACGGAAGCACGGATGAGATCCTCGAAAAGCTCGGCAGTATCTCTGCCGATAAGAACGATAATTTCAGAGAGGGGCTTTCCGAGCTTGCGGAGGTCTGCTCATATATGCGCAGGTTTGGCGTGCCCGATGAGAATTTCCGCCTGAACCTGACGATCGCCCGCGGTCTGGACTACTATACGGGAACGGTATATGAAACCTTCCTCTGTGGACATGAGAATATAGGCAGCGTTTGCTCCGGCGGCAGATATGACAATCTCACCGGCTACTATACCGATAAGAAATTGCCGGGCATCGGCGTTTCGATAGGGCTTACACGTCTTTACAGTGCGCTTCGCATGGAAAACCTTATAGAGGCGGAGGGCGAAAGCCTGACGCGGGTTCTGGTGGTGCCGATGAGCGCGCAGATGATGAGCAGTGCCGTGGCGGCGGCAGGAGTTTTCCGCTCGGCGGGAATCAATACTGACGTTTATTACGGCGAAAAGGGTATGAAGCCGAAGATGAAATATGCCAACCGTCTCGGTATTCCGTTCGTTGCCATCATAGGCGAAACGGAAGCGGCGGAAGGAAAGGTCATGCTCAAGGATATGGCAAGCGGGGAGCAGAGCGTGCTTTCCCCCGATGAGGCGGCAAAGCTCATCGCCGCGAAATGAAAGACAATAACTTCGAAAGGAATATACAGTTATGGCAACATTTGAAAGATCAGACAAAAGAACGCACTATTGCGGCACACTGCGTGCCTCCGATATCGGAAGCCGCGTCAGCGTGACGGGCTGGGTACAGCGTCAGCGCGACCTCGGCTCGCTCATTTTCATAGATGTACGCGACCGCACGGGTATCGTTCAGCTCGCCTTTGACAGCAATACCAACAAAGAGCTTTTTGACCTTGCCTTCCGCACGAGAAGCGAATATGTGGTCTGCGCAAAAGGCACGGTCCGCCCCCGCGGAGAGGGCGCAGTCAATAAAAATCTGCCCACGGGCGAAATCGAAATCGAAGTAGACGAATATAAGGTTCTCAGCATTTCGCAGACTCCTCCTTTCGAAATACTCGAAAACAGTGATGTCCGCGCGGAGCTTCGCCTGAAGTACCGCTATCTCGACCTGCGCCGTCCCGACATGATGAAGAATATCATCGCACGTTCGGAGATCACAAAAATCGCAAGAGATTACTATGCGCAGAACGGTTTTATCGATATAGAGACACCAACGCTCATCAAACCGACACCTGAGGGCGCACGTGATTATCTCGTGCCCAGCCGTGTGCATAACGGAAAATTCTATGCGCTTCCGCAGTCGCCTCAGCTCTATAAGCAGATACTCATGCTTTCCGGCTTCGACCGCTATTTTCAGATAGCGCGCTGCTACCGCGATGAGGATCTGCGCGCCGACCGTCAGCCGGAATTTACGCAGATAGATACGGAGATGTCATTCGTTTGCGAGGATGACGTAATGGCAGTTCACGAGGGCTTCCTCAAGTATGCTTTCAAGAAATATTACAATATCGACCTAAACTATGATTTTATAAAAATGCCATATGCCGAGGCTATGGAGCGCTTTGGCTCCGATAAGCCCGACCTGCGTTTCGGCTTTGAGCTCAAGAATCTTTCCGATCTTCTTCGCGGCTGTTCCTTCAAGGTATTCGCGGGTGCTGTAGAAGCAGGCGGTTCCGTGCGCGCCATCAATGTCAAGGGCGGCGCTTCCTTCTCGAGAAAGGAGATAGATTCTCTCGGAGAATTTGCCAAGACGTATAAGGCCAAGGGCCTCGCATGGCTCAAATGGGCTGAGAGCGGCGAGATATCTTCTTCCTATGCAAAGTTCCTGACAGAAGAGGAAAACGAAGCTGTAAAGGTAGCCATGGGCGCGGAGAAAGGCGATCTCATCCTTATTGTGGCAGACAAGGATCAAATAGTTTTTGATGCGCTCGGCGCGCTTCGCGTGGAATGTGCAAAGCGTCTCAAGCTGCTTGATCCGTTTGATTTCAAGTTCCTTTGGGTCACGGAATTTCCGCTTCTCGAATACAGTGAGGAGGACGGCAGATTCTATGCAAAGCATCATCCCTTCACGGCACCGATGGATGAGGATATGCAGTATATCGATACCGATCCGGGAAGAGTGCGCGCGAGAGCGTATGATATCGTTCTCAACGGAACAGAGCTCGGTGGCGGTTCGATACGTATCCATGACCAGGAGCTTCAGTCCAAGATGTTCTCCGTGCTCGGCTTTACGCCGGAAGAGGCGCAGGAGAAATTCGGCTTCCTGCTCGACGCTTTCCGATACGGCGTGCCTCCGCACGGCGGTCTTGCTTTCGGTCTCGACCGTCTCGTTACCCTCATGCTCGGACTTGAGGATATCCGCGATGTCATTGCTTTCCCGAAGGTTCAGAATGCGAGCGAGCTGATGACCATGTGCCCCGCACCTACCGATGCAAAGGCACTCGATGAACTGGGCATAGCAGTCATAAGAGAAGAGGAATAAAAACGGACTGCCGAAAAGATGAAGCCCGGAGCGCAGTGCTGCCGATGATCTGAACGGTGACGGAATAATAGATACGATAGATCTTACACTTATGCGCAAATACCTTATAGGAGAAACCGGAATTTTACCTGAAGCGTAAGGGCGCACTTACCCCCACCCGACATCTGAAATACAAAAAAGCCCGGCGCTGCCATTTATGGCGCGTCAGGCTTTTTTTGTGATGGGAAAAATGATTTGGGCGTACTTCCTTATGAAGTGCGCCCAAATGTTTTGCATTTGTTCAGTCAGCTGCGATTTAATTCAGTCAGCCGCTTTGACGATTACCGTGAAATCGTCGGGTTTGAGAGAAGCGCCGCCGATAAGTCCGCCGTCGATATTCTCCATGGCGAGAAGCTCTGCGGCGTTTTTCGCATTCATGCTTCCGCCGTACTGAACGGTGGTAGCTTCGGCAACCTCTGCACCATAGAGAGAAGCGACAACGCTTCTGATATATGCGCATACCTCTTCAGCCTGCTCGGCTGTGGCGGTCTTGCCGGTGCCGATAGCCCATACAGGCTCATAAGCGATGATGATATTCTGCATCTCTTCTGCGGAAACGCCGAGAAGAGCGATCTTTGTCTGACGGGATACTGTCTCGAAGGTGACACCCTGCTCGCGCTCTGTGAGAGTTTCACCGACGCAAAGGATGACCTTGAGTCCGTTTGCCAGACCTGCTTTTGTTCTGCCGTTGACGGTAACGTCGGTCTCACCGAAGTACTGTCTGCGTTCGCTGTGTCCTACGATAACGTATTTAACGCCGCAGGAAGCAAGCATCTTACCGGAAATTTCGCCCGTATAAGCGCCTTTTTCTTCCATGTGTACGTTTTCCGCACCTATTTCGATATTTGTACCCTTTGTGGCTTCCACAGCGGCTGCGATATCGACGAACGGAACGCAAAGAACGACCTTTGCTTCCTTTACATCGGCTACCTTGGGAGCGAGAGCCTTCATGAAATCGGTTGTTTCGGCGGGAGTCATATTCATTTTCCAATTGCCCGCGATGACGGCGTTTCTTTTAGTCTTGTTCATTTTTATTTCCTTTCCTGCGTCGATTATTTATCCTGAAGGCATGCTATGCCGGGAAGCTCGAGACCCTCGAGGAACTCAAGGCTTGCACCGCCGCCGGTGGAAATATGCGTGATCTTGGAGGCAAAGCCGAGCTGTTCACAGGCAGCTGCACTGTCGCCGCCGCCGACGATCGTCGTGGCATCGGAATCGGCAAGAGCCTGTGCTACGGCTATGGTGCCTGCGGCAAGCGTGGGGTTCTCAAAAACGCCCATCGGACCGTTCCATACAACTGTCTTTGCACTCTTGACCGCGTCTGCAAAGAGAGCGCGTGTCTTTTCGCCGATGTCCATTCCTTCCATATCTGCGGGGATCTTATCTGCATCAACGGTCGTAACGGAAATGGGAGTATCGATCGGATTCGGGAAATCTGCTGCGATGACGGTGTCTATGGGGAGAAGAAGCTTAACGCCTGACTTCTCGGCTTTTTCCATCATTTCGCGGCAGTAATCGATCTTGGATTCATCGAGCAGGGATTTGCCTACGCCATAGCCCTTTGCCGCGAGGAAGGTATATGCCATGCCGCCGCCGATGATGAGCGTATCGACCTTTGTGAGAAGATTATTGATAACATTCAGCTTATCGGAAACCTTTGCTCCGCCGAGAATGGCAACGAAGGGACGCTCGGGATCATCGAGAGCCTTGCCCATGACGCCGATCTCCTTCTGAATGAGATAGCCGCAGACAGCGGGCAGATAAGCCGCTACGCCTGCCGTGGAAGCATGAGCGCGGTGAGCCGTACCGAATGCATCATTGACATAAACCTCAGCGAGAGAAGCGAGCTCTTTTGCAAATTCGGGATCGTTCTTTTCTTCGCGTGCATCGAAACGTACATTTTCGAGAAGCACACATTCGCCTGCCTTCATGGCGGCTACCTTGGCCTTGGCATCTTCTCCGATGATATCGTCGGCGAAAGTAACCTTTCCGCCGAGATATTCATTGAGCTTATCGGCAACAATCTTGAGAGAAAATTTCTCCTTATCGCCGAGAGCCTTTTTGAGGGCCTTTGCCTTGGCTTCTGCCTGCTCTTCTGCGGGAAGTGCCTCTATAGCGCTCTTTTCCTTCTTATTAAGAGAGAAGCCCTCTGTGAAAATATTATGCGGCTTGCCCATATGAGAGCAGAGGATGACATATGCACCCTTATCCATGAGGTATTTGATCGTGGGAAGCGCCTCAACGATTCTCTTGTCGCTCGTGATGACGCCGTCCTTCTGAGGAACATTGAAATCGCAGCGCACAAGAACTTTTTTGCCTGCAACATCAATGTCTTCAATGGTTTTCTTGTTGTAGTTCATAAAAAGACACCTTTCCTTTCTTTGGCGGGCAAAAATATGCCCCATTTTTTTCCATAATACAGTATAGCATCTGCCGACGGATTTTTCAAGTGAAAAATGATAATTTCTCCCGAAATTTACATCGCGGAAATGACGGGCTCTCTTTTTGTTCATTTATGACGAAATTTCATACTCTCAAAAAATCACGAAAAAAATATTTTTTTAATTTCGTTTTAGTTTGACTTTGTATAATCGTCTCACAAGAAGGGAGGAATCGGATATGCAGGTGCAAAATCATTTCAAGAGATATGAAATAAAATATCTTCTTTCCGAGGAAAAATACGAAAAAGTCCGTCATGCAATAGAGGATAGGACCGTGACGGACGAATACGGCAAGAATACGATATGCAATATATATTATGACACGCCGGACTCGAGAATAATCCGCCGTTCCATAGAAGCTCCGATATATAAGGAAAAGCTTCGTCTGCGCAGTTACGGCATCGCCGAGAGCGGCAAGACGGTCTTTCTGGAGCTGAAAAAGAAATATGACGGGGTGGTCTATAAGAGGCGCGAGGACATGACATATGAAAGTGCGCAGGCTTTTCTTTGCAATCCCGAGCCTCACTCTCAGATAACAGAGGAGATAGCGTATTTCATCGGCTTCTATGAGGGACTTCGCGCGGACACCTTTATTTCTTATTCGAGAGAGGCTTTTTACGACAGGGAAAACAGAGAGCTTCGCATCACCTTTGACAGAGATATTCTCGCGCGCGATTATGACCTGAACCTGACCTCGGGAATATACGGAAAGCCCATACTCCCGCAGAAAACGGTTCTCATGGAAATAAAAACGGGCGGAGCGATCCCGCTGTGGCTGACGGATATACTCAGCCGCGAGGAAATATACAAGACATCATTTTCAAAATTCGGACGCGCCTATGAGCTGAGAGTAAAAAGCGCGAACAAGGAGGCAGTTTATGCTTAATTTATTCGATAATATTTTTCTGGGAGAAAGCCAAAGCACGATAGACGCATGGAAATTTCTTCTCTGCATAGGGATCTCCATCGCCATGGGACTCATCTATATGGCGGCATACTCTCACAAGTCAAAAAGCACGGGCAGCTTCAGAATGACGCTTGCTCTGCTCCCCGCTGTCGTTTGTGTCGTCATCATGATGGTCAACGGAAATATCGGCGTCGGAGTTGCCATAGCGGGCGCTTTTTCTCTCGTCCGCTTCCGAAGCGCACAGGGAACGGCGCGCGAGATATGCGTTATTTTCATGACGATGTGCTCGGGACTGATAGCCGGTGTCGGATATCTTGCATATGCGGTCCTGTTTACGCTCATAATGGCAGCGGGACTTATCATTTACAATTATATCGCATCGGCGAGAGAAAGCGGATCACGCGAGAGAGTGCTCAAGCTTACCGTTCCGGAAAATCTCGACTACAGCGGCGCTTTCGACACGGTTTTCGATTCATTCACGGAGAGCCACTCGCTCGTGCATGTCAAAACGGCGAATATGGGAAGTCTCTTCAAGCTGACATATGATATAAAATTCAAAGAAAGCGCAAACGAAAAGGAGTTTATCGATAAGCTCCGCATCCGCAACGGAAATCTCGAGATATCCGTATCGAAAAAGGAGGAAAATGAAAATGAACTTTAAACTCAGAAAAATCATAAGCGGAGCATGCGCGCTTGTGCTGATCATATCGCTTGCTTCCTGTACCCATACGGAAAACGGTGAAACAGGCACATCATCCGCTGTAACAAGCGATCCGTACGCACCTCCGACACCGCCGTACGGCGACATGGGAGGTGATCCCGCCGTAAATACAGGAGAAGGTCAGACGGCGTCAACGGGAAGTGCTATTGATGTCATACCGAGCGACGAAATGTTTACTGACCGTGACGGACGCTCGGAATACGATGCTTCGAATGCTGTCACGGTAAAGCTCGCCGACGGAGGCAGTAGCGCTACCTCGGCTTCCGTGAAGATAAGCGGCAGTACCGTGACGATAAGCGCGGCGGGGACATATATCATAAGCGGATGTCGCTCGGACGGACAGATTAAGGTTGTTGCGGGCGACCAAGACAAGATCCAGCTCGTGCTGAACGGTGTCGATATCACAAGCAAATCATCTGCGGCAATCTATGTAAAGAGCGCCGACAAGGTATTCATCACCCTCGAAAAGGGAAGTGAAAATACGCTTTCATGTGTCGGTGAATATATCGCAATAGACGAGAACAGCATCGATGCCGTCATTTTCGCCAAGGATGATATCAGCTTCAACGGCGAAGGGGCTCTCACAATAAATGCAAAATACGGGCACGGCATCGTTTCCAAGGATGATCTCGTCATGACAGGCGGAACGTATATCATTTCGGCAGAGAAGCATGCGCTTTGCGGAAAGGACAGCGTGCGCATATCGGGTGGAGCTTTTGACCTCACCGCGGGAAAGGACGGCATCCACAGCGAAAATACGGACGATGAGGAAAAGGGATATATCTATATTTCGGGCGGCGATTTCACGATAAAAAGCGAAAGCGACGGCATAGACGCGGAATATTATCTCCGGATCTTTTCGGGAAGCTTCGATATCACGGCAGGTGCAAAGGGCGTGAAAGCAACCGGCGATCTGCTCATTGCCGGCGGTGATTTCATACTGGCTACGAACGACGATGCCGTTCATTCAAATGCTAATGCCGATATCAGCAGCGGCAATTTCACCATATCTACCGGCGATGCTGCATTCCATACCGATGAAA